>CAIXVE010000080.1 GCA_903922825.1 uncultured Micrococcales bacterium | reverse complement strand
GTTGCGTAAAGGTCGATCTGTGAAGTTCCCTTTTCAGCAATTGCAGTCTTACCACATAGGTCAGATGAGGTCATGATGCCCTCAGGATTGCCCTTGTTTACGATCAGCTGTGAACCGGCGATTAGGTAGTCAACGAAGTCAACCTTTGCCTGACGCTCTAGAGTGTCGTTCATGTCGCTGATGATGATGTCGTGAGTTCCAGCTTCAAGTGAAGGAATGATGCTGTCGAAGGCCTGCTTTACGAATTCAACCTTGACACCAAGCTTTTCGCCGATAAGTGCACCAAGTTCGACGTCAAAACCTACAAGCTTGCCGCTTGCATCGCTGTACTCGAATGGTTCCCAAGGAATGTCGCTAGCAACATTGATTCCCTTGTCGATGTATTTGCTAGGCAAAAGTGCCTGAGCTGCTTTGTCAACCTTTGATTGGTCAACACCGTTGCTTACTGGAGATGAACATCCAGCAAGTAGTAGAAGCCCCGCCGCCATAACTGCGACAAAGCCTAGTTTCTTGTTAGCCATTTTTACTCGCTCTCATTAGTTTTACGCTTCATTATCTAAAGGACTTTGTTGAGGAAAGCTTTGGTTCTTGCTTCCTTAGGTTTATCTAAAACCTCTTTTGGCGTACCCATCTCAACAATTTGACCCTTGTCGATGAAGACAACTTTGTCTGCAACTTCACGAGCGAAGCCCATCTCGTGCGTTACAACAATCATAGTCATTCCAGCCTTAGCTAGACCCTTCATAACGTCAAGAACATCCCCTACCAACTCAGGATCCAAGGCAGAGGTTGGCTCGTCAAAAAGCATCAGTGTCGGCTTCATAGCTAAAGCTCTAGCGATGGCAACTCGTTGCTGCTGACCGCCCGAAAGCTGGGCTGGGTAGTGATCCGCCTTTTCAGCCAGGCCCACTTGAGCCAAAAGCTCCTGGCCCAATTTCTTTGCTTCAGCTGGTGAAACCTTTGAAACCCCGATAGGAGCCTCGATTACGTTCTCCAAAGCGGTCATGTGAGGGAAAAGGTTAAACCGCTGGAACACCATTCCGATCGACTGCCTTTGACGGGCTATTTCTGAAGGCTTCATTTCGTGCAATACGTTACCGACCTGACGGTAACCCATGAGTTCACCATTGACGATAATTCGACCGCCATTTATAGATTCAAGGTGGTTCAAACATCTCAAGAAAGTTGATTTACCTGAACCTGAAGGTCCAATGATGCAAAGCACCTCACCTTGCTCAACTGTCAGGCTAATTCCCTGAAGGACTTCATTTGAACCGTAACGCTTCTTTACTGAACGTGCATCAACCATCAACTTAGTCATTAGCGCTTCCCCACCTTAAACGCTCTGCCTTCACTTCTTGCACCAACGACAGCAAAACCTCTGCCGTATTTACGTTCAAGTGCTCGCTGCGGGAAACCTAGAACAGTTGTCATAACCAAATACCAGAAACCTGAAACAATCAACAACTCAATCTGAGCTAGGTTCGCTGAGGAGATTGTGCTGGCCTGGGTATAAAGCTCAGCAACTGCAATTACCTGCAATAAAGATGTGTTCTTAAGCATTCCAATAAATTCATTACCCATCGGTGGAATAATCACACGCATAGCCTGAGGAAGAACAATTCTTCGCATTGTGTAGCCACCGGACATACCTAAAGACTTAGCTGCTTCAACCTGACCGGAGTCAACCGCCAAAATACCTGCTCTAACAATTTCAGCAGAGTATGCAGCTTCGTTTAGTGACAGGGCAATTATTCCAGCCAGGATCGCAGGAATAAGTTGGCTGGTCTGACCACTAAAGAAAATAATGTTAGTGAAAGGGATACCAACAAAAAGATTTGGAAAGATGATTCCAAGATAACCCCAGAACACAATCTGCAAAAGCAAAGGTGTTCCTCTAAAAAATTCAATGAAACCAGTTGCAAGCCAGCGCTGCAAAGGGTTTGCACTCAGCTTCATAATTGCAAGAATTGTCGCCAAAACAGTTGCAATGAACATACAAACCACAGTTACCCAAAGAGTAACGAACATACCTTCAAGGATTCTAGGATCCAACATGAACTGGGTAACTATGTTGTGCTGGATTGATTTAGCTGAATAGATTGACCAAATGAAACCTAAAAGCAGAGCTGTGGCAACACCACCGAAAACCCATCGCCAAGGGTGACGCAGTGGAACGGCAACAACGTCGTCGCTGTTGAACTCTTCATCTGCCATTTGAACGCCCTAACCAAATCCTTACTAAAAATACTATTGCCTTAGGGTGCCCCTTTAAACAGCTAAGCCCCGAGGATTCCCGGGGCTTAGCTAAGGTTTAGAAACTGTGCTTTAGCGAACAATCACAGCAAGGATGTCTCGAGCTGAAAGGACAAGGTATTCCTTGCCGTTCATCTTTAGCTCAGTGCCACCGTATTTAGAGAAAATGACCTTGTCGCCAACAGCGATATCTAGTGGCACTCGGTTACCGTTGTCATCAATGCGGCCTGGACCAACAGCGATAACTTCGGCTTCCTGAGGCTTCTCTTTAGCGGTATCTGGGATTACCAGACCCGAAGCGGTGACTTGCTCTGCCTCAACTGGCAGAACGACAATACGATCTTCAAGCGGCTTAATTGAAACCGACATGTTGAACCTCTTCTTTTGTCTTAGTTTGGAATATTCGTCTTTTGACGTGTTTCCATATTAGCACTCTCATCTCCTGAGTGCTAACCCCTATCCTGTTAGCGTTGAGAGGTGAACCGCCAATCCTTCCTGAAACTGATAAGCCGTGAGGGCCTAGAACTCTTGGACTCCGTTGGCCAGATTGAATCCAAGACCGATGTGCTCAAGCTAGTTACGGACCTAAGAAAACAGGGGCATGACCCAGAGCTGGTTGGAGATGTTCTGTCTCAGGTGAAACTAAGAAGAAAAGCCGAAGGTAAGTTCGGCGATTTTGCTCAGCAGATGATTTTTACCCAATCTGGTTTAGAGCAAGCTTCAAGGCTTCAGGTTGCAGCGCTTCATGCTGGAAGATTTCGGGACGCTGGGCTAGCTCATATTGCCGATTTAGGTTGCGGAATAGGTGCAGAATCTCTAGCTCTGGCAAGTTTAGATCTAACTGTTTCAGCCTTTGAATTAGATGAAGTCACTGCCGCTGTAGCGACATATAACCTAGCAAGTTTCAAAAACGTGACGGTTGAACAAGAAGATGTTACAAAACTAGATCTAAGCAAATATGACGGTCTCTTTCTTGACCCGGCTAGACGAGATGAAAATAAACGTAAGTTTGATCCAATCGATTTCACGCCAAGCTACGACTTTGTCCTTACCGTAGCCAAAACTAAACCGACTATTGTCAAGCTAGGTCCAGGCATGGACCATGATCTCATACCTGATGAAGCTGAAGCGGTTTGGGTTTCCGTTGAAGGAGAACTTGTTGAAGTCGGTCTCTATTTTGGGAAAGTTAAAAGGCCTGAGGTTTCTAGAGCAGCATTACTGATCACCAGCAAAGGTTTCCATGAACTAACCTCCTCTAACCGAGCGAGAACTGATGCAGAACTAGGCGAGCTTGGCGAATTCATATATGAACCAGATAGCAGCATAATCAGATCGCATCTGATAGGCGATCTGGCTAATCAACTGAATCTGAAACTCATAGCAAATGAGATTGCTTACCTAACTGGTGATTCTGTTGACTCCCCGTGGCTCAAGAAATACAAACTAATCGATTCGCTGCCATTCGATAGGAAGAAACTGAAGGCTTATCTAAAGGCTTTGGATATTGGTCCACTTGAGATTAAGAAGCGAGGCGCAGACATCACTCCAGAGCAACTACGTCGTGAGCTAAATCTCAAAGGATCTATACCAGCGACCATCATCGTTACTCGGGTTCAAGACCAACACAGAGTTTTAGTCGTGCAGCCAGTTAAACAGTAAACCCCTCGGTGTCAGCGAGGGGAATGAGGGGTTTACTGTTCTTACTTGACCGGTGCCTCTAGTTGTTAGGGACCGGAGTTGCAGTTGGGGTTACCATCGGTGGGACAAATCCGTTGTCGTCAAAGTTGTTACCCGGTCCACGGTGCAGCATATCGTTATCAATACGCATACCGTGTCTGCTCTCGAGAACAACATTCAAGATTGCAAACAGGATGCCAAAGGCAATCCCTGCATAACCTAGAACTAGACCCGCAATAGCGAATCCGCGTCCATTTTCTTTGCTGTCCTTCAATTGGGCTAGAGCGATGTGTCCGGTGATTACGGCAGACACAGAACCTAGCAAGGTTAGACCTGAGGCTAGTGAAACAACTGCCAAGGTGTTTAGCTTGGTGAAATCGTATTTGTTGGACTCAGCCATCAAATCTCCTTTGTTAGTTTGAACTTCTAATGTCTTTATTAGAGCAACTGAAACTGGGAGTCGGCTGTATTAGAGATGTGTTTTGACTTAGAGTCTAGGACTGGACTTTAGTGACCTGAAGCGTTGAATTAGCGCCAAAAGAAAGATTACTTGGAGCTGCTCCACTCATAATCAACTGGGCTCCAAGAACTGCAATCATGGCTCCGTTATCTGTGCAGAGATCAAAAGGTGGAATACGTAACTCAATACCTTCTTCTAGACAGCGTTTAGCGGCCACTTCACGAAGCCTTGCATTAGCCGTAACACCGCCACCTAGAAGCAATCTTGGAACACCGTTTTCTTTGCAAGCATTGATGGCTTTGCTCACCAAAACATCCACCACTGCTTCACGGAAGCTCGCAGCGACATCAGGGAGATTAACTTCTTCACCCCTGTCTTCAAGAACTTCAACATGTCTTGCTACGGCTGTCTTTAGTCCAGAGAAACTAAAGTCATAACGATGCTCTGCCATATCTTTAGGCAGTGATAATCCTCTAGGGAATCTAATGGCAGATGGATTACCATCTTTAGCCACCCGATCTATTTGTGGTCCACCAGGATATGGCAGGCCTAAGACTCTAGCCACCTTGTCAAAAGCTTCCCCAGCTGCATCATCAATTGTTTCACCTAGCAGTTGAACATCATTTAATAAATCTCTAACTAGTAAAAGTGAAGTGTGGCCACCAGAAACTAGCAGCGCAATAGTCGGAGTTGCGACCTCGCCATTTGCAAGAATGTCAGCTGCAACATGTCCAACCAAGTGGTTAACAGCATAGATAGGTTTACCGGTTGCAACTGAAAGTGCTTTAGCTGCTGAAATACCAACCATTAGAGCACCGGCTAAACCAGGTCCGTTGGTCACTGCGATTGCATCAATATCATCGAGGGCAATGTTGGCCTTATTTAGAGCTTCATCTAAGACAGGGGTTAGTGCCTCAAGATGCGCGCGAGCAGCAACTTCAGGCACAACCCCACCAAAGATTGCGTGCTGTTCCATGGATGAGGAGATTACATTCGCTAACAGTTGATTTCCCCGAACAATACCAATCCCGGTCTCATCACAGGAACTCTCGATGCCTAAAACAATTGGTTCTTTGGTGTTGATTGAAGTTTTCATGACAAAGGCATCAACGTTATCCGGTTGATAATAATTCTTTCGAATACCTATTCTTGTGAAGCCAAACATCTCATATAGCTTTTGGGCTGTGGTGTTATCTGCCCTGACTTCTAGGAATATCTCTGTTGCAGAAAGCTCTTTAGCCTTTGCGGTTAGAGCATTCATCAGAGCGCGGCCATAGCCTTTGCCTCTAACCGAAGGACTGGTGGCAATAGTCTGAATATCTGCCTGATTGCTGCCAGGGAGTTTACTCAAACCCGCATAGCCGATAATCTTCTCGTCTTCTAGGACAACAACATAGAAAGTGTGTGAAGCGATCAGTTCGCTATTCATCACATCTTCTGACCACGCATCGTTACTAAAGCATTCCTGCTCTAAAGCCATGATTCCGGAAAGGTCTTTCTCAGTTGCCTCACGAATCAACATCAGCTGCTCACCCGCTTACCTTTACCTGGAACCGCATCCGGTTCACGAAGGTAAATCGGGCTAACGTCATAATTAGCACCTAACTCCGTGCTGGTCTCGCTAAAAGCTATTTTCCCTAACGCCGCAGCGGTGACCAAAATTTCAGTTCTCTGATGTGAATCAACATCAATGAAGTCTTTGATGTTTTCCTCTTTAGTAACACTCGGGCCCACCACCCGAATTGGAATCCCAGATGATAATCCGCTATAGGCTGCCCAGAAAACTTCTTTACGTCTAGCATCAGTGACAACCAGGAGCGCTCCTGCAGTTTGGTTCTGTTCATAGAAATTCAAAGCAATAGCATCTAGTGAACAAACCCCGACCAGTTCAGCATTAGCCCCCAGAGCAAAAAACTTAGCTGCTGCTAAACCCACCCGCAGACCTGTGAAAGGACCTGGCCCCATCCCAACTACCACTCGATCTATCTGGGCTGGACGAATAGCTGCTTTAGTTAGAACCTCGCTAAGTGCTTGACCGATACGTTCGGCATGGGTCATGTTTTCATCAAAATTCAACTCTGCTAAAACATCATCATCTTGTAAAAGTGCAACAGTAGTTCCAGCAGAGGTATCAAGAGCTATTGAATACATCACAACTCAACCCCAGCCCAACGCTCACCAAATCCAGTAATACTCACTTGACGTTCCTCTGTTTTACCAGAGCTATCTCTATCTATTTGGATCTCTAACCAGCTATCTGCAATATCCTCAGTTAGACCTTTCCCCCACTCAACTAAAACAATTGAACTGGCGAAAGGAATATCTAAATCATCAAGCTCATAAGCGGAAGCCAAACGATAGGCGTCAACATGAACTAGCGGGGCTCCTTCTCTCTGGTGAGTTCTAGCGATAACGAAAGTTGGACTAGACACATTGCCCTCAACTTCTAATCCTCGGCCAACGCCTCTAGCCAAAGTAGTCTTACCAGCACCTAAAGGACCTATCAATAAAATCAAATCCCCTGCTTTGAATTCTTGAGAAATACGAAAACCTAATTCATCCATTGCCTGTGCATCTGGAATTATTTGGTTGAGCAAAATGTTCAAGAGTTAGCCGATGTATTCACGGGTGAAACGTCCGCCCATTCGAGTGACGATTTCGTAGTTAATAGTTTCAGCGGCATCCGCTAAATCATCAGCCGTTAGATTCTCAGTTCCAAACAGAATAACTTCATCGCCTGGGGTAACCGAAGCATCGCCAACATCAACCACAAACTGATCCATAGCAATTCTTGACTGAATCACAAATTTTCTATCGTTGATTAGAACTTCAGCTTTAGTCGAAGCGTTACGTGGTAAACCTTCTGCGTAACCAACTGGAACTAGGGCCAAAGTGGTTTCCCTTGGTGTTTTATAAAGATATCCATAGCTAACCCCTTCACCTGCTGGAACTCGCTTAGTCTGCACAACAGTTGCCGTGGCTTTCATAACTGGTTTCAGTCCAAACTCTTTAGCTCTGTTATCGCTAAACGGTGAAAGCCCATAGAGAGCAACCCCTAGCCGAACCATTTCATACCTAGCCTGCGGATAGCTTAAAGTTCCATCGCTTGCAGTTAGATGTCTAACTTCGAAAGATAAACCTGCAGCTTCAGCTTTAGATATAGCCTCATCAAATTTGGCTATCTGGGCTAAATCTTCTTGAACCCCGGTTGAAGAAAGATGAGAGAATATTCCGCTAGTAATAACTTTGCCTGAATCAACTGCACTCTTCACTTCACCTAGCAGCGAATCAAGTTCGGTCAGTGTGACACCATTTCTACCAAGACCAGTGTCCACTTTGATGTGGATGCGTGCTGGTTTGCCCAGTTCATCGCTTGCCCTTGAGATTCTCAATAATTGATCACTTGATGACACCGCTAAATCAACATCGTGCTTGACTGCATAAACAAAATCATCTTTAGGGTCATGGAGCCAAGCCAAAATTCTTGAACTGATACCGGCAGATCTAAGTGCTCTTGCTTCTTCGAGATCGGCAACCCCAAGAAAATCTATTCCCTCTTGCTCTAAACGTTTAGCGACTTCGAGCATTCCATGACCGTAAGCATTAGCTTTCACAACTCCGAGAACTTTGACTTCACTTTCAGTATTGACAAGTTTTCTCATGGTTGAAAGATTGCTGGCTAGGTTACCTAAATCTACAGTTAGTTTTCTCATTAGTTACCTTCCGCAATCACAAAAGCAACAGCCATGCCACCATCATGACTTATCGATAGATGCCAAGAACTTATCCCCATCGAATCTGCTCGTTCTTTGGTAACACCACTGATTTCAAGATGTGGTTTCCCAAGCTCATCTTTAATAACTTCAACATCATGCCAGGCTAAACCTTGAGAGTTCCCTAAAGCCTTTATCACTGCTTCTTTAGCAGCCCAATACCCGGCCAGAGTTTGATGCTTAGAATCACGTTCTTTCACTGAAAAAACCTTTTCGATAATTGCCGGGGTTTCAAGCAACTTATGTTCAAATCGGGTCAGATCGACCAGGTCAACTCCGAGCCCAACAATCATGATTACTCGACTGTTACCGATTTAGCTAAGTTGCGAGGCTGGTCAACATCAAGGCCTTTAGCTGAGGAGAGCTCCATTGCAAATATTTGCAGCGGAATCACAGATAGGACAGGAGCTAGCATCTGCTGAACCTTAGGGATAAAGAAAACCTCTTCGGCATGCTGAGCAACTCTTTGGTCACCTTCTTCAGCAATAGCGATAACCTTCGCTCCACGAGATCTAATCTCTTCGATGTTGCTAATTACCTTGGCATGCAAAGAGTCAGGGTCATTTGGGCTAGGAACAATAACTATTACTGGTTGACCGGCTTCAATTAGCGCTATCGGGCCATGCTTTAGTTCCCCTGCAGCAAAGCCCTCTGAGTGGATATAGGCAAGCTCTTTCAGCTTTAGAGCACCCTCGAGAGCAATCGGGAAGCCAACATTACGACCTAGAAACAGGACTGTCTCTGCATCTTTATAGGCTTTAGCTAAAGATCTGATGCCCTGAGTATTGCTAAGGACATCTGCAATTTGGGCTGGAAGTTTAAGAAGGTTCTTACCGGTATCTTGTAATTCGTTTAGTGAACGGGTGT
Organism: uncultured Micrococcales bacterium; assembly: GCA_903922825.1. Taxonomy (GTDB): domain Bacteria; phylum Actinomycetota; class Actinomycetes; order Actinomycetales; family Microbacteriaceae; genus Rhodoluna. The sequence continues at coordinate 6,884 of CAIXVE010000080.1, read as the reverse complement.
TACGAATACCAGCAATATGAAGAGCTAGTAAATACATTGAAACAATCTGTGAGGTGAAAGCTTTAGTCGAAGCGACTGCAACCTCAGGTCCAGCATGCGTATAGAGAACAGCATCTGCTTCACGAGCAAGAGTTGCTCCCTGAGTATTACAAATACTCAAAACTGTTGCCCCAGCTTCTTTGGCATAACGAGTTGCCATCAGGGTGTCCATGGTTTCACCTGATTGGCTAACCGCCACTACTAAAGTGTTTGGAGTCAAAATTGGATCGCGGTAACGGAATTCGTGAGAAAGCTCAACACTAACCGGGATTCTCGCCCAACTCTCAATCGCATACTTGCCAACTTCAGCAGCATAGGCCGCTGTGCCACAGGCCACCATAATGATTCTGTCGATTTTAGGTAGTAGCGAAGTTAGTGGAGCTAACTCTTCTAGGTGAACTGTGCCATCGCTACTAACTCGTGACATCAAAGTGTCCGCAACAGACTGTGGTTGATCAGCAATCTCTTTAGCCATGAAACTTGACCAACCGCCTTTGCTGGCAGCGCTGGCATCCCAATCAATTAGGAATTCTTCACGTTCAATCTTGTGACCGGCAAAGTTCTCTATTTCGACGGCATCTTTACGCAGAATAACAATCTCGTCTTGCCCAACTGAAATTGCTCGCTTGGTGTGTTCAACAAAAGCTGCAACATCTGAACCTAGGAAGTTCTCGCCCTCGCCTAGACCTATCACCAGTGGTGCATTTCTTCTAGCAGCAAGAACAACCCCAGGTTCATCCTCATGCATAACCAGGATGGTGAACGCTCCGTGCAGTCGCCTAACCACGGTTCTGAAAGATTCAATAAGGTCATTTGTCTTGTCGTATTCACGAGCAATAAGGTGAGCGGCTACCTCAGTGTCAGTTTCGCTAGCAAAAGAAACACCAGCTTCGAGTAGTTCAGATTTCAGTTCAGAGAAGTTCTCAATAATGCCGTTGTGAATCAAGCTAAGTTTTTGGGTATTTCCACCCAGATGTGGATGAGCATTGCCATCGGTTGGAGCACCGTGGGTTGCCCAACGGGTGTGACCAATGCCGATATGAGCTTCCCCTAGCGGTGTCTTATAGATATCGTCAACCAGGATAGAGAGCTTTCCGGCTTTCTTGCGGGTTTCAAGAGTCCCAAGGGTGTTTATGACCGAAACCCCAGCACTGTCGTAGCCGCGGTATTCGAGTCTTTTAAGTCCACCAAGTAGGACATCGACCGTTGATTTAGGTCCCACGTAGCCGACGATTCCACACATACCTCTAGTTTAAGGCAGAATGGGCTTGTGACCGCAGTCAATCACCCATTAGATGCCGAGGCGGTCAGCCCTTTCGTAGAGATTTCACGAAGTGACTGGGCAGAACTGGCTAAAACCAGTGAAACACCTCTAACTCAATTAGAAATAGAAAAGATTCGTGGTTTAGGTGACTTCCTTGATCTTCAAGAAGTGGAAGATATTTACCTTCCGCTATCCCACCTACTCAATCTTTATGTGACGCAAACTCAACAGCTTCACTCGGTTACTAAAAACTTCCTTGAGAAATCTCCTAAAAGAACACCTTTCATCATCGGCGTTGCCGGCTCTGTCGCTGTCGGTAAATCAACAGTTTCAAGACTCCTCAAGGAACTACTCTCCCGTTGGGAAACAACACCAAAAGTTGCCTTAGTCACAACAGATGGATTCCTATATCCAAATGAGGTTCTGGAACAAAAAGGTTTGATGGCTCGTAAAGGCTTCCCTGAATCCTATGATCGACTAGCCCTTATCAAGTTCGTTTCTGACATCAAATCAGGCAAAGATAAAGTCGCTGCTCCTCTCTACTCTCACCTAAGCTACGACATTGTTCCAGGGGAACAAGTGGTGGTTGAATCGCCTGATGTGGTTATCATCGAAGGTCTAAACGTCTTGCAGCCACCAGCTTTAGGTCAAGAAGTTGCTCTAAGTGATTATTTTGATTTCAAGATTTATGTTGATGCGCCGACCGAAGAAATAGAGAACTGGTATCTAGCCCGATTCAAGCAGCTAAGAGATTCGGCATTCCAAAACCCAGCCTCATATTTTCATCGCTACTCTCAAATGGATGAAGAGAAGGCAACAGATCGAGCAATCGAAATCTGGAGAACCATAAATCTCCCGAACCTGCAAGAGAACATTATCTCCACAAAATCCAGAGCCACTTTAGTTCTGCAAAAAGGAATCAAACACAGAGTTGAACGAGTATTGCTAAGAAAAATCTAAATAGCTAGATTTTTCTCAACCACACGTGCAATCCGATCCGCCCAAGAATGAGCAGTTCCCTCATCACTTGCTTCAACCATCACACGAACTAAGTTCTCAGTTCCAGAGGCTCTAAGCAGAACACGTCCAGATGAACCTAAATCAGCTTCTGCTTCGCTGACAATTTCCTGAAGTCCAGGCTCTGTTTCAACTCTCGACTTATCAACGTTTTTGATGTTGATAAGAACCTGAGGATAGGTAGTCATTTGGTTAGCTAACTCATCTAGAGATTTACCAGTGCGGTTAACTTCGGCAGCAATCATCAATCCAGTCAAAATACCGTCCCCTGTAGTTGCAAAGCGACTAAAGATAATGTGACCTGACTGTTCACCCCCGAGAGTGTAACCACCTTCTCGGATCTGCTCTAAAACGTAACGGTCCCCGACTTTAGTTTCAATCATCTCAATGCCAGCTTGTTGCATCGCAAGCCGAAGCCCAAGATTACTCATCACAGTTGCAACCAAAGTATTACGAGCTAGTTCCCCTCTAGCCTTCAAAGACAACGCCAGGATAGCCATCAGTTGATCACCGTCAACTATTTGACCAGCATGATCAACTGCCAAGCATCTATCTGCATCGCCATCGTGAGCAAAGCCCATATCTGCACCATGCTCGATAACAGCAGACTGCAGTGCACTCATGTGAGTTGAACCGTACCCAGAATTTATGTTTAGACCATCAGGATCATTGCCAATAACAATTACCTGAGCACCAGAGTCTGCAAAGACCTGGGGTGAAATAGCTGAAGCTGCACCGTGAGCACAGTCAATAACTATCTTCAAACCAGTAAGTGGATTAGGAATAGCCCCAAGCAAGTGAACTAGGTATCTATCTTCCGCATCAGCAAATCGTTGAACGCGACCAACGCCAGCACCGATAGGGCTAAGGGCTGGAAGATGCATAGCTGCTTCAATTTGATCTTCAACGTCATCGGGAAGTTTGTGACCGCCTGCAGCAAAGAACTTGATGCCATTATCTGGTGCTGGATTATGTGACGCAGAAATCATCACACCAAAATCAGCATCAAAATCGGCTGTTAGAAAAGCTGTTGCTGGAGTTGGAATAACACCAGCATCAAAAACATCAACGCCTGAGGATGCCAAGCCAGATGCAACTGCTGCTGCAAGATATTCACCAGAGATGCGTGGATCGCGTCCGATAACTGCGATAGGTCGACGACCTTCATTGCGTGCTTTTTCACCCAAAACGTTGGCGGCAGCTTGAGAAAGTTTTAGGGCGAGATCAACGGTGAGGTCGCGATTCGCAACTCCACGAACACCATCGGTACCAAACAAGCGGGCCATGGTTTAAAGACTAACCGAGCATGTGCTCGAAGCGAATTAACGCTTAGAGAACTGCGAAGCCTTACGAGCCTTCTTAAGACCAGCCTTCTTACGCTCGATGACACGTGCGTCACGAGATAGGAAGCCTGCCTTCTTCAAAGCTGGACGGTTGTTGTCTCTGTCGATTTCGTTAAGTGCACGAGAAATTCCTAGACGTAGAGCACCAGCTTGACCGGCAACTCCACCACCCTGAATACGTGCAGTAACATCGTAAGAATCCTGAAGACCTAGAACCTTGAAAGGGTCGGTAACTAGTTGCTGGTGCAACTTGTTTGGGAAGTACTCTGCAAGTTCACGACCGTTGATCTTGATGACTCCGGTACCAGGCTTAATGCGAACACGAGCCACAGCTTCCTTACGACGACCTAGGCCGGCTCCAGGAACAGTTAGCGGTGCGCGAGACTTAGCTGGCTTAGTTTCCTTAGCAGCAGGAGTTTCGGTTGTGAAAGATGTTGGCGCAGCTTCTACAGCTTCAGCAGTTTTCTTAGTTGGCATGTTTTCCTATTACCTAATGCGCTTACTGCGCTACCTGAGAGATTACGTATGTCTTTGGAGACTGAGCAGCATGAGGATGCTCACTGCCGCGATAAACCTTAAGTTTTGCAAGCTGGTCGCGACCAAGAGTGTTCTTAGGAAGCATTCCGCGAATAGCCTTCTCAACTGCCTTCTCTGGAGACTTCTCCAGAAGTTCAGCGTAAGTAGTTGCAGTTAGACCACCTGGGTAACCAGAGTGACGGTATGCGTTCTTCTTCTGCAACTTAGTTCCAGTTAGAGCAACCTTGTCTGCGTTGATGATCACAACGAAGTCACCGTTGTCCATGTGAGGAGCAAAAGTTGGCTTGTGCTTTCCACGTAGAAGTGAAGCAGCAGTAGCAGCTAGACGGCCAAGAACAACATCAGTGGCGTCAATAACTAGCCAGTCGTTCTGAAGCTCGTGAGCTTTAGGTGAATATGTACGCACGTTAAAATGCTTTCTGTTTCTTTACGGAGTGTTGATGAATAAATTCATCTCTTTGCCTGATAACAGGCACCAAGGGTCAAGTTTATCCCGAAAGAGCCTTGATATGCAACCCAAGGTTTTAGCCCAAAAACGCTAATTATCGTCCAGGGATCTGAAGTGCTGAGTTATCAAAACCTGCTTGCCATAGTCCTTCATAGCAGGATATCCCACCTCAATCAGGCTCAAACCCTCAGGTGTGACCACCTTGAATGGATGGGCTCTAGAGCGCGATTTCAAGGCTTTTGCGACATCTTTAGGGGTGGCTCTGCCCGCTCCCACCTTGATTAGCGCCCCAACAATAGATCTGACCATATTGTGGGCAAAAGCATCAGCCATAAGCTCAATCTCGATAACGTTGCCTAAAGCCTTGTTTCTTTTGACCGTTATTTCCCTAAGTTCCCTGATGGTGGTGGCCTTTGGTTTCGGCTTACTAAAAGCCGCAAAATCATGCAGTCCTAGGAACTCTTTGCTAGCTGCCTGCATAGCCTCAAGATCCAGAGGATATTTGAGCCAAAGGTTATATCTGGCTCGCAACGGGTTCCAGCCACTAACAGAATCAGCGATTGTGTAACGATAGCGGCGATGAGTGGCCGCATATCTGGCATGAAAATCGGCCGGAACTTCAGAAACCTTGATAACGCGAATATCAGGATCTAGAAGAGCATTCATCTTCAAACGCATATCTGGGTTACGACCAAGGCGCTTTAACTGAGCGGGAGATAAATCAACGTGAACCACCTGGTGTTCCGCATGAACCCCGGCATCAGTTCTTCCAGCAACCCGCAAACTAAAGTCCGTATCCGAAGGACCAAAGATCTTGTTCATCACAGCAACAAATTCGCCGTGAACAGTTCGAAGACCAGGTTGTTTAGCCCAACCTGCGAAATCAGTTCCGTCGTAACTTAGATCAATCCGGAAACGAGTCAAGCCGTCAACCAATTGGTCAACGGCTTGATTCATGATTCTTTTAGATGTCGAGATTACTCGGCCTCGTCGGCCTTAGGAGCTTCCTCAGAAGCTTCAACAGTAGTTTCAGCAGGAGCTTCTTCAGCAACGGCTTCTTCAACTACTGGAGCGTCTTCAACAACAGGAGCCTCAGCAACAACTTCAGCAACTGGTGCTTCGTCAACGATGTTCTCGTCAACAACAGTTTCCGCTTCGGTGTGCTCTACAACCTCTTCAACCGGAGCTGCAACTGCAGTTGCCTTGATAGCGTTGGTTAGCTTGGTCTTAGCTCTGGCAGGCTTAGCAACAACAGGCTCAAGAACAAGTTCGATTAGAGCCATAGGAGCGTTGTCGCCCTTACGGAAACCAAGCTTGGTGATTCTGGTGTATCCACCGTTACGGTCCTGAACTAGTGGCGCTACGTTAGTGAACAGCTCGTGGACAACGCTCTTGTCTGTGATGTCGGCCATTACCTGACGACGTGCGTGCAAGTCTCCGCGCTTGGCTAGAGTAACTAGCTTCTCTGCAACCGGCTGAACGCGCTTAGCCTTGGTCTGAGTTGTAGTAATAGCCTTGTGGGTCACAAGAGATGACGCCAAGTTGTTTAGCATCAAACGCTCGTGAGCTGGAGATCCTCCTAGACGAGGACCCTTAGTTGGGCGTGGCATGTGATTCTCCTCTTACTTTCTAAACCTTGGGCTTACGCCTGGTCGTCCTGGTTAAAACTTGAGCTGAAGTATGCAGCGTCGAAGCCTGGAACTGCGTCACGGAAACGTAGGCCCATTGAAGTTAGCTTGTCGCGGACTTCGTCAACTGACTTAGATCCGAAGTTACGGATGTTCATCAACTGGTCTTCAGTTAGGTTGATTAGTTCGCTAACGGTGTTGATACCTTCACGCTTGAGGCAGTTGTATGAACGAACTGTTAGATCTAGTTCTTCAATAGGCTTTGCCAATGCTGGTGGAAGATCAACTGGAGCACTAGAAACTGGAAGGTCGATGCCTTCTGCGTTCTCATCTAGAGCAGCTGCTAGACCGAATAGGTTAACCAAAGTCTTACCTGCAGAAGCGATAGCTTCCTTAGGAGAAATAGAACCCTTGGTCTCAACATCAACAATTAGCTTGTCGAAGTTGGTGAACTCACCGGCACGAGTTGCCTCAACGCGGTAAGAAACCTTTAGCACTGGTGAATAGATTGAGTCAACCGGAATGATTCCGTTGTTAGCGTGATCTGGCTGACGGTTCTGTGCGGCAGTAACATAACCACGGCCAGCTTCGATAGTTAGAGTCATGTC
>CAIXVE010000079.1 GCA_903922825.1 uncultured Micrococcales bacterium | reverse complement strand
CACTGATTTGCAGCCTGGTGATAACAGTTTGGTTGTTACTGTTACTGCTGCTGATGGTGAGACCACTCAGGATTACACTGTGACCTTGAATGTGGCTTTGAACACCGATACCAGCTTGGCTACATTCCAGGCAAATGGTAGCGACGTAGAAGATGGCGATTCAATTACATTGCCTCCATATACAGAATCAATCGACATTGTTGCTGTCCCTACAGACTCGAATGCAAGCGCTGTTGCGTCCGGAGCGGACGCACTGGTGCCTGGTGAGAACACCGTTACTGTTACTGTTACTGCTGCTGATGGTGAGACCACTCAGGATTACACTCTGACCGTTACAGTTGAGATTTCTGGTGAGAACCGTGCCTCAGAAATTTTGGTAGATGGTCAGGTTGCCCTGAACAATGATGTGATTCTCGCTTCAGACCCAACGGTTACTGAGGTTGAAGTTGACGTGACCACCGTTGATGAGAATGCCACCTTTGAAGTTACTGGAAACACCGACCTTATTGCCGGCGACAACGTTATTACTATTGTGGTTAGTGCGCCTAACGGTGACCAGAGAACTTACACAGTGACTTTCAGAACAAAGGGTCTCTCTGGTAATGCGAAGCTAAAGACTTTGTTGGTGGGAGGCTCAAACATTGACCTTAATTCTGAGAACGCTTCCGTTTCACTACCTGCAGGATCACAGTATGTTTCTGTGATAGCTACATCTGAAGATTCCGCAGCCGCTATCCAAATCGCTGGGAATAAGTCGCTTACTGTCGGTTCAAATGCTGTGAACATTAGAGTCACTGCTCCTGATGGCAACACGGTTAGAACTTACTCGGTAAACGTTGATGTTGCAGCCCTATCTACGAATTCCAACTTGAGTTCTTTGACGGTCAATGGAACAAGTTTGAACCCCGGCGATTCTGTTACTCTGCCGGCCGGTTCACGCTTCGCACAAGTAGTAGCTGTCGCTCAGGACAGTGCGGCAACGGTGTATTACGAGGGTAACAAGGACTTACAAGTAGGACCAACTACCCTTGTTGTTCGTGTTACTTCACCAGCTGGAACTTTCAAGGAATACACAGTTACGCTTGTTGTTCCCGCATTATCTAGCGACACTAGCTTGAAGAGCTTCACAATTGAAGGCTTCAATGTTCTAGGAAAGAGCAAGTTGAGTGTTCTTCCAGGCACATCCAAGCTCCACGTTTCTGCGCAGGCAAACAACAGCGGTGCATCGGTTTCAATCTCAGGCCGTGACATTCACTCTGGCGTCAACGACGTTGTAGTGACCGTGACAGCTGCAGATGGAACTAGCCAAACCTACACAGTGAAGGTGAAGGCATAATGAGTAACCAAAAGATCGACAACAAGGGAACTATGAAAATGACAGCTAAAAAGTTGCTCACGGTAATCACCGCGGTGCTTCTACTAGTGGTGCCGATTCAGGGATTGTCAGTTTCAGCTGCTAATGCAGCTGGTTCGGACACATCTTTGTCTACGTTCACAATTAATGGAAGCGACGTAGAAGATGGCGATGTTCTTGTTGTAAGTGGCGGAACTACTTCAGTTACTGTTGTAGCCACTCCAACAGATCCATCTGCGAACGCTAGCGTAACTGGTGATACCGGACTTTCCTCTGGTGACAACAATGTCGTGGTAACCGTCACCGGAGCTGATTCAACTCAGCAGACTTACACGGTAGATGTTTATGTGACCAACGTAGGTCCGAGCTTCTCAAATGATGCAACATTGTCATCCCTAAAAGTCAATGGAGTTACCTTAACCCCTGGTCAGTTGATTGAAGTTGCTCCGTTAACGAGTGCTGTGACTGTTGAAGCAACAACAAATGACGTGAATGCTACGAGCCTGGTTTCAGGGTCAACAGGCTTAGTAACAGGCATTAACACCGTTACCGTCACAGTGACTGCTGAAGATGGCACCACTACCCACGCCTACACAGTAAAAGTTAAGGTTCTAGCGCTTTCAAGTGATGTTGCTCTAGCAAATTTCAAAGTTAATGGCCAAGATGTGCGCAACGGGGGAAGAGTTTACTTAGACCCTAGAACCACGGCAGTATCAGTAATCGCAACGCCTAGTGATTCGACTTCTACTGTGTCAGTTTCAGGTAGCACGGGTTTATCTGCAGGTGCAAACACATTGACGGTACAAGTCGTCTCAGAAAGTGGGGCAGAAGCTACCTATAACGTAACTTTGAACGTTCAAAGCGCTTCAAACATCAGTTCTCTAGCAGTATTCAAAGTATCAGGAGCTCGTGTTGCGGATGGTGGAACTGTAATCCTTCCTTACGGGACTGATGCAGTAGCTGTTACAGCGACTCCAAGTGACTCTTCAGCTTCTGTAGCAATTACTGGTAACGCAAACCTTCAAGTTGGTGATAGCACGCTATCTGTTGTGGTTACTGCAGAAGACGGTACCTCTACTAGCTATTCAGTGACACTTCGTGTGCTTCAGGATGACGACGTATCACTTTCATCATTCCAGTACGACGGAAACGACGTTGCGGATGGAGATAGCTTCGATTTGCCTTATGGCACGTCGAGTGTTGACATCGTGGCTACACCAACAAGTAGCAACGCAGTCGCAGACACAATAGGTGCAGACGCACTGCACACTGGTCGTAACGTTGTAAAAATCAACGTAACCGCCGGAGATGGTTCGGTTTACACGTATAGATTGATCTTCAATGTGGCTGCAAACGCTGATACTGGTGTTGATTCTTTGACTGTTGGTGGTCAGGATGCTACTGGTGGTTCGGTTGAGCTTCCGGCTGGTTCTCGTGCTGCTGTTGTTTCGGTTGTGACTACTGATCCTTATGCGTCGTTCGCTGTTGATGGTGGTTCTGATTTGCAGCCTGGTGATAATACTGTGACTGTTACTGTTACTGCTGCTGATGGCACTACTACTCAGGATTATGTGGTTACGGTTACTGTTTTGGATGTTGTTTTGGCGTCTGATACTGGTGTTGATTCTTTGACTGTTGGTGGTCAGGATGCTACTGGTGGTTCGGTTGAGCTTCCGGCTGGTTCTCGTGCTGCTGTTGTTTCGGTTGTGACTACTGATTCTTATGCGTCGTTCGCTGTTGATGGTGGTTCTGATTTGCAGCCTGGTGATAATACTGTGACTGTTACTGTTACTGCTGCTGATGGCACTACTACTCAGGATTATGTGGTTACGGTTACTGTTTTGGATGTTGTTCTTTCAAACAACACAGACGTAAGTTCAATCACAGTTGCACATTTAGATGCAACTTCAGGTTCTGTAATCGTCGGAATCGGTACAACTGGCGTCCTAGTTCAGGTTGTTACTTCTGACCCATTTGCTACTTACACTGTTGATGGCAACACCGATCTTCAGCCAGGAGACAACACAGTAACTGTTACAGTTACTGCTGCTGACGGTGAAACTACTTTGGATTACCCAATTACTGTTACTGTTCCATCACTTTCAGATGACGCTACTTTCCAGGTCTTCAAGGTCAACGGTGTTGACGTCAATGATGGAGATGCAATCTCGCTTCCTAATGGTGTAGCAAAGGTAAATGTTAAAGTTCAGGTCACTGATGTGGGCGCTTCATGGAACATCTCGGGAGACGGAAAGTCGACTCCTCTTGTTGAAGGTGACAACACATTAGTGTTGACTGTCACAGCAGCTAATGGTGACAGCACCGATTACACAGTCACTTTGACTGTTGCTGCTATAAGTGAGGACAATGCACTAGATCCAGACGCAGGTTTGTTCATCAATGGCGAACCAGTTGATCTTGGACTGTTGGACACTCCGACTGGTTATGTTGACCTACCGTATGACACAACCAGAATTACTGTTGGCGCTAAGGCAGAATCAAACACCGCAGATGTGTTTGTAAACGATAAGACCGTTGTTCCTTCAAGAACTAGATCATTCAGCGTAGATAAGGGTGTCAACGATTTCGTTATCCAAGTAGTCCCTGAGGCTGGCGATGCGTATGCCAAGTCATACACTCTAAAGGTCTATGTTGGTGGAGCAGATGCTACTGCAAAGTCAGTTAAGGTAAACGGCACAGCCATTACCTTTGATGACACGAACGCAGGTGAGCTGTCAACGTATCTCGCTAACGGCACAAAGACCGCAACTTTGTATGTAGAGCCAAGAATCGCACTGGCAGCCGGATCAAATGCTGGAACTGTTGTAGCGATAGATGCTGGTGATGCGACTGCTACTGCCGCTACCGCTGCATACACTTGGAATTTGGATGGTTTGATTACTGGAGATAACTCCTTCACAATCAACATCACACCTGGTGATGCCAACGCAGATCCAGTGAGTTACACAGTGAACATTCGCGTATCTCCTTCAAGCAACAAGAACCTAAAGACTTTCCTAGTTGCCGGAGTCGCTGTTCCGGTTGGTTCAACACAGGTGTTGCCTGTAGGAACACAGTCAGTGGAGCTGGACGCAACAACTGAAAGTGATGTTGCTACATTCGAAGTTGCTGGTGGAGATGAGCTAGTTGTTGGTAGAAACACTTTGACTGTAACGGTTACAGCAGAAGATGGAACTTCAACTGCATATACCGTTACAGCTATTGTGCCTAAGGCTATCGACAAGATAGTTGTTACCTTCCCTAAGGTTGGTGTTGTAACAGTAGATGCCAAGACTAACAAGCCAGGTAATGGAATTATCGCTGCTGAAATCAAGAAGTTGACCACTGCGAAAGCAACTGTGGTCTCCGTTTTGATTACAAAGGACTTCCTGATCAAGAAGGACAAGCCAGCTGCTGGTCCAGCACGTGCTGCTGCAGTTCAGAAGTTGCTAGTTGGAACTAAGGCTATTCCAAGCCTTACTTCTGCCTCAATCTACAAGCAGGTAGCCGGCACTAAGTCTGACAAGGGTACAACAGTCAGTATCATCTACTACTAAACTCTAGAGCGCTAATGCCCCTGTGAAAATCAGGGGCATTAGTCATTTAAGGTGGAATCGCGAACCTCCCTAGCCTGATGATTACTGAGACTTTTGAGATAGTCTGAAAGAGAGGGAGGACAGGTTTATGAACAAAACACCTAAGAGAACTATCAGCGTAGTCCTTGCTTCATTGGCTGTGTTGTCTTTGAGTTACCAAACCGCTTCCGCAAATTCAAACGATTGCAGGACTTACCCGAACCTTACAGCTGGCCGAATCGTTGACTCGAAAACTTTAGCTCCCGGAATAACTGCGCAATCTTGGCAGTGGTATCCGAACAGGAACGATGCCGCAAATGCTGGACTTTCCCCGCTTGGAACGAAGGTTTCTGTTGTAACAGCGAACTTGAGAAACGCAGATTTTGGCATAACCCATCCACCGATTCCTAAAACCCAAGACCTTCGAGCGATGTCGGTTGTTCTTCCTGATGCTGTCGCGACAATAAATAGCGACTACTTTGATCAAAATGGCCCTTGGAATTCCATGGTGGAAGGAGGGCTTCTCTCGTATTCCATTCCTGAGCTTTCAGGAGTTGTCGGAGTTGAGAAGGTCCTCGTCAATAGGGCGACAGGGTATCGAGCACAAGGTGTTCTTACCTTAGGTACGGCCAAATACCCAATCACCGGGGTGAATCAGTTGAATCCTGGTGCAGATTCGATTGTGGCCTATAAGACTAACTACATTGATTCTTCAACCCCAACGGGCAGTCTTACCCTTGTCGTTCAATCTGGAAAGGTTATCAAGATCTATCCCAAGGGATTTAACGCACCAACTTCTGCAGGTGTGATAATTCAGGTTCGAGGCAGCTGGGTTTCGGATTTATCCAAGATTTTAGTTAAATCTAAAGCCTCGGTTAATTTAGGAATTACGCCTAAATACGAAACCCGACTAGCGGCTGATTCGATAATCTCAACCGGCACAGTTACAGGTAAGAATGCTGTACTCAGCATTTCAGCGGTCAATTTTGGTCAAACCGGATCTAATGCCGCCACTTTGTATTCAGATTCCTACAGCAACTGGACTCAAGGCGGGCAGGTTACTTTACGCATCCTGCCTAGCTCTGCATCCCGTTATTACATTGCCAATGTTTACACCAATGGCTTTAACACACCAGTGGACCCAGGTGGGTATATCGTCCAGGCTAGGGGTACAGCTGCCGCAACCGCCAAGCTTTTTCGTGTTGGGGATCGCGTGACGATAACCAAGTCATACAGGGCTGAAGATAACTCAAACTTCATTTCAGCGTCTGGAAGAGGTCCACGATTAGTTCAGAATGGTAAGTTCGTTTGGGTTTGTGCGTTGCATAGTCTCGACTTCAGACCTCGGTCAGCTATCGGTTGGAATCAGGATGGCCAAGTTTGGTTTATGACCTCAAGTAGAGGAATGGATGCCGATGATATGGGTATGCGTCAAGGAGGGTCAAGTTCGGATCAGATGGGTCATTGGCTAATGTCTTTGGGGGCAACCGATGCGGTGCTTTTGGACGGTGGTGGTTCAACAACAATGCAGGTTAAGGATCAGTATTCCGGCTGGCAAAGATTTGATCTTCCAGACTCGGCCTGGTACAGAGCCCTCGCTAACGCCTTTGTTATTTCACCTAAAAAGTAAATTTATTTATTTGGGTTCATCACTCTACCGGCCAGTTTGATTGCAAACTTACGAGTAGTGAAACGACTTGAACCTGCAGTGATCTTGTTCAGCGAGCCATCGATAACTAGTGGCGGAGATTTTCTTTTTGCTAGAGCTTTGAAGGTTGAGCTGATTACATCTTCTGGTGTTCTAATGAAACGACCGAGAGCTGGAGATGAGCCTCCAGCATCAAAGAATTCTGTTGCAGTTGGGCCTGGGCAAACAGCTATTATTTTCACAGCAGTTTTTCGTGTTTCACCCCAAATGGCTTCGGTGAAGGAAAGAACAAAAGCTTTAGTTGCACCGTATAAAGCCATATAAGGTAAGGATTGGAATGCTGCGGTTGAGGCTATGTTTATTATCGTGCCGTAGTTTCTTTCGAGCATACCTGGCAAAAGTGCTCGAGTTAGTTGAACCAGAGTGTGCACATTAACAGTGAGTTCTGCTGAGATTGCTTCTTGGCTTTCATCTATGAAGTTGGTGGTGGTTCCAAATCCGGCGTTGTTAACGAGAATGTCAATATCAATGCCGCGGTTTTTCAAGACTTTGGCTATAGAACTGGCGGCATCTTTGACCGACAAATCAGCTGGAAGGACCGTCGCAGCATCGAAGCCGTGCTTTGCTGTAATCTGATCGGCTAACGTTCGTAAACGATCGGCACGCCTTGCTACAAGAATCACTTTGGCACCACGGTCAGCCAACGCTAGAGCGTAATGCTCACCTAAACCTGAACTAGCTCCTGTGATCAGAGCGGTTTTTCCGAATAAATCCTTCATGAAATCTATTCTCGCACCTTGGACTGTTAGGCCTTAGGGCTGTTTCAATATTTTATTGCCCGGTTAAGAACATTTAAGGTCTATTTATGTTGGAAATCTCGAACATTTTGCCTGTATCGGCATTTTAAATCTAACGAATTGGCTCGCTCAGGCTTTTATGTCTGATTTGAAATAAAATTATGCTATTGAACTTTGAGGAGCATCTTGAGCCGGTTAATTCAGAAAACAGCCAACCTGATTCTGTCAGTGTCTTTGGCTCTAGGTTTTACCATCTCAGCGACTGCTCTAACTTGGTCGCAGCCGGCAGCTGCAGAGGCAAGCTGTTTGGAGGGTTTTAATCTTACGAACGATAACTGTGTGGCCATCTACTCCTACAGCCAGGGGGCGAGTCAACTCTTAATTCCTAAAGGTATTGGCGCTATTCAGATTGAGTTGTTTGGAGGTTCTGGAGGTAGTGGAGGAACGGACTGCGGTGTCGGATGTACCGCAGCGCCAGGTGGAGACGTTGGTCATCTGCAACTTAACTTCTCGGATCTAAGTGGACAAACGATTGGTATTTATCCGGGAGATTCGGGTAAGAATGGCGCAACCGGAGCGAGTGGTAATGGAGGTGGAGCTCCAGGTAAATCTTCTTACGGAAATTCTTTCGACGGCGGCAAGGGTGGTAACGCCGGCCCAACCGGATCTTCTGGTGGTGGCGCAGGTGGTGGAGCGGCATCTGTGGTTAGAGTTCTAAACACCAATTTTGTTGCTGCTGGTGCTGGCGGCGGTGGAGGGTCGGCAAACTCTCCTAATGGTTCAACAGCAGGTAACACAGCGGATGCATATGTGTTATCCGGCAGCGTCGGTGGCGAGGGCCGTTCATCATCCTGCAACTTCTTCTGTGACGGTGGCGGTGGCGGTGGCGGTGGCGGTGGCGTCATTGGTGGTGCCGGTGGAGGCCTATATCAGGCACCTAATGGCGATCGCGAGGCTGCTGGATTTGGTGGTTCCGCTGGAACAAACACACCTATTGGTTCTAATGTAAAAGTTAGCGATTATGCATCAGTAGCTGGCGCTGGTGTCATCATTATCAAATACACACCAGATAAACCTCCTAGCAGCATAGAGCTAATTACAGAATCACCAACTAACGCCAGCGCGTATCTTTTCCATGTTGCCATGCCTTTAGGTGCATCGTTCACAGCTCAGGACATAAAGCTCTCCGGGTCCGCAGCGGAGCAAACAAATTTTGTTGCCGGGATCACTAAAAGGAAGATTTCTGGAGATAGCACCATTTTCACAGTTTCGGTCAAAGAGCCTGAGAAGACAGTCGTAACTGGAGACCTAATCATCACCATTTTTGGGGTTTCTTCGGAACCGATCACGATTCTTCAAACTAAACCGACGGCCAGTATTTCTCTGCAACCAGCAACAGCGAGGTCGTTGATTCACGTTTACGATGTGGTTGCCGATACTGAACTCACCAACGTTTCAAAGTCTTCCTTTTCATCAGCTGGAACAGCTATAGGTTGCCAGGTAAGTGATGTCAGTGGATCAGGAACCAGATTCCAAGTCAGTTTGGCTAACTGTGGTAGCGGAACTTTCGGGCTAGTACTAAATCAAAATGGCTTGACTGATTCACTCGGTAATCAAGGACCTGAATCGTCTGTATCGTCAGATCTAAGTGATATGAATGCACCTGTGCTATCCATACAGAAAACCGAAGGAACTATTCCGGAGGAATTCTTGAAGGCCCCAGTTCAAACGATTTTTGGTCCGCTTAGTAATGAGGCTCAAACCCTTTTGGAAAGCCAAGGCGTTTATGCTCCCATGGACCAAGCGCCTCTTGTGAACCTGATTACAGATTTGTCAGCTTCAACACCCCAAGATCAGATTGCCTACCAAAAAGTTCAACAGGTAGATGTTGGTTCTTCCGTTGACTTATCGGTAACTGTTAGCCCATCGATAGCGGCAGCTTCCGATTTAGTTGCTTTTATTCAAGCAGGTAACGCTTGGCAGTTTGCCGGCCGAACCTCATTTGAGAACAACACGGCATCAGCAAATGCCTTTGGTATAGCTAAACAAGGGAAAGTCAATGTTCGCCTTGTTCTTATCCCTAAGACGGTAGTTATCACAAACATGGTTTTCAAGCCTGGTTTTGGCAAAGGGCTGGGAATCATTTCCTCTGTGACCAATAGTCAAACCCAGTTGAGCAACCAGATCGTTGACATCACTATCGACGCAGTTCCAGGCGCTTCTGGTGTTCCTAGCGTAGTAGAAACACTGACTCCAACGGCCCCACAAAATCCTCTTGGTGACCTTTTGGCGCTAACTTTGCCAACCTTAAATCCGGGGGCTCCAATAGCGAATCCAGGGATCGGTGCAACTGGCGACGATAACAGTCCAAGCGTTCCGTTCAACCCTATTGGCAGCCCAGCTGCAATAGCAGCGACCGTGAAGACAACTGCAACAACAGTTGCGGTCGTGTCAACAGTCGCAGCTGCCGCTGGTGCAGCAGCTGGCGCAGCTAGTTCTGCAGGTTCAAGCTCTGCAAGTTCAAGCTCAAGAACGGCAGGCAATACGAATCTGGCTTCAAGTTCTTCTGGGGGAAATAATTCTAGCTCTCAGGACACAAACCAACAGGATGGATCGATTGCCAATATCGACGCTGAGGTGGAGAGCTTCACATCGACCCGTCAGGGGCGAGGAGATAAGCTTCGTATCTTTAGGTGGCGTCCTCTAACCTTTTTGGATAAGCCCACTCACGACCTCACAATTCGTATTTCTAAATTTTCTCCCGTGATTTCTAAAATCATCAATGATGGAGCTTATTTGAGAGCCATGCTAGGTTCCGCTTGGCTGGGTTTTCCAATAGCGGGCATTGCTTTAGCGACTTATGCTTTGATGACGCCGGTTCTTCAGATCAGCGCCCCTGACTGGCGGATATTTATTGCTATTGCTGTTTTGGGAATGTTCGATGCTTTCTCTGGCCTTTTGGCAACGCTCATATTTGCCATCGGCATGATGAATACTTTTGGCATTAACGAAGTTTCGGATCTGCGACTGATGCTAGGTGTCTTAGTTGTTGGTTTTGGCCCCGCGTTAGTAGCAGTTGCGTTCAGACAAATCCGTAAGCACTTTGAAACTAACTTCGGTTACTTCTGGGAAAGATTCACGGATGTCGCTGTTCTAGTATTTTTCACTGGTTGGACTGTTTCATCGATGGTTGGCACTCTGCCAGCCTTGGCTGGTCGCACACTTTCTGCTGCTAACCACGTGGCAGATTTCGGCTTCTTTTTATCGATAGCGATAGTTGTTCGCATTCTTTTGGAAGAAATGGCAGCTCGTGTTTATCCAAGCCGTCTGGATAGGATCAACCCAACAGAAGTAATTTCTACCAGCCAACTTCAAAAAGTTTTGTCAACAGCTTTACGCCTAGGTGTCTTCGTTTTTGTGACCGCGGCATTTATGGGTAATACTTGGCAGGTCTGGGTGGGTAGCGTCATCTTCATCCTGCCTAATGTGCTGAGCTGGTTCGAGGACCGTCTTCCAAATTCCCCGTTGATTTGGAAGTTGATTCCCCAAGGTTTACCTGGCTTAGCCTTCAGCCTGTTGGTAGCTTCCTACACCTCGCTGCTACTGAGTTCCTGGCTTGGTCATAGGACAGATTTCTCACAATGGTCTTTCATGCTTATGCCAATACCAATGTTTCTTGTTGGGCTGGTCGGGATGTTTGGTCGTGAGGGTCGAGATGACGAGGATCGGCCTATCAAATCATCTAGATGGAGACACATCTACCGGGTTGGTGGCGTTGTGATGCTCGCACTAACTATGAAGATTGCTGGAGTTATTTAATTCCGTATTTCTTCAATAATGAAGTGACCTGAGCCTGACGAGTTCCAATCCATCTAATTGTTCGTGCCTGCTCAGTGTGGAGAGAGTTCAGGTTGTAGGTGCTGTCACCGTATTGAACATCCGCAACAGTGTTAACTAATTTCACCGCAGCCGATATTTTTGCAGTTAGCTTCATATTTGTAACAGTGCTCGAAACTGACCTGAGGGCTTTCAGATATTCTGTTCGACAAGGCTTGTAGTTAATACACTGAACATAAATAACACCACGTTGCAAGGCAGAGGTAATCCAAGGGTGGATGGATTGATCTGAGAGCATGTTGAGATAAAAGTCGTCGCCGATGGCCTGAGTCTGTCGATTTTCACCAAAAGTTTGGTCAGTTCCCCATGGAATAAAAGTGAACTTGTTTTTTGTGCTACTTCGTAGGAAATAGTTGTTGATGTCAGGGCCTGAGTAACCATCCCAATGCCCGATAAAGTTTTCAACGGCTAAGAACTTTATTAGTGCTGTTCTGTCGAAAGCTTTTGGTAAGTTCTTATACCAAATTGCTGGATCCGCATTCACGGAATAGTCGAACACGTAGGATAGGTCGTTCTTATTCGGCGTTGCTTTCCATCCATAATCCACCAAGAATGATCCTGAGTTGGCATCGCCATCATCGTTGGTATAGGTGAGGTCTTGGGAATAGATTCCTTCATATATGTGTTGAGTGATGTCCTTGAATCGTTTTTGGATGAAGACTTCGTCAGGTGTTTCTATGTTGACATACAAACCTTTGTCAATTCCGTTGACATAGACATGTGCCCAGCCGGTTTTTTCTGCAGGTAAACCCATCGCATTGAAAAGTGAGTAGGCGGCGAATTCATGCACTTTACTGCCGTCCTGGGTCATAGCATTTAGAGTTAGCTTTCTCAGACCTAAGTAGCCAGCTCCACCATTCTTTTTGAATTTGATCTTAAAAGAAGGGGTTTGGTCCAAAGTGAATAGTGAGGTGGAACCTTTTAGGCGAAGATCGATGTCTAAATCGCCGCTTGTCTTAGATCCGGCGCTGATGTTTAGCTTTCCTGGAACGTAGACTTTCAAGGTCTGCTGGTTGTTCAGAGAGTTCACAGATGCCTGAGGCAGAGTGAAGTCAATTCTCAAAATCTTGGCCGAGTTGTATATGTCGCTCAATGTAATTGGCGACACGGCTTCAGCAGGTGAAATAAACCCTAGAGCCAGTCCTACTAAGACAAGTGCGCTACCCAGGGTCCGCTTTGACAAGGATAATTTGTTCACTTGGACTAGTCTAACCTTGTGACCCCAATTGACTACCCTTTGTTGCTAGCCTCGCTAGCTATTGACCTTACCCTGCTTTTTCTTTTGGCTTATGTCTTCTTTTATAGGCGTCACAAGCGCAGGGATGTCTTTGTTGCTATCACACTCATCAACGTGACTTTGTATGTTCTAGGCGGAGCGCTAGGAACATTCACTATCTCTCTGGGTGTTGGGTTTGCTTTGTTTAGTGTTATTTCCATCTTCAGACTTCGTTCAGACACTTTAGGTTGGAATGAAATCGGCTATCTCTTGGTGGCTTTAGCTATGGGGTTAGATCTTGGCTTGCCAGCTTACGACCTACCAGTGCAGACAACATATGCGGTTATTTTGGTAGCCGCTGTATTTGTGGTTGATAGCCCACTGGTTCTGCGTAAAGGAATAAATCAGCAATTTGTTTTGATTACAGACTTCATTGAAATAGATAAAGAGTTGTTGAAATCTAAAGTTGAGGCGCAGCTGGGTTCACCTGTGAAAAGCATCAAAGTTAGAAATGTAACAACCGTTCCGCCAACCATGAAACTGGAGATTGAATCTTAATGGCTTCTCAAAAACCAGAAACTAAGTTTGATTACAAGCCTCACCCTCACATTGAAGCTAGAAAAGCTCGACGTGAACCAAACGCAGATCAAGATATAAGTACTGACCAACCAAAGTCAGCCAATGCCAGAATAGGACTCACCATCACTAAAGGTGTTGGAACTATGTGGGCAGCGTATGCTTTCTTCGCTCTATCCCTAGTTTCGTTGCCTCAAATCATTTCTAAAGGTGACCCGGTTCAGATTGTTGCTTGGATAGCCCAAACGTTTCTGCAGCTTGTTTTACTTCCCATCATCATTGTTGGACAGAACATTCAAGCGGCTTCAGCTGAAAAACGTGCAATCCTGACCTATGAGGATGCGGCGGCAGTTCTTGATGAAGCGGTGAAGATCCAAAAACATCTAGACCACCAGGATAAATCTCTGGAACATCTGATCAACAGACTTGAAGAGCTTGAAGCTAAACTTCAAACCAAATAGATGCGTTTAGTTATTGCCGATTGCTCGGTTGATTATGCAGGTCGGTTAACAGCACATCTGCCTAAGGCCAGGCGCCTGCTTGTCCTCAAAGGTGATGGCAGCATACTCATTCACAGTGAAACAGGCTCTTATAAACCGCTGAACTGGATGAACCCCCCTTGCAACTACAGCCAGCACGATCCCGATGAGGAGCAAATTGCTAACGGGGTGAAAGAGCTCTGGCGAGTTAGTCAAGCTAAAACTGCCGATATTTTATGGATTCAGATATTTGAAATACATGAAGATATCCAGCATGAGTTAGGCAAAGACCCGGGGCTCATCAAAGACGGTGTTGAAGCCCACCTTCAGGAGCTTCTCGCTGAACAGATTGAACTTATCGGGCTTGAAGCGAAGCTTATTCGACGAGAATATGCAACTGCGATTGGGCCTGTTGATATTCTCGCTAAAGATTCGACTGGTCAAACTGTTGCTATCGAAATTAAGCGTCGTGGTGAAATAGATGGGGTTGAGCAGTTGACTCGATATTTGGAGCTATTAAATAGGGATTCCTCGTTAGCTCCAGTTCGAGGTATTTTTGCGGCTCAAGAGATTAAACCTCAGGCGAGAACTCTCGCAGAGGACAGAGGAATTGAATGTTTAGTTTTGGATTACGAGAAGATGAGAGATGCTTCTTTTGATCCAGATTCCCTATTCGGGTAATCCGGCGATACGAATAAACTCTCGAACTGCAATAACACGAGCGCTCGTCTTACTTTTTGCATCGATACCAGCTGCTGCGATTGCGCGGTTTACTAGGTTTTCAACTGCTCGAAGCGTAGTTCCGCGCTGTTCTGCTATCTGTTGATTACTTAGCCCTTTAGCTATCATCCTTAGAACATCTAATTGTGTCTTAGATACGTTTACTAACGGGTGTGAAGGCTTCAAATCATCTCGGAACTCAGGTCCAACACGATCTCTGAGCGCTGCTTCGATGGCATCGTTAAGTACATTCGGATCAGCTAGTCGTTCTTTAAGCAGGTAGGCAGCGTTTTTAGGAACAGACTTAACATCCACACCGAAGATTCTAGGTTCAGGAACGTGGGTTAAGAAAACTAAGGCAAGTGCAGGGTGCATTTTGTGAAGTGCGATTCCCAGGTCAAGGCCAGATGGACCCGGCCCCAGGTCAATATCCATAACAACAATGTCTATGTCAGTATTGGCAGCGATTTTCCTTGCCTCTGCGGCAGTTGAGGCAACCTCAACTTTGAAACCGTTTCCCTTGAGTTTGTCTGCAACCAGCCCCCGAATGAAAGGCTCGTCTTCGACTACAAGAACTGAGCGTTCATACATACTCTCTACCTCCTGACTGCTACTACCAATCTACTTTGCCATTAGGTAAAGGTGAAGTGGTGGAAATATACCCTTTTATGAATGTTTGACAGGTCAAGTAGATTAGAGGGTGAAGAAGACCTAGGAGCAATAAATGAGCCTTTCAGAGCGTAAAGTTTGGCGTGGTTTCGCAAGTGATAACTATGCAGGAGTTCATCCAAGACTTTTTGAAGTCATGCAGCAAGTTAATGAAGGTCACGAGGTTGCCTATGGTGATGATTTTGTAACTGCGGAACTCACTAAAGCTTTCAAAGAAGCTTTTGGGTCTGAGGCTGAAGTTTTCCCAGTTTTCAATGGAACTGGTGCAAATGTTATCTCCCTTTCATCTGTGGTTAGAAGATGGGAAGCAGTGCTTTGTGCAGAGACAGCTCACATCAACTCTGATGAAGGTGGAGCTCCGGAGAAGATGGCCGGTTTGAAGCTTTGGACCATCCCAACTTCTGATGGAAAGTTGACTCCAGAACTTATAAAACCTTACCTTTTCGATATTGGTTCAGTGCACAGAGCGCAGATCTCAGCAATCAGCATCACTCAAACCACTGAACTAGGGACTCTTTATTCAGTTGCTGAAGTTAAGGCTTTGGCTGATTTTGCTCACGAGAATAACCTCTTCTTACATATGGATGGAGCAAGGCTTTCTAATGCCGCCGCAGCACTTGGAACGTCTTTCAAAGAGTTCACAACCGATGCTGGTGTTGACCTAGTTAGTTTTGGTGGAACCAAGATTGGAGCACTTGCTGCTGAAGCAGTTGTGGTCCTGAACGACAAAGCTTTAGCTCACACTATTCCTTTCCTACGTAAAACCTCCATGCAATTACCTAGCAAGATGAGATTTGTTAGCGCCCAGTTAATAGCGCTTCTCGAAAACGATTTGGCAATCAATAACGGTAAACATGCAAACGCAATGGCCAGCACTCTCGATGCAGGAGTTAGACAGATAGCCGAAGAAACCGGAAAAGTTAGTGTTCCTAACCCAACGCAGGCGAACGCTGTTTTCCCTATCTTGCCTTTCGATGTGATTGAGAAATTACAAAAACAATATCGTTTCTATCTTTGGGATCACCGAACCGGCCAGGTTCGTTGGATGTGTGCTTGGGACACTAAACCTGAAGATGTCCAAGGGCTGCTTTCAGCTCTTCGGGAAGCGTTAAACTAGTCCCATGACAACTAATAAAAGAGCCGTTACCCATGCTCCAATCGCCGATGTTTTAGCCGAACGATGGAGTCCTAGATCTTTCGACAAGTCACACACTCTATCTAATGAAGAAGCGCTTTCTATTCTTGAAGCCGGTAGGTGGGCTCCTTCTGCCAACAACCTCCAGCCATGGCGTTTTGCCTACATCTCACGTGAAGATGCTCTACACAGCATCATTTGTGAAAAGGGGTTGACTGGTTTCAACCAGGCTTGGGCACCATCTGCTTCTGCTCTTATTGTGGTTGCTGTTTTGAACAAGAACCAAGAAGGAACCCCGCTAACCGGAGCTCCGTATGATGCAGGGCTGGCCGCATCTTTGATGCAGGTTCAGGCTCAGGAACTGGGGCTTCACACCCACCAGATTGGTGGTCTAGTTCGTGACGAGATTAAGAGCATCCTAAAGATGGATCAAGACATCGACGTTCTCGTGTTGATAGCTGTTGGCAAGGTGGCTCCTGCTGAGAACCTTCAGGGTCCAGCATATGATCGTGAGATTGCACCGCGAGTTCGTCTTGAACTCAACGAAATCATGCTCTACGGTCAGCCTTAATGATCCATCACCTTTCCATAAGTGACCAAATTGCCGGATGGTATCCAGGCATGGGAGCT
Organism: uncultured Micrococcales bacterium; assembly: GCA_903922825.1. Lineage (GTDB taxonomy): Bacteria > Actinomycetota > Actinomycetes > Actinomycetales > Microbacteriaceae > Rhodoluna. The sequence goes on along the minus strand of CAIXVE010000079.1, from coordinate 1,057 downwards.
TTGGTTTTTTGTTTGGTGGTTTGGGGTCTTGTCTTTGCCGGAACCGGTTTATTTGTTGGTGCTTTCATTCCTTTTATTACCGGAGACTCTCTAGTGTTCGCTGCCGGCTTGGTAGCCCATGAAGCCGGGATAAATATTTGGCTGATGGCCATCGGTGTTGGGGTTGCTGCTTGGCTAGGTGATCAGGTTGGCTTCACACTGGGACGGCACTTTGGAAGACCTTACCTGGATAAACGAGAAGGTAAGTGGATTCAGGGTGGGATAACTAAAAGTGAGAATCTTTTCAATGCTTGGGGTTGGTGGGCGGTAGTGGTTGGAAGGTTCATGCCTTGGGCAAGAGTCTTCATTCCCGTGATTGCAGGTATTGCAAAGATGAATTACTACAAATTCTTCAGCTCTAACCTAGTTGGTGCTTTAGCTTGGGGAACAGGACTAACTATCTGTGGATTTTATTCAGCTGAGATTCCTGCCGTTAAGAATGCATCATATTTGATTGCTGCAATGTTTATTATTGGCAGTCTTGTTGCCGGGCTTCGAGTCTGGCTGAAAAACCGATCGAGTTCGAATTAGTTTATGAAAGCAGAAACTCGTCGTCGAGGTTTAATTTTCGCGAACATTCTCACCGTGGTCCTGCCCATCGTAATTGTTTCAACCATCTGGTTTGAAGGGCCTAAAGAAGCAACACACAGTTGCATCACTTTGCATGTTGACTATGGAATCTCAGCCACAGATCCAACTTTTGATGCCTGCATCCCAGAATTTGAGAAGGCTAATGCCTACGGTCTTTTGAGTAGTTGGCACTTCAGTTACCTTGGAACCAAGCTCCAAGGGCCAGCTATAATCTGTCGACTTTATTCAACAACCCATTACGCTCCGAGTGCATCTTTGCCTCTTGGTGTGCCAGGTCACGAAAGCTATGTTGAGCATTGTATTGATAAGCCGGCTTCTTTTGCTCACTGGGCGGTGATCATCATGAGGGGTAAACATGAGAAATCGAAGGCTATTAACTGGCGTTATACCGACAAGAAACTTTGGGACATAACCCTATTTCCAGGTG
>CAIXVE010000078.1 GCA_903922825.1 uncultured Micrococcales bacterium | reverse complement strand
CGTTCAGTTCAGCTACCCTTCTCGAATCGAAACCAACGAGGCAGGTGAACAGATTGTCATTGAACCTAAGAAGGTAATCAAAGGTATTTCTTTCCAAGTTGAACGAGGTCACCGAGTTGCCATAGTTGGTCCTTCAGGTGCTGGAAAATCCACCATCTTCGGTTTGATGGAACGTTTTTACGATGTTACTTCGGGAGACATTCTGCTCGATGGTGTTTCAGTGAAAGCTATTAGTCGAAGTGAGCTGCGTGAACAAATTGGTTATGTCGAGCAGGACGCTCCGGTTCTTGCTGGAAGCCTAAGAGATAATCTCTTGATTGGATCTCCAACGGCAACCGATGCAGATTTGAAACGAGTGCTTGCTGAAGTGAACCTAACTGCTGTTCTAAAAAGAGACAAGAACGGTTTAGATGCCCAAGTTGGTGAACAGGGCATCATGCTCTCCGGTGGTGAACGCCAAAGATTGGCCATAGCCAGGACCCTGCTAAGCGCTCCCCCTATCTTGCTCTTAGATGAATCAACTTCAAGCCTTGACGGTCTAAACGAGCAACGGATGCGAGAAGCTATCGATGCCGTAGCTAGGAATAGAACCATGATTGTTATCGCTCACCGACTATCTACCGTGGTGGATAGCGATCTAATCATTGTTTTAGCCGATGGCAAGATCGCCGGTGCGGGAACACACAAGCAACTGCTTCGAAGCACCTCGCTATATAAGGAACTGGCTGCTACCCAGATGCTGGACTAGTTTGTCTGAGGTTGGGAATAGGTTTAGATTACCTATCCCAATTGGAGACAAAATGAGTAACAAGAGCATGATTGAGAAGTTAGCTTTGCCAATGTTTGCAACCGGCATTCTGGCTATGATTATTGCCGCATCCATAAGTGTTTCGGCTACCGCAGTTGCATCCGCTCCGGTTTCATATAAGAAGGTCACCCTCAACTACATCTCGAGTGGTTATTCAGGCAGTTCTAGTTCCTGCGGAAGTTACCAGGACTCCTATAGTTCAAGTGTCTGGAATACCCCTTCGTTTAGTGCCAGAGATAGCTCAAACTCTTTGAATCAGAAACTAATTACCTGCCAAGCGACTTTATATGTGGTCACTGGTGTTGAACTACCTAAACCAACACCGATGCCAACTGTGACGGTGATCTATAAAAACTCGCCAAGCTCAACGCCTAGACCAACTACAACCCCAACTTGGGCTCCAACACCTATGCCAACGGTTCAACCGCGTGTGACACCAATGCCAGTTCCAACCTGGCTTTATTTCCCTACGGCAACCCCAAAGCCCAGAAGATAATCTAAGCGTTAGCTCTTACTGCTGCTTCCACTACATTTCTAACCAGCATCGCACGAGTCATAGGTCCAACTCCACCTGGGTTAGGTGAGATAAATCCAGCAACATCATGAACTTGAGGATCAACATCACCCAGAAGTTGAGCTCCGTTGTCAGTTTCAACTCTGGTAATACCAACATCTAAAACAGCAGCTCCTGGTTTAATCCATTCAGGTTTGATGTAATGGGCAACTCCAATAGCTGCAACAACTATGTCGGCTCTTCTGATTGCATGATGAACATCTTTAGACCCTGAGTGCAGCAACGTCACTGTGCTATCGATGCCTTTTTTAGTTAGCAGTAATCCAAGTGGTCTACCGACTGTTACCCCACGACCAACGATTGCAACTTCAGCACCCTTTAAGTTCACATCGTATCTGTTGAGTAATTCAACTATTCCAGCTGGTGTGCAAGGAACTGGTGAGCTCATAGGTCCACCGTTAGCAAGAACTAGCTTGCCTAGGTTAATTGGATGAAGGCCATCGGCATCTTTATCTGGGTCCATTAGTTCTAGCATTTCGTTGGTATCAAAACCAAACGGCAAAGGCAGTTGAATGATATAGCCGGTGACATCTTTTGCCTCATTCAGATCTCTGATGGCAGCTCTAACATCTGCTTGGCTAGCATTTTGTGGCAGGTCAATCCTGATTGAATGAACACCAACCTCAGCGCAGTCCCTATGTTTACCAGCCACGTAGCTGTGCGAGCCAGGGTCATCGCCCACTAAAAGTGTTCCAAGGCCAGGGGTTATTCCCTTTTCCTTGAGAGTAATGACTTGCTGGGCAAGCTCAGCTTTGATGGTTTTAGCTGTTGCCCGGCCGTCCAAAATAACTGCAGTCAATGACTTACCAGTTCTCTAGGCCGCTATAGAGCGGGAAGGCTTCGGTTAGTTTTCTAACTCTTGCAGCAAGCGAGGCAATGTCTGGGTTAGGCATCACAACATGAGCAATGATATCTGCAACCTCAGTGAATTCAACATCACCAAAACCACGAGTGGCAAGAGCAGGTGTTCCAATTCGAACACCTGATGTGACCAGAGCCGGTCTTGGATCATTTGGAACAGAGTTTCTATTCACGGTGATACCAACATCGTGAAGTAGATCTTCACAAGTCTTTCCATCTATCTCTGAGTTTCTAAGATCAACTAGAACCAAGTGAACTTCAGTTCCACCGGTCAAAACATCAACACCGTGACTTTTCACATCTGCCTGGGTTAAGCGGTTAGCAATTATCTGAGCGCCACGAATTGTTCGCTGTTGTCTTTCTTTGAACTCTTCACCAAGTGCTGCCTTAAATGCAATTGCCTTAGCAGCGATTACGTGCATTAGTGGACCACCCTGTTGGCCTGGGAATACAGATGAGTCAATCTTCTTTGCATATTCAGCCTTGCAAAGAATCAAACCAGAACGAGGACCAGCAAGGGTTTTGTGAACGGTAGTTGAAACAACATCCGCATAAGGAACTGGGTTAGGGTGAACACCAGCTGCAACCAGACCAGCGAAGTGAGCCATGTCAACCCAAAGCTTTGCGCCAACTTCATCAGCAATCTTTCTGAATTCAGGAAAATCTAGATGACGTGAATAAGCAGACCAACCTGCAATCAAAACTGTTGGCTTCACTTCATGTGCTCTTTGACGAACAATGTCCATGTCAATCAAGAATGTTTCTGGGTTCAATCCATAAGCATGAGCTTCATACATCTTTCCAGAGAAGTTCAACTTCATACCGTGAGTTAGGTGACCACCGTGAGCTAGTTCAAGACCCAGAATTCGATCACCTGGGTTAGCCAGAGCCATCAAAACAGCAGCGTTTGCGCTAGCTCCTGAGTGTGGTTGAACGTTTGCATGCTCAGCACCGAAGAGTTCTTTAGCGCGATCACGAGCAAGGTTTTCAGCAATGTCAACTGCTTCACAACCACCGTAGTAACGCTTACCTGGGTAACCTTCAGCGTATTTGTTGGTCAAAACTGATCCCTGAGCTTCAAGGATGCCACGAGAAACGAAGTTCTCACTGGCGATCATCTCAAGGAAGTTTCGCTGTCTGTCTAGCTCTGCTTGCAGAACTGCTGCGATCTCAGGATCTGTTTGCGCTAAAGGTGCATTGAAAGTTGATGGCAAATTACTCATTTTTGGGAACTCCTATATGGCTTGAAGTATTGGCCCAGGCGCACGACCAAACTGCCTTCGCTCCCTGATGGAACCCCATCTTTAGCGCCAGTTGCGATAGATCTATTCTAACTTAGGTCTGGAGCCGAAGAATCTCAGCTCAAATAAGACACGGTAGGGGCTAAAACATTCCCCTAAGCGAATACTTTGTATCCTTGTATGAGCAAAGACGAATGTCTAGTAACTAAAGGATTTCAATGCCGAACACCATGGTAATTGCGCTGGCAATGATTGGAACCGGTCTACTTCTAGGCATTTTCGTCACTATCCAAGCCATCATCTATAAAAGGCGCGATCGGGCTTCCAAGCTACCCCTTGATGAATAGATGACCCTCGGTGAAGCTGAGGCTGAGCTGGCTCAGGATCTCAAGTCTTGACCGAGGGTCCATCATTTTCTCTAGTGCCTTCTGGTTCTCACCTTTCGGTTAGATAGCAGCGAAACAACTGACAGAAGCAATGCCAAGCCAACTAGGACTAGAACCAAAGGTTGCTCAGTCAACACAGGCAGTGAAACAGGCAGAGTTTTCTCTTTAGGTTCAACCACTTTCAAAGTCTCAGGCTGATCTTTAATTTCAGGCTTAGTTTTAATTGCCTCATCCTTAAGATTGCCTTCTAATGTTTGATTTTTAGTTTCAGGTTGCTTTACTACCTTGATTGCAGCTCCCTGATTACCGGGTTGACCCGCCACAGTTTGATTAACCACTTCATCTGCCAGCAGGGTCACAACGCTGGACACAACTGCTGCTGTTGGTCCAAGGTTATTTGAACTGTCTGAAACCGAATTTGCCAGCAGGGTTACCTGAGTGGTTCCAAGTGAACATCCAGTGAGACTAATCTGCCAACCGAGTCCTGTTCTTAGAACTGAGTAGTTCATCAAACAACCTGTAGCTGATCCACTAAATACAAACTTGGAGCTATTCATTCCAGTTACCGGCTCTTCGCTATCAAAGACAAAGGTTGGAATACTTCCCAAACCTGGAGCGGTAACATCAGTCACGTGAATCACTGGTACGGTTGTGTCTATTTTTGTGACACCAGTTTGGTTATTTAGGCTTGGACCGATATTCCCTGCAGTGTCTATCACTGACATGGAATTCAAAACCAGACCAGCCAGGTGACCGTCAAGACATCCAGTCAAGGTAATTGTGTATTCCGAAGCTGATCCAGTTAGGGAGCTAAGCACACAGCCATCACCTTTTACTAACCAGTCGGTGCTATCTCCTGCCAGGCCACTAACAGATTCAGTGAACACAGCTTTATAAATAACCGTGTCATTTGAACTTGGTTGTTTAATCAAAGTGTTCAACTCTGGAAGAGTTCTATCCAAAGTTATTGGCGATGTGCTAACTGCTCTAACTGGTCCTACAGCATTTCCAGTCACGCTGTCGGCTTTCAAAGTGAGGGCTATGGTTCCATCCGAACAACCAGATACCGTAGCTGCATAACTAGCACCAGAACCCGTAAGCAGAGCCACATAACAGTTGGTTGCTGTGCCAGAAATAGTGAAGTCATCCGCAGTTAGACCTGTGATGCTTTGACCAAAGGTGATGTTAAACACAGGTGACACAGCATTGCTAGGAGAGTTTGGAGTTGTGAAGACGCTTACCACCGGACCAAGTAGATATGTAATTGTGGCTTGACCGTCACCGACTTGATTAGCAACTGCATAGGAGACCGACTGGAACTTGGTTGCGTTCACATAACTTGAACCCGCTCCACCACCGCCACCATCAGTTCCGGCTGGATCGGTGTCTGCTCCACCGCCACCACCACCGTAGTAACCGCCTCCACCGCCACCACCACCGGCAACCTGAGTGCCAGGAGTGTTAGCGCTACCGCCTGTTCCACCTTGACCTAGAGTCCCTGATGTTCCAGGTGTGGTAGCGGCACCATTAGAACTACCACCACTACCTCCAGAAGTCGGTGTTCCACCAACACCTCCTGCTCCTTGCCCACTTGATCCGGCAAGACCTGTAGTTCCACCGGCTCCGGCTCCAGCTCCACCAACCCAACCACCAGTTCCACCGCCACCACCGGCAACAGCAATACGATCGGTTAGCAATGCGCTGGTTCGAATATCAGTTGCTCCTCCACCTGAACCTTCATCATTGTGACCTTGACCAGCGGCTCCACCACCGTTAAAACCTCCGGCGGCATTATTTCCTGTGGATCCTTGACCACCAACAAAGATAAAGAGCGGTCCGGTTGGAATTGTTCTGAAAGTTCCGCCAGTCTTTGAACCATTACCTCCAGATCTTCCACCTTGAGCACCGGAGATGCTAAAGGTCGCACTTCTAGTGTCAGCTGGGAAAGACCATGAATAGTAATCGCCTGAATATGGGAATGTAATGCTGCAACTGGTTTTAGAAGCATTACAGGTAGCAGTCGGTGAAGCCGACTGAGCTAAAACATTAGGAACGAAATTGATTCCCATGATTAGTGATATGAATAGTGCCAGCGCGGTTAGCTTTGGCCATCTAATAAGTTTTTTTACGTGCATCTGGTTAAAGTAAAACTCCAACGGATTTCCCGCTGGAGTTTTACACAGCCCAACAAACTATTGGGTTATAAACAGGTAGCTAAGACGAGCTTTCAGGTTTTCAGCAAGAGTGGACATGAACTCATCAGTGGTTTGGTAACCCTGGCCATTGCCAACCAAAGCCGCTAGATCCTTAGTCATGTTTCCTGACTCAACAGTCTTGATAACTACATCTTCCAAAGTCTCAGCGAAGCGCTGAACTTCTGGTGTGTTATCCAGTTTGGCTCGGTGCATAAGAGCACGAGTCCAAGCATAGATAGATGCGATTGGGTTAGTTGAAGTCTTTTTACCCGCTTGGTAGTCACGGTAGTGTCTGGTGACAGTTCCGTGAGCAGCTTCAGCAAGACAGGTCTTGCCATCAGGTGTGGTTAGAACAGAAGTCATAAGACCTAGAGAACCAAAACCTTGGGCTACGGTGTCTGACTGAACGTCACCGTCATAGTTCTTACAAGCCCAAACGTAGCCACCTTCCCACTTCAAAGCAGCTGCAACCATGTCATCAATCAAACGGTGCTCGTAAGTTAGACCGGCAGCATCAAAACGATCTTTGTATTCTGCTTCGAAAATCTCTTGGAACGCATCCTTGAATGCACCGTCGTAGGCTTTCAATATTGTGTTTTTGGTTGAAAGATAAACAGGGTAGTTACGAGCTAGTCCGTAGTTGAAAGATGCACGAGCGAAGTCACGGATAGAGTCCATGTAGTTATACATGCCCATAGCAACACCTCCGTGTTCTGGATAATCAGCTACGGTTAGCGTGGTTGGTTCTGAACCATCAGCAGGAGCCCAAGTCATTGTTACTCGACCAGCACCTGGCACCTTGAAATCTGTTGCCTTGTATTGATCTCCGTGAGCGTGACGACCGATAATGATTGGCTTAGTCCAGCCAGGCACTAAACGTGGAACGTTTGAGATGATGATTGGCTCGCGGAAGACAACACCGTCAAGGATGTTACGGATAGTTCCGTTAGGTGATTTCCACATCTTCTTCAAACCAAATTCAACAACACGAGCCTCATCAGGAGTGATAGTTGCACACTTAACCCCAACACCGTGCTTCTTGATTGCGTTAGCTGCATCAATGGTCACCTGATCTTCAGTGGCATCGCGGTGCTCAACTGAAAGGTCATAGTACTCGAGATCAACATCGAGGAATGGGAGAATGAGCTGATCTTTGATGTTTTTCCAGATGATTCTGGTCATCTCATCGCCGTCTAATTCGACAACTGTTCCTTGAACCTTAATTTTCTGCATGATTATGCCCTCTATTTGTTTTGGTTTACTTCTAGCCTAGACCAGAGACTCGCGCCAAGACTTATGCATCTTGGCAAATTTACCGGTTCCAGCAATTAGGACTGCTGGAGCATCGTCTTCAATTATTTGGCCATGCTCCATGACTATGACTCGGTCAGCAATAGACACTGTGGACAAACGGTGCGCAATGATGATGGCAGTTCTGCCTGCCAACAAGGTCTGCAATCCACGTTGAACCATGCGTTCGCTCGGGATATCTAGTGAAGATGTTGCTTCGTCAAGAATCAGAACTTCAGGATCGGCAATGAAGGCTCTAGCGAAAGAGATTAGCTGTCTTTGGCCAGCTGATACTCTTCCGCCACGTTTATTCACATCGGTGTCATAGCCATCAGGAAGGGTCAAGATAAATTCATGTGCACCAACGGCCTTAGCGGCCTGCTCAATCTCGTCTTTAGTCGCATCAGGTTTACCTAGGGCGATGTTTTCAGCCACGGTTCCTGAGAACAAATATGCCTCTTGGGTAACCATGACCACTGCTCTGCGTAGGTCTTGATCGCTTACCTTGGTTAGGTCAACACCATCTAGTTCGATAGTGCCCTTAGTTGGGTCATAGAATCTCGAAATCAATTTAGCCATCGTTGACTTACCAGCTCCGGTAGTTCCAACCAGAGCAACGGTTTGACCACCTGGAATGTCCAGATTGAATTTCGGCAGCACAATCTTGCCGTTTGAATAGGCAAATTCAACATTCTTGAAACTCAGAACACCTGAATGGGTAATAAGTTCAACTGGGTTAACAGCTTCTGGGACTGAAGGCTCTTCTTCTAGAACACCTGAAATCTTTTCTAGTGCTGAGTTAGCTGACTGGTAGGCGTTATAGAACATCGCAATGTTTTCCATAGGATCATAAAAACTTCGCGCATACAAAATCGCTGAAATCAAAACACCGACACCCAGAGATCCTTCAATAACTCTGAAGCCTCCCCAGAACAAAACAAAGGCAACCGTGATGTTTCCAATCATGATCAAACCTGGATCGTAAATACCAAATAACTGGATAACTTTGGCGTTCACATTTCGGTAATCCTCAACCAGATCCTTATAGGTCTCCTCGTTGCGCTTCTCCTTACGGAAAGCTTTGACTGCTCTAATACCAGTCATAGTTTCAACAAAGTGAACAATCAACTTCGCTGAAGCAACCCGAGTCTTACGGTAGTTAATCTTGGTATTCCTCTGGAACCATCTGGTTAGGAAGTAGAGAGGGATAAAGCTCACCAACATGATTAGGAATGATGGGGCATCTAATGTGATTAGGGCAATAGCCGTAAAGATCATATATAAAATGCCGGAGATCATCTCCGAACCACCGGAATCCAGAAGTTCCTTGATGGAATCAAGGTCGCTGGTTTGACGAGCAATCACACGACCTGAGGTGTAGGTTTCATGGAATTCAATTGATAGACGTTGGGTATGGCGGAATAGTCGCTTTCTAATTCCAAACATCACATCTTGACTAACTTTGGCTGAATAGCGCATAAAGAAAGCAATGATGAAACCGGAAGCCAAGTTCACTGCAAAGAATGTACTGACAGTCCAAATCAAACTGGAAAAATCGCCTTGGATTGCCAAAGGCAAAGACTTATCAAGAATCAATGCAATCAACCAAGGACCAGAAACCTTTAGGGCTTGACTGGTAAAGACCAAAGCCAAAGATCCAATAAGCCTTTTTTGAACAGGCTTAACAATCTCACCGAGAAGCTTTAGGCTACGAGCTCTAATCCGAGCTTGCTCTTCTTTATTAAGATGAATCTTCTCTTCGTCTTGAACACCGTGCATACTCATTAGTCGTTCACCTCAATCATTTTTCCTGCCGCGTCGAGGCTACTAATCACATATCGGTAGTGCTCATTAGTTGCTAGCAAATCACTGTGTTTACCGACCGCAGTAATCCTGCCGTTTTCCAGCAGAGCCACACGATCCGCCAACTGAACAGTTGAAGGACGGTGAGCAACAATCAAAGCAGTGGTTGCCTTAAGCACTGTTCTCAGGGCATCTTCAACCATCGCTTCAGTATCAACATCCAGAGCAGACAGCGGATCATCCAAAACCAATACCGCTGGCTTTGCAGCAACAGCGCGAGCTAAAGCTAACCGTTGTCTTTGACCACCAGAAAGAGAAAGCCCCTCTTCACCAATCTTGGTATCTAGTCCCTCTGGTAGTTCATAAACAAACTGTGCCTGAGCAATTTCAAGTGCTTGAGCCAGTTCTTCTTCAGTGCTTTCAGGTCGCCCAAGCAAAACATTGTTACGAACGGTATCGCTGAACAGAGTTGAATCTTCAAAAGCCATTGCTATATGAGATCTGAGTTCCTCACGGCTGAACTCTCTGATGTCAACGCCATCTAGTTTTACTGAACCAGAACTCACTTCATAAAGCCTGGTTGCAAGCGCTGTCAAAGATGTCTTACCAGAACCGGTAATACCAATAAGTGCTATCGACTCCCCTGGTTCAATCTCAAGGTCAATGCCATTAAGCAGATCAGCCTGACTCTCCGGTGAATCTGAATAGCGGAAGTGAACATTCTCGAAGCTAAGCCTTCCTTTGGCTTCAGTTAGTGATTTAGGTTGATCTGGATCTGAAATATCCACCTTGGTATCAATAACTTCAAAGAATCTCTCCACTGCAGTTCTAGCGTCAATGGTCATCGACAATAGGAAACCAATTGAGTCAACCGGCCACCGCATAACTCTGGTGGTCAAAATAAAAGCAGATAGAGCACCAAGAGTCATAGGAGTGTCTGAAATTTGAATAACGCCTGACATCTCAAGAACACCAACCACTAAACAAAGACCTAGAGCAACATCTGGCAGTGTACTGAAATAGAACCATAGAACAGAAACCATCTTCGCTTTCTTCAGTTCCGTTCCCCGCAAATTAAGCGCATCCTTAGCAAACTTCTCTGTCATGAATGAGCCTCGACCAAAAGCCTTTAGAACACGAATACCGTGAACACTCTCTTCAACGCTGGTAGCAAGATCTCCCGCTTGGTCTTGACTCAGACGAGCAGTTAGGTGGTATTCCTTTTCGAATCTAAAGCCAAGCACCCAAAGCGGTGACATCACTACTAGGAAAATGGTTGCTAGCAACCAGTTATAGGAAAACAAAACCAAGAAGCCAACGATGATTGTGATGATGTTAGCCACCAGCAAAACAATTCCGAAAGAAAGCCAACGTCTAATCAGGCTCAGATCTCCAGTTGCTCGAGAGAGTAATTGTCCGCTAGGCCACTTGTCATGAAAAGCCACCGGAAGGTCCTGAAGTTTCGCGTAGAGAGTTTTTCTAAGTCCAGCTTCAACGAAGGTTCCAGGAGTTAGCACCAACCATCTGCGAAGCAGAACCATGGTTGCTTCTAAAAGCCCCATACCTAAAACTGCCGCCACTGATGGCAATAGCAAATCGGTGGTCTTCACTTTGCCGAACTGGTCAACCAGTGATTGAAGCAACCGTGGGATAGCTAAGGCAAACATGTGCCCCATTAGGGCTGCGAGTGTTCCGAGAACAACTCTTGGTAAGGCACTTTTCGCGTAGGGGAAAATACGCAGCAAGGTGCGAACGGTACCCATTTTTTGCATGGTCTAACCACTACCTAATCTTCATTGAAATCGATGCTCTGTGAACTAGGGTCTCAAAGCCTTTCAGTCTATCGCGAACAGGTAGGCTATAAGCGGGTTAAACCCCTAAAACACCCTCTAATTCCATCCCACAAGGAGTAAAGCAGCATGGCACGCCACGGTAAAGTCTCAGTAATTGGCTCAGGTTTCTACGGAACCACAACAGCTCAGCGTTTGGCTGAATATGACATCTTTGAAACTGTTGTCCTAACCGACATCCTTGAAGGTAAGCCTGAGGGTATCGCTCTAGACATCAACCAGTCAAGATCTATTGAAGGATTTGAGACCAAAGTTGTAGGAGCAACCACCACTGCTGATGGTCAGGGCTATGAGGCTATTGCTGATTCAGATATCGTAATCATCACCGCTGGTCTGCCACGTAAGCCAGGCATGACTCGTATGGACCTACTTGCAATCAACGCGGGTATCGTCGGTGGAGTGGCTAGAAACATTGCCAAGCATGCTCCTAACGCTGTGATTCTTGTTGTTTCAAACCCTTTGGATGAAATGACTGCCCTTGCTCAGAAGGCATCAGGTTTTCCTAAAGAGCGCGTAATCGGCCAGGCAGGTGTTCTAGACACAGCTCGATTCACCCACTTCGTTGCTGAAGCAACTGGTGCACATGTTGGTGATGTTAGAACACTAACTCTAGGTTCACACGGTGAGACCATGGTTCCAGTTCCATCAGTGTCAACAGTAAACGGTAAGCCAATCATCGATGTTTTAGGTGTTGAAAAAGTTGATGAGCTTGTTACCAGAACCCGTAACGGTGGTGCAGAGATTGTTGAACTTCTAAAGACCGGATCTGCATACTATGCACCTAGCGCAGCGGTTGCTCGCATGGCTAAAGCTGTTCACGAAGATTCAGGTGCTGTTTACCCAGTTTGTGCTTGGGTTGATGGTGAGTTTGGCATCTCAGGTGTTTATCTTGGTGTTGAAGCCAAGCTAGGTAAAGGTGGAATCAAGCAGGTTGTTGAAACCCCTTTGAACGATGATGAACTTGCTGCACTAAAGCTCGCTGCTGAAGCGGTTAGAACAAAGCAAGCAGACGTCGAAACTCTTTAGTGATAGAAGTGGCGCTCACCGGTGAAGAACATCGGTAGGTTAGCTTCTTGAGCCGCTGCAATAACTTCTTCATCTCTAATAGATCCACCAGGTTGAACAACAGCTTTAACGCCTGCTCTAATCAGAATCTCTAAACCATCAGCAAATGGGAAGAACGCGTCGCTTGCTGCAACAGAACCAATAACCTGAACGATTCCTCGTTCAACTGCAAGCTTGCAAGAGTCAACTCGGTTAACCTGCCCCATGCCAACACCAATTGAGGCACCATTCTTCGCCAAAAGAATTCCGTTTGACTTCACCGCTCTAACTGCACGCCAAGAGAATTCAAGATCTTTCATAGTGTCTTCATCAGGACGTTTACCGCTAACTAACTTCCAGTTCTTGGAACTGAATTTAGAGAACTCATCGATTTCTTGATAGAGGAACCCGCCTGAAACCTGTTTGATTTCATGTGACTCACGAGCATAGTTTCTAGGTAGTTCCAAGATTCTCATGTTCTTGCGCTTATCTACCAACATCCTTAGAGCTTCTAATTCAAAGCCCGGAGCAATCAAAACTTCAGTGAAGCCTTGCAAGAGGTTCTGAGCCATGGCTAATGTGACGGTTCGGTTAGCGGCAACGACTCCACCATATGCAGAAACATCATCGCAGAGAAGGGCTAGGGTGTGAGCTTCAGCTATAGGGTCAAGCGCACCTTTAGGGGCTATAGCTATACCGCAAGGGTTAGCGTGCTTGATTATGGCAACCGCTGGTTCATTGAAATCATATGCTGCTCGAACTGCAGCATCTGCATCGATGTAGTTATTGAAAGACATCTCTTTACCAGAGTGCTGTCTAGCCTGAGCGATACCGGCCACTGCATCTTCAGAAACATTCTTATAAATAGCAGCTGACTGGTGAGAGTTCTCCCCGTATCGAAGCACCGAAATCAGTTCTGCTTTAATTTCAAGGTTCTTTTCAAAACCAGGGTTCTTCAAATCGTTCTTATCCGAGCCAACCGGTAACGCCTTTTCCTGAACCTCATTAGCAAACCAGTTAGCAACGGCGGAGTCATATCTCGCGGTGTGAGCAAAAGCAGTTGCAGCTAATTCTCTACGCTGAGTCAGAGTGGTTCCACCCTCAGCTATCGCCGAAATAACGTCTGCATAGTTACCTGGATCGACCACGATAGCCACGTTGGCAAAATTCTTAGCAGAAGCTCTAACCATCGCAGGACCACCGATGTCAATCTGGTCAACAACAGCATCACCAACCGCACCAGAAGCAACGGTCTGCACAAATGGATAAAGGTTGACAACCACTAACTCAAACGGCTCAATGTCTAAATCCTTAATCTGCTGCTCGTGGTTCACTAGACGAAGATCAGCAAGTAAACCACCGTGTATCTTAGGGTGCAGCGTTTTCACTCGCCCATCCAAAGCTTCAGCAAAGCCGGTTACCTCAACAACTTCAGTAACCGGAATACCAGCACCACGAATCGTAGCTGCTGTTGAACCGGTGGAAACTATGCTGACGTTATTTTCATTTAGGACTTTAGCCAAATCCAAAAGACCGGTCTTATCGCTGACTGAGATAAGCGCACGCCTAACCTGAATGCGATCTCTGTGACGGTAATCCGCTGGGGTGTATTGGTTATTAGCTGACATTATTCCTTCTTAACTCAAAACTATTTTCTTAGTTGCAATATCTTGAACACATTGAACTAGAAGTTCACGTTCAATCACTTTGATCTTCTCGTGCAGGCTTGCTGCAGTGTCATTAGGCTCAACTGGAACACTCTGCTGAACGATAATCTCTCCAGTGTCGACACCTTCATCCACTTTATGAATGGTCACACCCGTCACTGTTGCTTTTGCTTCTAGTGCATCTCTGACTGCGTGCGCTCCTGGATATAAAGGTAGAAGCGATGGATGGGTATTAATAAGTTTGCCTTTGAGCGCATTCACAAAGTTAGCTGGAAGGATTCTCATGAAACCAGCTAGAACAACTAGATCCGGTTGGTGGTGCTGAACTGAGGCTAGGAGAGTCTGAGCCCAGGCTTCTCTTGATTCAAATCTGCCCGGCTCAACAACGAAGGTGTCTACTTCGTGAAGTTCTGCATAGGTTAGCCCAGGTGCGTCGTTATCTGAGCCAACGGCAACAATTTTGGCTGGATATAGCGGATTATCTGTTGCCTTTAATAAGGCCTGAAGATTGGTTCCGCTGCCTGAGATAAGAACGACAACAGATAGCACCTTACTATTTTACCCGTCGAATACTAGAGACCAGTTCGGTGTCAACACCTTCAGGTCTGGCGCTGAAGAACGCTGCCAGAATGCTAGCTACGCTTACCTCGACAAAGGTAACCACGAAGAGAATCAAAGGATTGGTTCCAAAATCACTCATACGAGCAGGCCCAATAGAACCAGAAGCGAAATCAGCTAGGACCGCCATTTCAGTCGCTGCAACAAATCCAATCGCCAAACCTAATCCAATAGCTGCTGATGTTGCTGACGCGTAGTTAAATCGAAGATCTACTGTGTGTGATTTGACCATTAGGGTTGCGCCAAAGGCAAGCAGTAGCGGTATCAGAATAAAAACAATCAAGATTGAATTAGATGAAGTTGGTAGCGCTACAAGCATTGGAATGGCTGGAAGTGGACCTAGTTCGATGGCCAGTGGGCTAACCATAGAACCTTGGCCAAGACTAAAGCCGGCTCCGGTAAACCAGGAAGAAACATAAATCAGCACGTTGGGTAATAGCGCTAACTGACCTGAACTCACAGTGATAGTTCCTAGGAACGATAACTGTAAGCTCTGATAAAGTCTGATGATTTCAACCCAGTTGATAACAAAAAGAATGCTAGTGACCAGAGCTGATATTGCAATCAAACCAGCAACAATACTTGTCCCAGCTCGAAGTGCAGGTGAGACTAAAGGTTTAATTGCCCAAGGTAGTTTTTCATATCTTGCTTCAAAGAAAACTCGGAGCCTAGCTCGAAGATTACCTTCCGAATCCACTTCCCCAGTAATAGATCCAAGAATTAGTAGAAATGCAAAAAACGCAGTTGGGATAAAAGTTCCTTGCCAGTCTTCAACGAAAATCTTTTTACTAAAAGAAGCACTGGTTAAAGCAATCGCAATTAGAAGATAAACCGTTATGGCACCGAACCAGCTGAACCCTAAGTTCTCTTCTTGAGCTACTTGTCTTCCCGCTCGGAAAATCAACCAACCAATCAAGATACTGAATCCAAGTGGAACAAGAGTGAAGTCATATGCAGGTGATTTAATGCCACCAATGTTTCCTGCAGATAAGTGCAAGACCACGAAGTGAGCGTTCAACCAAATACGAGAACTAACCTGCAGAACACCTTGGAAGGTTTCACCCTGGGTTTGTTCCACCAACCAAGTAATCAGATTCAGCAAAAATATGCTGACAAAACCGACAGCGATAACGTATGTGGCCTGAATGGCCCCTAACGCTATAGCCCTAAGTCGCATAGATTACAGGCTAGCGATAACACCGCGCATCAAGGCTGCAGTCTCACTAGGTGTCTTGCCAACCTTGACGCCAACAGCTTCGAAAGCTTCTTTCTTAGCCTGAGCAGTTCCAGCAGAGCCGGAAACAATTGCTCCAGCGTGACCCATAGTCTTACCTTCAGGTGCTGTGAAACCAGCAACATAAGCAACAACCGGCTTGGTCACGTGATCTTTGATGTAATTAGCAGCTTTTTCTTCGCTGTCTCCACCAATCTCACCAATCAAAACGATTGCCTTGGTTTCAGGGTCAGCTTCAAAAGCAGCCAGAGCATCGATGTGTGTGGTTCCAATAATTGGATCTCCACCAATACCGATTGCGGTAGAGATACCTATCTCTCTTAGCTCAAACATCATCTGGTAGGTCAAAGTTCCAGACTTAGAAACAAGACCGATAGGACCAGCGCCAGAAATGTTCCAAGGTGTAATACCAGCATTTGATTTTCCTGGGCTGATGATACCTGGGCAGTTAGGACCAATGATTCTGGTCTTGTTACCTTTTTGAACACTGTATTCCCAGAATGAAGCACTGTCGTGAACTGGAATACCTTCAGTAATAACCACTGCAAGTTCAATCTCTGCATCTAGAGCTTCCATCACTGCTGACTTAGCAAAAGCAGGCGGGACAAAGATTACCGAAACGTTTGCACCGGTAGCGGACATAGCTTCGGCAACAGAACCAAATACCGGAAGTGAAGTTCCATCAACATCAACGGTTTCACCAGCTTTACGAGGGTTCACTCCACCAACAATGTTTGAACCACCGGCAAGCATGCGCTTGGTGTGCTTCATACCTTCAGATCCAGTCATACCCTGGACAATAATCTTGCTGTTCTTATCTAAGAAAATTGACATCTAAATCTCTCCTACTTGTTCGCAAGCTCAGCAGCTTTATCAGCAGCTTCATCCATGGTGTCAACCACTGTTACCAGTGGGTGGTTGGCGTCAGCCAGAATCTTGCGACCTTCCAAAACATTGTTTCCATCTAAGCGAACAACCAATGGCTTGGTAGCAGCTGAACCTAGTTTGGCTAGAGCACCAACGATTCCATTAGCAACAGCATCACAGGCAGTAATACCACCGAAGACGTTCACAAAAACACTCTTCACCTGAGGGTCACCAAGAATAACGTCTAGACCAGCAGCCATCACTTCAGCTGAAGCTCCACCACCTATATCTAGGAAGTTAGCTGGCTTCACACCACCGTGACGCTCACCTGCATAAGCAACCACGTCAAGAGTCGACATAACCAAACCAGCACCATTACCGATGATTCCAACTTCACCATCAAGCTTCACGTAGTTCAGATCGGACTCTTTAGCCTTAGCTTCTAGTGGATCGAGTTCATCTCTTTCCATTTCTGCACGTTCATGTCTGAACTCAGCATTGTCATCAAGTGAAACCTTGCCATCCAGAGCAATGATCTCGCCTGACTTAGAAAGAATAAGTGGGTTAACTTCAACCAGGGTTGCATCTTCTTTAACAAAGACTTCATAGAGCTTCACAAAAACAGGTGCTACCTTAGCTGCAATCTCTGCATCAAAACCACCGGCAAGAGCAATCTCTGTTGCCTTAGCAAGATCAATACCACGAAGAGCATCAACAGCAATCTTCGCTAGAGCATCAGGACGCTCTTCAGCTAGCTGTTCAATTTCCATTCCACCTTCGACAGAGCAAAGGTAAAGGAAAGTTCTATTACTTCTATCAAGTAATACTGAGAAGTAATACTCCTTGTCGATAGCAGCACCCTGAGCCACCATCACACGCTTCACCTTTAGACCTTTGATGGTCAACTGCAAGATAGCTTCAGCAGCAGTTGCAGCTTCTTCAGGTGTGTGAGCTAACTTCACACCACCAGCTTTGCCTCGACCACCTGCTTTAACCTGTGCTTTAACAACAACAGTTCCGCCAATCTTGGCAGCCGCTGCTGCGGCTTCTTCTGGGGTGTCAGCGATAATGCCCTGCAGAACAGGGACGCCGTAGCTTTCAAATAAATCGCGAGCTTGATACTCAAATAAGTCCACTTATGAATCCATTCAATGAAATTAGGCACTTAGATAATGTGCACAAGTACTAAGTTTAGAGCCTCTCGATAGGTGCCACTCGCACCATCAGCCGCTTGGT
>CAIXVE010000077.1 GCA_903922825.1 uncultured Micrococcales bacterium | reverse complement strand
ACTAGCTCAAGAGGCTAGAGCACTAGGAGCAACTTTTAATGGTGTGAGATTGTGGTCGCTTTATGTTCCTAACGGAAGAACATTAGAAGATCCTCACTACACATACAAACTTGAATGGCTGGATCGTCTAGCTTCAGTAACCGCTGAATGGTTAGAACACGAACCAGATCAACCATTAGCCCTGATGGGTGATTTCAATATCGCACCAATAGATACCGATGTTTGGGACATTGATGAGTTCATAGGTTCAACACATGTGTCAGTTCCTGAAAGACAAGCCTTCCAAGCTTTTGAACAGATTGGTTTAACGGATGTAGTTAGACCACTCATTCCCGAAGGATACACATATTGGGATTACCAGCAACTACGTTTCCCTAGAAACGAAGGTATGCGAATAGATTTCATTCTTGGTAATGAACCATTCAGTGAAAGAGTGAAGTCAGCAGAAATAGTAAGAGACGAACGCAAAGGTGAAGGCCCTAGCGATCACGTTCCAGTTGTTGTTGAGATAGAGGAGTAGTTATGTGTAGTCCAATTAAATGTGAAACTTGTGAGAAAGTAACCTGGACCGGTTGTGGTGAACATGTTCAAGAAGCTCTAGCCGGCATCCCAGAAGATGAGCTTTGCACCTGCACAAACTAACGAGCTAGGAAAGCAGCTCTTTCTTCTTTAGAGTATTTCTCTATTGCATACCTGAGCGTTGTTCTAGGCATTTGTTTTTTATATTTGTTTAGGAATTCAGTTAAGTATTCCTGGTCTCGGTTACCAACTTCTCTTAGCATCCAACCGACTGCTTTATGAATCAGGTCATGATTGTCTGCCATGAGTTCTAAAGCGATGGCTTTAGTGGGTCCAAACTTATTGATTCTAATTAAAGCGAAAGTGAGCATGACCGATGCTCGTCTTTCCCAAAGGTTCCAAGAGTTTGCAAGTCCTTTCAAAAATTCAGCTCCATAGCCGACGTGCCTCGAAAGGATGTCGCCTAGGTATGGGGCAGATGAATCAATCAAATCCCAGTTGTTAACAAAACCATCAGCTAATAGCTCTAACCAGAATTCGAATAGTTCAATGCGTTCTGCATTGCTCTGGGCTTTGTTGTATCGGGCCACCAAAATAAGCAGAGCACAAAGTCTCTCTTCGTGCTTTTTTGATCTGGCTAGGAGATAGAGATCTTCCATAAGGAGGTCTCTATATTTCTTTGCTATTTTCCTGGTGTCAGGAACGGTGACACCGATGAAGACATCTCCTTCACCGTATTCACCAATACCTGTCTTAAAGTATTTAGCTGCACCCAGAGCCCGTTCCTTAGTTGCTAAGGAACGAAGATCAGCTTTGAGTGCAGCTAAACTCATAATCTTTTATAGGTTACCGATGATGACTAGACCGTCTCCCTTTTGAGGAACGAATTCACTGGTCTTAGCTGGGTTCAAGATAACTCCGGTTGAACCATTAGCTCCTGCGTTAGCAGTTCTATATCCAATAACAGATTCACCGTAGTTGCGGCCGGTTGCAACAAGTTCACCGAATGAAACCGACTTACCAAGCTCTGCGTATTCTGAAATGTTTCTAACATTTAGGGCAGCACCCTCAGCATCAAATAAGTCTTCAAGCACAGGTGCTAAGCCTGGGTTCTCAGAAATCTGGGCAATGAGCAAAGCAGCCAAACTATCGCTAACTACAAGGTCATCAACAGCTGCAACACGTGCAAGTTCTTGCTTTCTTGAGTCAAGAATCTCTGCCACCAATCGGGTTGGCTCCACTCCATTGCCCTCTGCTTTGAACAACTGGTTCATCTGCAACATGGTCAACATGGTTTGAGCATCTGCTTCAGATTCGCTGATTGCATTTCTGTATCCAAGCACAATGATTTCGTCATAGTGCTTGTTCTTAGCTGCATCGATTAGGTCATCGATGTCCCCTGTTACAGAAGCAAAGGTAACCTGAATGTCGCCGAATTTGAGATCAGCTAATTCCGCTGGGTCAACATATCTCGACTGAGCAACGATGTGAATGCTTGACCCTTTAGGCAGGAAGCCGGCAAGTTCGTTTAGAACTGTTCTACCCATTGAAGACCAACCAATAATTAGAAGGCTTTCGGCTGGGTCCGCGGCACGGCTAGTCGCTTTAACTACAGCGTTAGCAATCTCTTCTTTTATGCCTGTGTAAACAACCTTGTCGTCGTCTTCGGCGATAGCAATAATCTGTGAGTTAGCGCTAATAACGGTTGATAGCGGTGGGTTAACTGATGGAACACCCTTCTCATCAACAAGACCGATAACGGCAGCTTCATTGAATGAAAGCAATGCATCAGCATAAGTCTTCCCAGCTAAAGCGGGAACAGATGTGAAATAAATTTCATCACCATCAAAATCAAGGAGGTCTAGAACGACTGCTGCTAGCCCTGGACGTCTTGAAGCTTGTGCTGTGACACGAGCAATAATCTCGTGTGAACGAACTGTGATAACTTGCCCGTTAGTTGCAGTGGTCAGTGCTTCACCAGTATTGGCATCATCAATCTCGGCAACGATCTTAATGTTCGGATTAGGGTTCACAGCTTTAATTGCTAGCACGGTGCTAACCACATTCGCATCACCTGCATCATCAGCATCTAGCACGATGATTGATTTAGCGTTACCGATGTTGGTTCGCTTTAGATCTTCAGGGTTAGTGACATCTCCGGTTCTGGTGATAACTTTTAATTTACCTAGCTCGGTTGCACGAGCCTCGATTTCATCTTCCATGAAATCTCTAGTCTTATCAGAGAAGATAACAACCTTGGCCTTGCGAACATTCTGGTTAGCAACAGCTAACTCTTTCAAGATTGGGTAGATACGGTTGGACCAACCAAGAATAAGGGTGTGGTTGTTGTCGACGATTGGGCTCTTACCTTTACGAAGTCTTTCGAATGTTCTAGTAATTGCACCAACAATGAAACCTGTTACAGAACCACCAAGTGCAACTGTGCAAACCCAGGTCAAGAATCCAAGAATCTTTTCCGCCCAGGTAGGTTCTCCGCCTTTACCAAACAACGTTGCAAATGAACCCCAGAAGGTATCGAAGTTGAATTCAACTGGAGCATCAGGATGGGTAATCAAAGGAAGTGCAAATAGCAGCGCTTTGATGAAAACCAAGATCACTGAGAAAATCACCATGAAGATGAACATCCAGGTGACAAACATTCCGCTCTTGGCTATCGAATTATCGAAGTTGTAGCGAAGTTTCGCGGTTAGTGATGGTTTAGTAGTTGATGCTGGAGTTGGTTCACCTTGAGCACCCTGGCCGTAGTTGCGTTCTTTATTAGACATAATGACTAATTTTAGTGACCATGGGAACGCTAATTAGCGAAATGTTCGTGTCAGCGTTTATTCCAAAGGACCATGGCGTTTGATTTACGTGGTCGCTTACCGGTTGGCAAGCTGACCGTTCCGCCATCTCCAACCGCAAAGACTCGTGCTCCTGGTTGTTTGGAGGTCAGTTCCTCTACTAACTTCTCCAATTCCCTAATTCGCTGCCGATTGGAAACTGCCTCGTTTTCAAGGTCCAAAATGCGCTTGATTGCTACCAAAGAGACACCTTCAGCTGAAAGCTTGGCAACTTCAACCAGCTGCGCCACATTTCTCAAGGTATATCTTCTGCTTTGACCTAAAGTCCTACCAGGTTTGACTAACCCAATCCGGTCATACTGGCGCAGAGTCTGCGGGTGCATCTGAGCTAGCTCAGCGGCAGCAGCAATAGTCAGAATCGGTGCATCCGGATCTATTGAATTCATAGCAAACCAGCTCTAGCTAACAGATCTGCTCTTGGATCTTCACCGGGTAGCAGTTCATCAAAGTCCTTTAGAGCCTTAGCAGCCTGCTCGGAAATGTGAGAGGGAACTAAGACTTCAACCATCGCTAAAAGATCACCTGTGCCTTTAGCGGAAGGAACACCTTTACCTTTAACTCTCAACACTCGTCCGTTAGGAGTATTAGGTGCAACCTTCAACTTAACTGGATCCCCACCAAGAGTTGGAACCGTGATAGTTGCTCCTAAGACCGCTTCGGCGAATGTTACGGGAACCGTTAAACGAAGGTTAATTCCATCACGTGAGAATACTGGATGAGCTTTCACGCTAACGGTAATAATCAAATCACCGTTAGGTCCACCATTAGGTGATGCTTGACCTTTGCCACGAAGCTTAATCTTCTGACCGTCACTAACTCCAGCGGGAATCTTGGCATTGATAGGAGTCATGCCTTCATAGTTCAATCTAATGGTTGTTCCATTGATTGAATCAATAAAGGGAATGGTTGTGGTTGCAGAAAGATCTGAACCTGGCACCGATCCACCAAAACCACCGAAACCACCGCGACCACCAAACAGATTCGCGAAGACATCTTCAAACCCTGCATTGTTTGCGCCTGGATTACCACCGGGAGCCGTGAAACGAGCGCCGCCACCCATGGCTCGGAACTGATCATATTCTTTGCGCTGTTCAGGATCAGAAAGAACTGAGTTAGCTTCGGTTATTTCCTTGAACTTAGCTTCAGCCTTAGCATCGCCTGGATTTGAATCCGGGTGATATTTTCTAGCGAGCTTGCGATAAACCTTTTTTAGTTCCGCTGCTGAAACATCTTTAGTTACGCCAAGAACTTTATAGAAGTCTTTCTCTAACCAATCTTGACTAGCCATAATTTATTTCTCTTCTGGAATAAAAACTGCAACCATAGCTGGACGAATCAAACGGTCACCTAATTTATAACCGGGTGAAACAACATCAGCAATCACAGTCTCTGTCACATCTGCATTAGGTGTTTGAATCAAAGCATTGTGAATTTCAGGATCAAACTTTTCACCTTTAGCTCCATATGCAACCAGACCAAACTTATCTCCACCATTACGCAGTTTATTCAGCACTGAAAGAAACGGTGAGCCTTCAAGATCGCCATGTGATTCAGCTAAAGCTAAATCATCAAAAGCAGGCAAGAAAGCTCTAATCACTTCAGCGATAGCTGCATTTCGTGCAACATCTCGGTCACGTTCAACACGTGCCTTGAAGTTCACAAACTCAGCTTGAAGTCTTTGCAGATCTGCAAGTAATTCCGCTTCCTTAGAAATAGGACCTGTCTCATCGACTAGGTCAGCTAGCTCTTGATCTAGCGGATCGGTAGAGCCGGCACCCTCAGGTGCCGACTCAAACTCGTCCGACATTACTTAGTTTCCTCTTCGTCAACAACCTCGGCGTCTACGACGTCTTCTGTTGATTCCGCGGTAGCCTCAGGCTCCTGGCTGGCTGCAGCATAGATAGCTTCACCCAACTTGGTCTGAGACTCAGTTAGCTTCTCGATAGCGCTCTTGACTGCATCGAAGTCTTCGCCGGCTAAAGCGGCCTTCACTGCATCAACATCAGCCTGAACATCTGCCTTAACTTCTTCAGATAGTTTCTGGTCGTTGTCTTTGATTAGCTTCTCGATTTGGTAAACCATCTGCTCACCCTGGTTACGAGTGTCTGCCTCTTCGCGACGCTTCTTATCTTCAGCAGCGTGCTCTTCAGCATCTCTAACCATGCGCTCGATGTCTTCTTTCGATAGTGAAGATCCACCAGTGATAGTCATCGACTGTTCCTTGTTGGTTCCCTTGTCTTTAGCAGACACGTGAACAATACCGTTAGCGTCAATATCAAATGTGACTTCGATCTGAGGAATACCTCTTGGCGCTGGAGCAATACCAGTTAGCTCAAAGTTTCCAAGTGACTTGTTGTCACGAGTGAACTCACGCTCACCCTGGAATACCTGAATAGAAACTGCAGGTTGGTTATCGTCAGCAGTTGTGAAAACTTCTGAACGCTTAGTTGGAATCGCAGTGTTACGTTCAATCAACTTAGTCATGATTCCACCCTTGGTTTCAATTCCAAGAGCTAATGGAGTCACGTCAATCAATAGAACGTCTTTACGCTCACCCTTTAGAACACCGGCTTGCAATGAAGCTCCAACAGCAACAACCTCATCTGGGTTAACACCCTTGTTAGCGTCCTTGCCGGTTAGAGACTTAACTAGTTCTGCAACCTGTGGCATACGAGTTGATCCACCAACAAGCACAACGTGATCAATGTCTGCAACCTTTACGCCTGCTTCTTTGATGACATCGTTGAACGGCTTACGAGTTCTCTCTAACAAATCATTTGTTAGCTGTTCGAATTGTGCACGAGTGATTGTCTCGTCCAAGTTAGCTGGACCATTCTCAGTTAGAGAAAGGTAAGGCAACTGAACGTTTGTTGACATTGACTGTGAGAGTTCTTTTTTAGCTTGCTCAGCAGCTTCCTTTAGACGCTGAAGTGCAATCTTGTCTTTAGAAACATCAACACCGGTTGTCTCTTTGAACTTCTTCACTAGGTGATCAACAATTCTGTTGTCCCAGTCATCTCCACCAAGACGGTTATCTCCTGATGTTGCTTTTACCTGGATAGTTGAGAAGCCATCATCTTTACCAACTTCTAGAAGTGAAACGTCGAAGGTTCCACCACCAAGGTCGAAGACCAAAATCAACTCATCTTCTTTACCTTTATCCAAACCGTATGCAAGAGCAGCAGCGGTTGGTTCGTTGATAATACGAAGAACGTTCAAGCCAGCAATCTCACCAGCTTCTTTTGTTGCTTGACGCTCTGCGTCATTGAAGTATGCCGGAACGGTAATAACCGCATCGGTAACTGGTTCACCCAAATAGGTCTCTGCATCTCGCTTTAGCTTTGCCAAGATACGAGCTGAGATCTCCTGTGGTGTGTATTTCTTACCGTCAACATCGAAAGTCCAATTAGTACCCATGTGACGCTTAACAGAAGCGATTGTTCTGTCTACGTTTGTTACTGCTTGACGCTTAGCGGTTTCACCGACAAGCACCTCGCCGTCTTTTGTGAAAGCTACTACCGAAGGGGTAGTGCGGAAGCCCTCTGCGTTAGCAATAACTGTTGGCTCTCCACCTTCCAATACGCTTACTGCGCTGTTAGTGGTACCCAGGTCAATTCCTACTGCACGTGCCATATATTTATTCTCCTTTTATTGATCCGCCCTTACTGGGCCGCAATCTAACTTGAACTCAAACTTGAGCCTTGTTGACTCAAGTTTCACAAATCACAACAGAAAAGTCAAGCATTTTTAGAAAAACTTGAGCCTAACTGACTCAAGTTCGCTGTGGGCTAATTGTTGTCAAAACTTACCCAATTAATAACCTAAAGAACCCCTAATACCCGCCAAACTTATGGCTATGACCTCAACAACTAAACCAATATCAAAGAACGCAACCTGGGCATGGATGTTATGGGACTGGGCTGAACAGCCTTACCCAACGATCATCCAGACCTTCATCTTCGCCACCTACATAACAAGTGGGTTGTTCGCTGCCGATGGCAATCGAGACAATCTGACCTTGTGGCTTGGAGTCGCCGTTTGGGTTGGTGGAGCAGTTGTTGCTATAACCGCTCCAATCTTTGGTCGCAGAGCAGACACTGCTGGTCGCCGCAAGCTCTGGCTTCTAATCAACTCAGGAATACTTATTGCTTTGATGTTGGGTTCATACTTTGTTGAACCGTCCCCTACCTTCTTTATTTTTGGTTTAGTGCTTTATGCAATCGGATCTGTTGTTCAGGAAACAGCTTTCATCAACTACTACGCCATGATGAAGCAGGTCACCAATGAAAAGAACATGGCAAGGATTTCTGGAATTGCATGGGGCCTTGGTTACGTAGGTGGAATCATCTTGCTACTAGGTTCACTAGTTCTCTGCTACCTACCTGGCCACCCGCTTTATCCAACTGAAGAAGCATCTCTAAACATCCGAGTGATTTTTCTATTCGCTGCAGCGTGGATGTTTATCTTCACAATTCCACTTGCGATATTTGTTCCTGAAGTCCCAAGGGCTGATGTTCAAACTAAGCGCGAGTCAATCGGTGACTCTTACCGCGCGCTTTTTGCACAACTTAGCAAGCTCCGCAGAGAACACCCTGACGCACTTCGATTCCTTCTAGCCTCAGCTGTATATCGCGATGGCTTAGCAGGTGTCTTCACTTTCGGAGCGATTCTTGGATCAGTTGCTTTTGGCTTTAGTTCAACCGGCGTGATCATCTTTGGTGTTGCAGCCAATATTGTTTCTGGACTTGGTGCTTTCGTTGGTGGAATCATCGACAACAAGTTGGGCACCAAGCGAGTAATTGTTATTTCGCTTGAAGGAATGCTAGTTGCCGGTACCGGAGTATTTGT
>CAIXVE010000076.1 GCA_903922825.1 uncultured Micrococcales bacterium | reverse complement strand
CTCTATCCAAGAGGTGTCGGTTGGAGGGTTTAGCCTAAGCGTATGGAACTATCAGCAAGTCAAGAATTCGCATCAAACCTTGAATACCTCAGTGAAATAGGGTCAACTAACACCTATTTATTAGAGCAAGTTCAAAAAGGGCCAGAAACCTGGCCTGATTTCTCTGTTGTTGTTACTGATAACCAAACCTCTGGTCGTGGTCGCATGGACAGATCTTGGGAAGCCGGTGAGGGAAAGGCCTTAGCTGTTTCAGTATTACTTAGACCAGTTGAATACGGCCTGGAACATTTTGGCTGGTTGCCGCTATTGGCCGGTGTTGCGATGCGTAACGCTGTTGCCAGTTTGATAAGTGAAGCTGAAGTTAGTTTGAAGTGGCCTAACGATGTTTTAGTAAACGGAGAAAAGATTTCAGGAATCTTGGCTGAGGTTTTGCCAAATGGTAAAGGGGTTGTTATTGGAGCTGGCTTGAATCTCTCACAAACCAAAGACGAACTTCCAATCCCAACTGCAACTTCACTAGCTCTTCACGGAGTTAGCGGTTTTGGTTTAGATGACGTTCTAGTTCGCTACCTTGCAGGATTTAAGCGAATGTATGAAGAATTCAATCAAGCACAGGGTGACCCGAATATTTCAGGTTTAAAACAAACTGTCTTAGATGTTAGTTCTACGATTGGAAGGCAAGTCTTAGTTTCGCTTCCCGATGGTAATTCATTCACAGGCAATGCTGCAGGCTTAGATAATGATGGACGGTTGTTAGTGGCTTTAAGTGATCCTGTGGAGATTCGTGCCGTTGCCGCTGGCGACATTCAACACTTGCGACAATAGAGCGGTGACCACTTCCTTTTACGAACAAGAGTTAGCCGTTGTGCGCAAGCACGGTTCGGTGTTGTTCTTTCCAGTTATATTGCTGGGATTAGTAGCAAGTGTCTTCTTCTTTGTTGACAGCAAAGCTAGTCAAAGCTGGCAACATCAAGCACTATTGGCTTTCGTCTTACTTTTCGCTCTAATCTTTTGGCTGTTGCCTTCAATTAGGTTTTTCACAAACAAATATGAACTGAGTAGCAATCGGGTAGTGGCTCATAGAGGGCTAACTGGTAATCGCATCGAAGAAGCTTCATGGGGTGAGCTAACTGGCGTGAGCGTCACAAAAACCTTTGGCCTCTGGATTCGAGGTGCCGGGGATATTCACCTGCATAGAGAATTTGGTGCAGATTTAGTTCTAAACGGCGTTCCTAAAGCTAAGCGCTTAGCCAGAGACATAGAAAGCTTTATGACAAAGCGTGCTGGCATGGGAAAATAAGACGTGATCAAAACTATAGGTGTTATCGGTGGTGGCCAGCTGGCCCGAATGATGATTACTCCAGCTCAAGAACTTGGGCTCACCCTAAAAGTCTTTGCTGAAAGCGAAGAGTCTTCAGCGAGCCTTGCAGCAACTTCAATCGGAGATTACACAGCCTACGAAACAGTTAGAAACTTTGCTGAAACAGTTGATGTCATCACTTTCGATCACGAGCATGTTCCATTGACGGTGCTAGAAAAACTTGAAGCCGAAGGCTTCAAGGTTCAGCCATCGAGCTCTGCTTTGCGTTTTGCTCAGAACAAATTATCTATGCGTAAAAAACTTTCAGAATTGGGTTTACCTGTTCCAGCCTGGGCCGAGATAAATTCAGCAGCCGAATTACAAAACTTTCTAGTTGAACATGGTGGTGTTGCTGTTCTAAAAACTCCAACCGGAGGATATGACGGCAAGGGCGTAATGATTGTTCGAAGCGTTGAGGATGCAGCTGAATGGTTGGCGCAAGGTAGGCCTTTGCTGGCTGAAGAAAAAGTTGAATTCGTTCGAGAGCTAGCTCAATTATCTGCAAGAAATATTTCTGGTCAGTGGTCCTCATGGACAGTGGTTCAAACTGTTCAGGTGGATGGTGTTTGTTCCGAAGTTCTATCACCGGCACCTAATGCAGACGCGACAGGTGCCGCAATAATTGCTAAACGTATTGCTGAAGGGCTTGGCGTTACTGGTGTTTTGGCGGTTGAGCTATTTGAAACCAGCGATGGAACATTGCTTATAAACGAGTTGGCCATGCGCCCACACAACTCAGGTCATTTCAGTATTGAAGGATCAATTACCTCACAATTCGAACAGCACCTGAGAGCAGTTGCCGATCTTCCATTGGGGGATACCAAGCCAACCGCTAATTTTGCTGTGATGCTTAATCTTCTGGGTGTTGACGATAACCACACTTTCATTGAACATTACCCGCAGGCTCTTAAGATTTCAGGAGCACATTTTCACACTTACGGCAAGAGTGCTCGTAAGGGCAGGAAGATGGGACACATCACAGCACTCAGTGCTAATTCAATTCAGGAAGCGCGCCAGATTGCTGTGCGGGCAAAGGAAGCATTGCACGCCTAACCTGTTTTTGACCTAGTCGAATCTAAAATTGGACTGCAACGCATTTTCAATTCCCTAAGGAGATTCACCATGACTAAACCTCTCGTTGGTGTTGTCATGGGCTCAGACAGCGATTGGTCTGTCATGAGTGATGCTGCTCAAGCTCTAAAAGAGTTCGGAATTGAATTTGAAGTTGAAGTGCTTTCTGCCCATAGAACCCCGGAACGAATGATGGAGTGGGGCAAGGCAGCCAAAGACCGAGGCTTGAAAGTGATTATCGCTGGAGCCGGGGGAGCAGCTCATTTGCCGGGCATGATCGCCTCAATCACCACGCTTCCGGTTATTGGTGTTCCAGTGAAGCTCAAAAGCTTAGATGGTATGGACTCACTGCTGTCTATTGTTCAAATGCCTGCGGGTATTCCAGTTGCCACGGTTTCTATTGACGGGGCGAGAAATGCAGGAATTTTGGCAGCCAGAATTATTGGCACCAACGATGAAAAAGTTTCAGCAGCACTGGCTACCTTTAGCGAATCTTTAAAAGATCAGGTTGCCATCAAGAATCAGAATCTCAAATCCCAGATATGAGTTTCAACCAACCATCACAGGTTCCACTAACCCCGATTAGAGATACCGCAAACGTAAGCAGCAAGCAGATGCTTAAACGTGCTTGGTTGGTTATGCTCTTGAACTTCTTCATTCCTGGTTCCGCTCAAGTTGTTGCCGGTAATCGCAAACTGGGTCGAGTGGGCATCATATTCACACTTGGTTTTTGGGCTTTTCTAGTTCTTGCAATTCTTTTTGCATTAGTTTCCAAAGTTGCACTTTTCACAATTCTCCTAACCCCTTGGATTGCTTACCCATTGGGATTTCTGTTCATCGTTTATGCAGCGCTAATTGTGTTGCTTTCTTTCGATGCACTTCGAATCATGCATCTAGCTCAGGTCGGTCGCGGCGCAATGCGCTTTACTTTGATTTCTTTGCTGTTGCTAACTTCTGTAGCTGCATTCTTAACTGGAACTATTGGTTCAACAACCATTACAGCAACATCTTTCATGAGTCATATTTTTTCTAACTCTGGTTCATTAGAACAGCACAAGGGCAGATACAACATCTTGCTGATGGGTGGAGATTCAGGTTCTGATCGATTTGGTCTTCGACCAGACAGCATGTCTGTTTTGAGTATTAGCGCTACTACCGGCAATGCAGTTAACATTGGACTTCCTAGGAACCTAACTCACATCCAGTTCATGCCTGGGACAAAGGTTCACTCCGTTTATCCTTATGGTTTTAATCATGACTGCGGTGGAACATGCATGCTAAACGCT
>CAIXVE010000075.1 GCA_903922825.1 uncultured Micrococcales bacterium | reverse complement strand
GATGTGCACTACCAAACCATCGGCTATATCGAACGAAACGAATATAGCCCGAGCCTTGTGCTCGCATTGCGCATAGCCAAAGCGCTAAACAAAAAAGTAGAACAGATCTTTAGTTTGGAGGAAAACTAATGGCAAGCAATAATAAGAAATCTCTTGAACAGCAGATTGCTGATCTTGAAGCGCAAATAGAGAATCTGACAAAGCAAGCAGAAATAGAATGGCCGTCTAAGGATGTCGGGGACAAGCTGGAAGCCAAGATTACTGGTTGGTTCCGTAACGATGAATTCTTTGCTGGTTTCAGAAACACTCCAGGACGAGCAATCATTACAGTCTTGTCAGTGGCTGTTCTGTTTGGATACGGATACTACGCATTTACTAACTCAGCACAAACCTTCTGGTATCTAGGCCTCATCTTTCTAGTTCTGTTGATGCAGGCAATCTCAGTACGGTTTGTATTCAACATGGACGGGTACTCCGCTGAAAAACTCCTTGACGAATATCACAGGAAGCGCAGAGATAAAGCTCTAAGGCGTGCGAATAAGTCTTTCGTGAACATGATGGGGCTGTTCCTTATAGCAGCTTTCCTCTACGGGTATAAAGATTATTTCTTTGGTGGCAAGGACCTCAATTTTCCAGATGGCCCTAACGCTATCTACAATTTCTCGCTGTCCGGGTGGCAATTCTTCGTGATTGCAATTTTTATCTCAGGATGGATTTCATTACAGAAATACTGGTCCTACGGAATCAAAGGTGAGCCGATGCTCTCCAGAGAAGAAGCTAGAAAACTACGCGATAGCTAATCTAAGTTCTGATCAGCCCAGATCTCTATTGCTGATTTGATGTATTTAGCTAGGCCCGGCTCGAACGACTCATAGGTTGCTTCGAATGCCGGGTCTAGTACATATGTCAGGGCTAATGATTTGTATGCCTGCTTGTTTGGAGTCCAGAACTGTTTGACGAAAGCGTAGTGGTCAGCAATTAGCTTCTGAACATCGATGTCGCTAAAGAGAGCACCTTTGCGTTTCTGATCAGCTATCGCTTCGGAGATGGCATCGTGTTGGGCTTTATAAGTGGCTTGTTGTTCTTCTGTATAGGAAGCATTGACGCCTTGTATTTGGGAAGAACGTTCAAACATTTATTACGGCTCTAAGCGGTTAGGTCCACGGAATAGGTAACCAACTTCACGAATGTTTGTTTCGTGAAGCAACAGCATTACAACTCTTAACAGACCCATACCGAAACCACCGTGAGGTGGGGCACCGAACTTGAAAAAGTCCATGTATGACTGAAGACCCTTAGGGTCTAGACCTTTGCTCTTAGCTTGTTCGATTAGAAGTTCTAGTCTGTGTTCACGTTGAGCACCTGTGGTGATCTCTGTTCCACGCCAAATAAGGTCATAGCTGTTAGTTAGTTGATCGTTGTCAGCATGTCTCATGTGATAGAACGGTCTAACAGTTGATGGGTAGTCGGTAAGGAAGACGAACTCGTGGTTATAGGTTTCCATAACGTGAGCCGCAATCTGTCTTTCACCTTCAGGGTCCATATCTCCACCACGAGTAATCTCGTGACCACGTTTAGCAACAATATCGATTGCTTCAGCTAGAGGAATTCTTGGGAAAGGTGTAGTTGGAATAACAACATCAATGTCAAATAGACGTTTGATGTCATCGCCGTGCTTTTCTTTAACAGCGGTGATGGCTGCAACCATAAGATCTTCTTGAATCTTCATGATGTCTTCATGTGATTCGATATATGAAACTTCCATGTCAACTGAGGTGAACTCGGTTGCGTGACGAGAAGTGAAGGAAGGGTCAGCTCTAAACACTGGGCCAATCTCGAAGATTCTGCCGAAACCAGCCATCATCGCCATCTGCTTATAGAACTGAGGTGATTGAGCTAGGTAAGCAACAGTCTCGAAGTATTCCATCTTGAATAGTTCAGCGTGAGACTCTGAAGGTGAAGACATCAACTTAGGTGAGTGAATCTCAACAAAGCCATTGTCAACCCAATAGGTTCTCCAAGCATGTTCAATGGTGGTCTGAACCTTGAACACTAGGTTCATTTCAGGACGACGAAGATCTAGGTATCGCCAGTCCAGACGCTTATCAATTCCTGAGTCTTCAGCGATAGGAGTTTCTGGGTCAGCCAAAGTAATGACCTCTAGGTCATCTAGCTGAATCTCAATACCGCCAAGTTTCACTCTTTCATCGTGAACTAGGCGACCTTTAACCCAAACAAATGAGCCCGAGGTAAGGGTTGAAACAGTATCCGCTAGGGCATCCACTTCAGCTGGTCTTGGATAGGTAACCTGAACGGAACCAGATTCGTCTCTTAGGACGATGAACTGGATTCGCTTCTGGTCTCTAAGGGTTTCCACCCAGCCAGCTATCAGGATTTCCCCATCTTCACGGGCAGCTAAATCTTTGATCAAAATGCGTTCGCGCATAGCAAGTTCCTTCTCTTAAATCACAAGTTTAGCGGGCGGTAGACTTGAGGTATGCCCGCCCAAAGAATCCATTTAGTTCGCCATGGTGAGGTTTATAACCCTGGCGGAGTTCTTTATGGGCGTCTACCAAACTTCCATCTTTCAGATACCGGCAAGCTGATGGCTAAAGAGGCAGCGGAAGAACTAAAGCGGATGAACGCTGATGTTAGAGCCATCTTTATCTCCCCTTTGATAAGAACCCAAGAGTCAGCCAAGCCAATCGAAGAACTTTTCAATATTGACGGCAAATTAGATGAGAACCTGATTGAACCTTGGAATGTGTTTGAAGGGAAGAAACTAAGCGTTAAGGCCATAGCCACCAAGCCACACTGGTGGTGGCACTTTAGAAACCCAGCAAAACCTGCCTGGGGTGAATCTTTTATAGGCATCATTCAAAGAATGAACCATGCCATAGCCGCTGCTTCAGCTTCGGTTGAATCGGGCGATGTTGTCTTGGTTACCCACCAATTACCTATCTGGGCCATGCACCTGCATGTTTCAGGGGAACGCCTAATGCATGATCCTAGGAAAAGACGTTGTGCTCTATCGAGCATCACAACCTTCGAGTTTGATGAAGAGAACCTAGTTGAAGTTAGTTACCGAGATCCAGCTAAAGAATTAGCTTCGATAGATAAGGGTGCAGTGTGAAAAAGATTTTGACTGCAGTTCTAACAGCTGGATTACTCTTAGGCATCACCGCCTGTTCTGAAACACCTAATGCCAATAACACCTTCACGTCTAAAGATGGCACTGTAACAGAATTCAAAGCACCAGCTAGAACTAAAGCTGTTACCTGGAAATCTAAAGACAGCGATGGCAAAACTATTTCATCCAAAGATTATCTAGGTCAAGTTGTTGTATTGAATTTCTGGTACGCAGGTTGCACACCTTGTCGAGTTGAAACTCCGATGTTGGTAGCATTAGCAAAAGAGTTCTCCGCTCAAGCGCAGTTCATCGGTGTGAACGTTAGAGACACAGTTGACACCGCTAACGCTTTCAAGAGAACTTTCAAAGTTACCTACCCAACAATTCTTGATTCTGAAACTGGAACAGTGGTGCTGGCTTATACCGGTGTGGTAACACCATCTGCAGTTCCAACAACTCTTGTTATAGATAAAAAAGGAAGAGTTGCAGCCAGAATTCTGGGTGTTGCAGAACGAGACACACTAAAAGCAATTATTCAAACAGTTGTTGCAGAGGATGCCTCTAAGTGATTGCAACTGGACCTTTATATCTAGCTATGCCTATTGCATTTCTTGCTGGTCTTGTTTCGTTCTTTAGCCCTTGTGTTTTACCATTACTACCTAGCTATCTAGGTTTAGTTTCAGGAACAGCAAATACCAAGAACCGTCTAGTACTTGGATCTGCATTATTTGTTCTTGGTTTCACTGTGGTGTTTGTTTTCCTCGGTGCAGGTTTTGGTTCTCTAGGTTCAGTTATCTATGGTGATGTTAAGAACTGGACCCAAAGAATCTCCGGACTACTTGTTCTAGGACTTGGAATAGTGATGCTTGGAGGCTTTGACTTTGCTCAAAGAACAGCGAAGCTAAACCTCAGACCTAAAGCTGGCCTTATTGGTGCTCCACTACTGGGAATTGTTTTTGGCTTAGGTTGGACGCCTTGCATTGGCCCAACACTAGGTGCTGTTTTAAACCTGGCTTTTGATTCAGGTTCTGTTGCTAGAGGAGCGTTCCTAGCGGTTGTTTATTCACTGGGCCTAGGGCTTCCTTTCATTTTGGTAGCCGCTGGTTTTGGTTGGGCTAGTAAAACAGTGAAGTTTGTCAAAGCAAACATTAGATACATCAACCGTTTCGGTGGAGCTCTACTGATTGTCTTAGGTTTACTTCTAGTTACCGGTTTATGGCAACAGGTAATTAACTATCTACAGGAGGTGCTAGGTGCCTACACGCCAAACATCTAAATATGTAGTGGTCAAGGAATACAACGAACCTATTGAAGCACCAGATATTTCATTCAAGTCTTGGCTTCGTTGGATCTGGAAACAAGTTACCAGCATGAAGCTGGCCATCATTCTGCTCCTATTGCTTGCAGCAGCTGCTATCCCAGGATCCATCTTCCCGCAGCGTTCTGCTGACCCTAACGGTGTGACGTTGTATTTCAGAAACAACCCAACATCTGCACCGGTATTAGATAAGTTGCAACTATTTGATGTTTATTCATCATCATGGTTCTCATCTATTTATCTATTGCTGTTTATTTCTTTGATTGGTTGTGTTCTTCCAAGAGTTGGTGTTCACTACAAAGCACTAAGAGCAGAACCACCTTTAGCTCCAACTAATCTTGCAAGATTACCCGAATACAAAAAGATCGAAACTACTAACAGCATTGATGTTGCTGTTCAATACCTAAAGTCAAAAAGATATAAGGTCATCGCCACCAAGAAGGACATCAGAGCAGAGAAAGGTTACCTAAGGGAAACCGGTAACCTCATCTTCCACATCTCACTGATCGGTGTTCTAATCTCAGTTGGCCTAGGCAGTGCCCTTAGTTTCAGCGGCCAGAGGGTACTCGTTGAAGGCGAAACCTTTGTAAATAACGAGGCTTCATATGATTCTCTAAGCCCAGGACTTTTATATAAGACTTCAGATTTAACTCCGTTCAGTCTTCACCTAGATTCCTTCTGGACTAAATACGATTTATTGAATCCAACTAACTACGGCATCCCAATTGACTTCACCGCAACAGTGACCAGCAAACTGCCTTCAGGTAAACCACAAAAATCAGACATCAAAGTCAACCAACCTCTGATTATGCCTAACGCCAAGGTTTATCTAACCGGTAATGGGTTTGCTCCAGTGTTGGAAATCAAAGACCCTGACGGAGCAATCTCCTTCTCAGGGCCAGTCGTTTTCTTACCTCAAGACAAGAACCTAACTTCACTCGGTGTTATCAAGGTTCCAGATGCTAAAAAGCAGTTCGGTATGGCAGCGTTCTTCTATCCAACGGTAGGAAGGCTTTCAACCGGTGCACTCACATCTGTCTATCCATACCCAGTGGATCCAGTTCTAACCATGAACGTGTTTGAAGGCAATCTAGGTTTAGAAAGTGGTCTAAACAGTAATGCTTTTGAACTAAACACCCATGCAATGAAACAGATAGCGGGCGGTAAGTCTGGAACTAAAGCACTACAACTACTTCCGGGTGACAGTGCAACCCTGCCAGATAATTTAGGAACAGTTAAGTTTGTTGGCTTCAAGAGATTCGCTTCATTAGATATCACCTATAACCCAGGTGAAATCTGGGTATTGCTTTTTGCAATACTTGTATTACTAGGTCTAATCATGATGTTGATTACCCCTAGAAGAAGAATCTGGATCAGAAAAACTACAACAGGTATTGAAATAGGTGCTCTAGCAAAATCTAGAGATGAAATGCTTGGCAAAATAGTTAAAGAGTTAGCTAAACAATTAAAGAAGAAGATTAAATGAATTCACTTGTGACCCTAAACCCGCAGCTAGCAACACTTTCCAGAATCATTGTGATTGTTGCTCTAACAATCTATTCAGTCTCATTCCTTATTCTGACCTGGGCCCTTACTCTAAAAGCCGGAGCTAAAAAACAAACAACACCGCTAGCAGTCAAGCTGGACAAACTAGGTCTAGGACTGATGTGGTTTGGTGTAATCATTCACTTCATTGGTGTGCTAACAAGAGGTATTGCAGCTCAAAGAGTTCCTTGGGCGAATATGTATGAATTCAGCATCACCGGATCTTTTGTTGTCACATTTATTTATCTAGTTGCTTTGTTCTGGAAAGATGTGAAATTCATCGCAACTTTCGTTTCAGGCTTTGTTGTTCTAATCATTGGAACTGCTAACACCCTTTACTTCGTTCAAGTTGAATCACTTATGCCAGCCCTGCAGGATTACTGGCTAGTGATTCACGTTAGCGTTGCCATCCTGGCGACCGCCTTCTTCATGATTGCAGCTGCATTAGCTGGAATCCTGATCCTAAAGACCACTAAGAGATTCAAGAAGATGAACGTTCTAAAGGTCTTCCCTAATGAAGAGAAACTAGAACGTTTCTCTTATCAGTTCAACATCATAGGTTTTATTCTGTGGTCATTCACCCTAATAGCTGGAGCTATCTGGGCTGATAAGGCTTGGCACAGATTCTGGGGTTGGGACACCAAAGAGGTTTGGACTTTCATCATCTGGACCATCTATGCCGCTTATCTTCACGCCACCACAACCAGAGGTTGGGAAGGTAGAAAAGCAGCCTGGCTAACCCTAATCGGCTTCGCAGCTATCCTCTTCAACTTCACCATTGTCAACCTCTACTTCAAAGGTTTACACGTTTACTCGGGTCTATAACTAGACAGTTCCTGTTTGGGAACTATGATTTCCTCATGACTGAACTTTCTACTTGTAAGCGCTGCGGGAGACACTATCGTGCAGACAAACTTATAAATTGCCCTAGGTGTGGTGGTGACGAACATGACTCGGCTTCTGAAAAGCAAAATCCCGATGATGCCCTGCTGTTAAGAAAGGACCTTGCCGGTCTTGATGAATTGATTCAAGCTCAGGACCGAACCACACATGCAGTCCGCGCGTTGGCTATTTTCTTTTTCATGAACTTGTTTTGGACATCGGGAGTAGTGTTGCTTCTCATGGTAGCCAACCTGATTCCATCAGACACTCAATGTTCCAGTTTTGGCGACTGTACAAAAACTACAAACGGCTTTTCCATTTTCCTCTATTTCGTCACTTTCGTTGTTGCTGTTGTTGGAATTATTGCGACAATTCAAGAATCTATGAAGGAACTTCTTTTATCTAGAGTAAAGCCAACACGGATGTAAGTCGCTGCATCCACCAATCTGTTCTATCTGGTGTTGCTTGTAGTCGGTTTAGTTTGGTTTTGTTGACTTCTATTCTTGTTACCGGTATTTCACCGTTGATTGGTAGTAGTGGTTGATCTGTAACATCTTGGGTTAGTAGTGCTGCTGTTGCTAAACCTGATGCGTAACCTGAGTTTAGTTTTGCTGCAAGATATGCACCCATGCTTAATCCAACTGATGTCTCTAGAGCACTAGAAACAATTACTGGTAATCCTGCTTCTTGAGCTATTGCTATTGCGTTTGTTATTCCACCGAGTGGAGCTACTTTAAGAACAAGGAAATCCGCTGCATGTGCTTGGGCAACGGCTAGCGGGTCGCTAACTTTTCTAACTGATTCATCGGCAGCAATTTTGATGTCTAGTATTCTTAATTTCAGTTTTAGTTCTGCCATCTCGGCGATGGTTTTAACTGGTTGTTCAAGGTATTCAAGTGGTGTGTTCTCTTTATGAAGTATTTGAGCTAGCTTTAGTGCTGTTTCAATGTCATAGCCACCGTTAGCATCGAGTCTGATTCTTGTTGTTGGGTAGAGTTTTCTAACT
>CAIXVE010000074.1 GCA_903922825.1 uncultured Micrococcales bacterium | reverse complement strand
TTGCAACAGAATTAAACCAGAGAACTGCTCAGTCACGTGTTGACCTTGAAGCTGAACTTAGAGCTAAGCGTGACGAAGCAGAGCAGGAAGCGCTTCGTATTTACCAAGCATCTGTTGCTCAAGCTCAAGTTCTAACCGAAGAGGCTAATCGTCAACTAGCTGACTCCTCGGCTCGCGCAGCAGAGATTCTTGCTGAAGCTGAAAGAGTTTCTAGAGAAGCCAGGAACAGTAGAACTGAAATTCTTGAAGATTCACAGAAGCGTGCAACAGACCTCATCAACACTTCACGTCGCCGTGCCGAGTTGCTTTCCAGAAAAGCACAAGGTTACGCGGAAAACGCTATCAAGGATGCACGTGAACGTCTAAACGCTCTTTCCGAAGAGCGCGAAGAAGTTGCAGACTTCCTGGAATCTATGAGCAAGCTAATGTCAACTGAAAACATGGTTTCTGTTGACGAAGCGCAAGTCAACAAAGACTAATTATTTTAGTTTTTCGGCAAACTCTGCTTCAGAAATAACTGGGATATTTAAAGCATCAGCTTTGGCTAACTTCGAGCCTGCATTTGCACCAGCGACAACAAACGCAGTGTTCTTAGAAACACTCGATGCAGCCTTACCGCCATTTGTAATAATTAATTCTTCGATTTGATCTCTGGTATAACTTTCCAAAGTTCCAGTTACCACGATGCTTAGACCACTAAAGATGCCTTCACCTGCTGCAACTGTGCCAGGGCCTTCATGGCCTTCGATCTCCAACAAAACCCCAGATGCTCGCCATGACTCAATAATGTGTTTGTGCCAGTCGACTTGAATCCAATCTAGAAGTGACTTTGCAAGAATGGGTCCAACCCCATCTACTTTGGATAGCTCATCTTCACTGGCAGCAAAAATGCGATCTATCGAACCAAAATGGTTTGCCAGTGATCTAGCCGCCACTGGACCAACGTGTCTTATTGAAAGCCCAACAATGATTCTCCAAAGCGGTCTAGTTTTAGCATCTTCAATATTATTAAGAAGTTTGATCGCCACTTCAGCAGGAACAAGCTCGCCCTTCTTATCTTTCTTACTAAAGAATTCGACAATCTTTGGTTGGCCATCTTCATCAAGTTTAGGTAATCCAGTGTCTTGATCTAAAACGTAGGATCTAACAGGTAGCAATTGTTCCATTTTTATGTTGAATAAATCTGCTTCATTCTTTAGAGGAGCAGAAGCAACATCCACTGGTTGAGTTAGTGCTACAGCAGCAACATAACCTAATGCTTCGATATCTAAAACACCGCGCGAACCGATATAGGCAACTCGTTCTCGTAGTTGCGCCGGACAACCAGCTGAATTCTGACACCGAAGGTCAACATCACCAACACTTGCTGGGGCTAACTTAGCTCCACAATCAGGACAAACCTTAGGCATCACAAAAGCCTTCTCTTTGCCAGTTCTAAGTTCAACGACTGGACCTAAGATTTCTGGAATAACATCTCCAGCCTTACGGATAACCACAGTGTCGCCGATAAGTACGCCTTTAGCCTTCACAACATCCTGGTTGTGAAGAGTTGCAAACTCAATAGTGGAACCAGCTACCTTTACAGGTTCAACAACTGCGTAAGGAGTGGCTCTGCCCGTCCTGCCCACTGACACTCGAATGTCTAAAAGCTTTGTATTTACCTGCTCTGGCGGATACTTATAGGCAATAGCCCAGCGCGGTGCACGTGCGGTATAGCCAAGCTTCTTTTGTTCTTCTAAAGAGTCGACTTTGATAACTACACCGTCTATTTCATGCTCAAGATCGTGCCGATGTATTTGGAAGTTCTCGATGTATTTATAGACTTCGTCGATTGAATCAAATCTCTCAAACCGAGTCGAAGTGGGCAATCCCCAGGACTTCAATAATCCATAAAGTTCGCTCTGATACCTAAAAGGTGCATCCGGCCAAGCTCCCACTCCATGAACCAGCATCTTCAAAGGCCTACTCGCTGTAACTTTAGGATCTTTCTGTCGCAGTGAGCCAGAAGCTGAGTTTCTTGGGTTAGCAAAGGGTGCTTTACCTTGGGCAACAAGACCAGCGTTTAGTTGATCGAAATCAGCAACGGCAAAGAAAATCTCACCCCTGATTTCAACAACATCAGGATGGTTCTTTCCTTCTAATACTGCGGGGATTTGCTTTATGGTTCTGACATTGTTGGTGACATCTTCGCCGACCACGCCATCGCCTCTGGTAGCAGCCGAAACTAACTTACCTTTTTCGTACCTCAAGTTAATTGCCAAACCATCAATCTTGAGTTCACACAAAAACTTTTGGTCGCCAACCCGTGCCGCCCAGGCTTTGAGTTCTTCTTCGCTGAAGGAATTGTCTAAAGACCACATTCGGTCGAGGTGTTGAACCGGCGCAAAAGCTTCATTGACGTTTCCACCAACACTTTGAGTTGGGCTGTCACCCGTAATTAGTTCGGGATGCTTTGCTTCTAAAAGTTCCAGCTCTTTCATTAGAACGTCGTATTCAGCATCGCTAATCAAAATGCTGTTCTCTTGGTAATAGGCGCGTCTGTGTCGGTTTATTTCATCGACAAGAAAAGCAATACGTTCGGCTGGTTTAGACACCTTTATAGCCTAAACAGCACTGTTGACACTCTGGCTGATGCTCGCCGAAGCTGTTGAGAAATCATCAACAGCTGACACTGTTGAATCAATAGTGGTTTGTGCCAGCACCCTAGAACCAAGATAAATCACAGCGGTTTGCCCTGGGGCTACGCCCAGAATTGGCTCTTCCAATTTGATGACCATTTGCTCATCGGTTACTGAAACCTGGCATGCAACCTGCTCGCCGTGAGCTCTAACTTGAACCAGAGCGTCAAAGAACTCTTCAGCATTCGCTTTAGGTTTACCACACCAGGTGAATTTGGATCCGACCAGTTCCTTGACTGCAAGTGCTTTAGCAGGACCCACCACTACCTTGTTTGATTTCACATCAACAGCAAGCACATACCTTGGCTTTCCGTCAACCGCAGGCTTACCAATAGATAGACCTTTGCGTTGTCCAACAGTGAACCCATGTGCTCCCTGATGTTGACCCAAAACATTACCGTCCATGTCCACAATTTCACCGGCAGTTGAACCAAGGCGGTCGGCTAACCAGTCTTGAGTGTCACCTTCGGGGATAAAACAAATGTCATAAGAGTCTGGTTTTTGAGCAACAGATAATCCTCTAGCACCTGCTTCAGCTCTAATGTCATCTTTGCTAGCTGAAGCTCCTATAGGAAACATTGCGTGTTTGAGCTGTTCAGAGGTTAATACCCCTAAAACATAACTCTGGTCTTTAGCCACGGCTAAAGATCTGTGAAGTTCAAGGTTTCCTTCATCATCAGTCAAGATGCTGGCATAGTGGCCGGTGCATATTGCATCAAATCCTAAAGCAAGACCTTTTTCTAATAGGGCAGCAAACTTGATTCGCTCATTGCATCTCATGCAAGGGTTTGGGGTTCTACCGGACTCATATTCAGAAATGAAATCATCGACCACATCAAGCTTGAATCTTTCGCTGAAATCCCAAACATAGAAAGGAATACCAAGAAGATTAGCTGCTCTCTGAGCATCCATGCTGTCTTCAATGGTGCAACAACCTCTAGAGCCAGTTCTGAGAGTGCCTGGCATACGAGAAAGCGCCAAGTGAACACCAACAACTTCGTGACCTTGCTCAACAGCTCTAGCCGCAGCAACAGCGCTGTCGACGCCACCACTCATAGCTGCTAATACTTTCATCAGTTCGCTCCCGTATTTACTATGCCAGCCTTTAGAGCACCTTCAATAGCTTTAGGTATCGCGTTCACAAAAGCATTTACGTCGTCCTCAGTGCTATCTGAGCCTAAGGTAACTCGAATACAACCATAGGCTTCGGGAATACTTCTTCCCATAGCAACTAGAACATGCGATGGTCCATTCACTCCGGCTTGGCAGGCTGAACCGGTGGAAACCTCGATGCCCTGTTGATCTAATAAGAAAAGCAACGAATCTCCAGAACAGCCTTCAAAAATGAAGTGGGCATTATGTGGCATTCGGAAACTAGCACCGCCAGTCAACTTGGCATTAGGTGCGCTTGCTTGAACTTTGCTTATTAGAGAATCTCTCAGCGCTTGCAATCTAGCACTTTCAGCATGTAGTTCTTCAATTGCTTTGCTTGCCGCCAACGCGAATGCTTTAGCCGCTGGAGCATTCATTGTTCCTGCTCGAAGCCCTCGTTCTTGTCCCCCGCCATGAGTCAAAGAAACAAGTTTGGCCGATCTTGCAACTATGAGAGCGCCAACTCCAACCGGTCCACCAACTTTATGCGCAGAGATGCTCATAGCTGTTAGCCCAGAATTTTTGAAGCTGGTTTCAATGTGACCAAAAGCTGCAACAGCATCACTGTGAACTGGAATTGAATAATTCGACGCTAGCTCGGTTACCTTTTTGATGTCGGTGATAATTCCGGTTTCGTTGTTAGCCCACATCAAACTGATTAGTGCAACCTCCTGGCTTCTAAGTTCCAGCAGAGTTTCAAGTTCTTGGAAGTCTAAAGCTCCATCAGAGTTAACTTTTAGCCAAATAACTTCAGCGCCTTCATGTTGCTCTAACCATTCAATTGGATCAATAACTGCATGGTGTTCAGTTCCTGCAGAAATAATCAAATTCTTCTTCGAATCTGAGTCTCTTTGCTTCCAGAACAAGCCCTTTATAGCTAAATTATTGCTCTCTGTTCCACCAGCGGTGAAGATAACCTCATTGCGATCACAATTCACACTTGAAGCCAACTCTTCGCGCGCTTCTTCAAGTGCTCTTCTAACTTTCTGTCCAGCAGAGTGTACTGAAGAAGGATTACCTAGAGTTTTTAGGTTCTCCACATAGCACTCTAGAACCTCTGGCCTAATTGGAGTTGTGGCTGCGTAATCAAGGTAAATAGTCATGGCTAAAACATTCTCACAGCAAGTTGTTTTCTTGCTTCAATAACAGCTGGGTGAGCTTTACCTACCACGTTGAAGTGTTCAAGTAGTGCTGCGGCTAAAGCCTTCTTCTGATCTGGGTTAGCTAAATCGAAGAAGGATAGGAGCAAAGCAAAGGCGGTTTCGGCATCGCCGGTGGCCATGATGAAATCTGATTTAGTGATGGCTTGTTCAGGTGTGGCAGGAACTACAGCTAGATGTTTCTCAAAGTCTTGGTTGTAGGTTCTTTGCACTAGTTTGGTTTGAGCAAGGCGCTCAATCAGAACTTCATTTTTGGGCTGAGCTTTAAGTTCCTGTTCATAGATGGAAACTGCCTTAGCAAAATCCCCCTGCTCCATAGCATCAAAGGCTTCTTGCTCTGCCTGGGTTAGTTTCACTTCAGGTTCTTGAGTTGAATCTCCTATGGCTAACTGCCCATCGAGTCCCTGCTTGGCGGCAACTTCGAGCAATTTACTCATGAAGGTCACTAAATCTTCTG
The DNA here is from genome assembly GCA_903922825.1 of uncultured Micrococcales bacterium. GTDB lineage: Bacteria > Actinomycetota > Actinomycetes > Actinomycetales > Microbacteriaceae > Rhodoluna. The sequence continues at coordinate 7,040 of CAIXVE010000074.1, read as the reverse complement.
CATTTTGATCACCCTGGAACAACGGTCTAGGTTCACCAGCCAGGATTAGCACCACACTGGCAGGAGTAGCTATGTTGAAAGCCCTAGAGAGTTCTGGTTGGGCTTGGATGTCAACTTTTCCTAAGAACAGTTTTCCTTTGGCTTCCAAGACCAGCTTTTCTATCTTGTTGGTCAGATCCAAAGAATCCTGTTGGGCATTGTCATAGAAAGAAATCAAAACAGGAACAACATTACTTAGTTCCAACACTGCCCTGAAACTCTGCTGTTCCAAATCAATAACCAAAGCAGGAACGGTTACCTGCTCAGCTTTCTTGAGGTTCTTATTGGCTAACCCGGAGAGGTCAACCGCACCATGAAATGCTGGATTACTCAATTCAAAGCCTTAACACTCAAAAGTCCTTGGGTGGCACCAATTAGACGGATCTTTTCATTTGAACCAGCTGGAACATAGAACAAAAGCATGTTTTCATAAACAATCTTCAATCCGGTTGAACTGCCGGGTGCCCCTAACAGAAGTTTCTGATCTAGTTGGGTAACCGAAACAGCAGATGCTCGGGTCTGGGGCTTAATAACTGATGTGTCATTCATAGCCATGGCTATAAGTCCACCAGAACCTAGAGTCAGCAGTCCAAGAATGTTTTGATCTGCAAGTGAGTGAACAAACTTAACTGCAACTTTAGATTTCTTCAAAGTTGCTTGCTGTTCGGTTTGTAGTTGCGAAATGGCTGCGTAATACTGGTCTGCAGTTAAATCAAACTCCGGTGCGTATGTGCTTAGCGAACCTTTGTTCAAAACGTTACCGTATTTGAAAGGAAGGGACCTAACTGGCGTTACTAAATAAGAGTTACTTGGATCAACACTAAGCGCACCAACATTTTCGGCTGCGACCGATGGGAAATCTGTTGGCATTAGGTCAACTAAATACCAGAGCTTGTAGTTATCTCTTGGTGTTGCCTGCTGCAGAACTAGCATTTGTGGTGCCTTGGTTGAAGACGCCGCTTTAGTAACCACCATTAGAGTTCTTGGTTGCCAACCAAGACTGACATCTGGTAACTGCATAGGAAGAGAAACAGTGATCGGAGATGCAATGATTCCGTTTAGGCGAGCTATCTTTTTGCTTTTGACTTGAAGAAGATATTGAATCTTTCTTGTTTCAAGAGTTGGTCCAGCAGCACGAGTGAGCAACAGATTGGTGTCTCGGGTGTTATCTGAAGTTTTTATTGTGGCAGCCACATTTCTAACGATGCGCTGTAACTGAGCATCGGTCACCACAACGCTCACCTTTTCGAACTTGGATGCTGATGTTGGCTCAGGCGAACTTGGAGCACAACCTGTTAAAAGTGAAACGGCAATGAGCCCAACCGGAGCAATCATCATGCGCCTCGAAGTCCTACCCATTCGACGACGTCCCCTAACCGGGATGTCCATTCGGCTGGCCTTGCGAAGTCTTGGACCTTTAGGAGCTTTAGGAATTTTACGTCTAGGACCTCTAAGTTTTCTTAGGTTTCTAAAACCTAAGAAATTCATGATTAAAGCTGCGACCAATAAAGCCAAACCAACGCCTATGAAAACTAACGGCCAGTTGATGACACCGATCTCATTCCAAAGAATGGTTACCTGCGTTGGACCTCTGTGCAGACCATCACTAGCTAGGAGCACTCCGGTGTCATCCAGCATTGAAACAGTGGTGACCAGCTCGTTCTTAACCTTCACAGAGTCTCGCCAAAGATCACTGCCCTCAGGGTTAGCGTCGGTTCCTCCAGCGGTAATTACTGTTGGATCTGGCTTTTTCTGATTTGGAGTCACATTCAAGCGAACAAAGTTTGAGTTTCCAATCCAATCCTGGATGTCTCTCTCCCTAGCGTTTGCATAGAAAACCTGCTTGTTGCCTGTGGCCTTTACGGTGATTTGCCCGTCAAAAGCGGTCAGGGTTGAGTGTGGGATTACCTGGTAAGAATAGGCAGAGGTCAAATTGAATTGGACTTTATGACTGGAATTAGCGTCAAAAGGACCCTTAAGAATGAACCCAACCGAAATGCTTATCGCCGATAGGACCAGAAGCACTGTTGCAACAACAAACCGCATGAGGCTCCTTTCGGGCTAAACTTGAGGGGTATAAAGACTTTATGTCTATCCTACCGAAAGCCCCAGGAGAGCCATTTTGGCAGCCGAAGAGACCGAATTCCCAGTAGTTATGCGTGGTTACGACCGTGCTGCTGTCGATGACGCTATCCGGGATTTCCGCAAAGAACTCATAAATATCACCGCTTTGAACACCCAGCTGGCTGCTGAACTCAGAGAAGTCCAAAACCGAGCTTTAGAGCTAGAAAAGGCCATTTCTGAACAAGAAAGTCCAACCTATGCAGGTGTTGGAGCTAAAGCGGCCCAGATTCTCAGCACTGCGGAAGAATTGGCTATTTCGCTAGTCGGTGAGGCTGAAAAAGAGCGCTCAGCCGTCATCGACACCGTTGCCAAAGATGTTGACCAGCTCAAGGCAGATGGTCAGGAATACCATGATCAGCTTGTCGCCGAAGCCCAGAAACGTGCTGACCGCATCATTAACGCGGCTAAAAGCGACTATGACGAGACTTTAGCAAAAGCTAATGCGGAGGCTAAAGCAATCATTGATGAGGCTCAACGCCAAGCTGGAAGCCTGCGAGGAGCTGTTTCAACCGAAGTTGCAAAACTCAGAGCCACGGCTAAACGTGAGATTGAAGTGAAACAAACTGAGGCAGATCGATCTATAGCAGAGCGCAAACTCATTGCAGAGCGCAAGCTAACCGGCACTATCGAGCAGGAACTCAAAGATGCTCTGCTTAGTGAACAAGCCCGAATTGATCTAAATCTTGAGCTAACTGCACGACGAGCTGAAGCTGAAGCGGAGTATCAAAGAAAGTATCAAGAGGCTGTTGCCCAGACCCAGAAATACTTGGATGACGCCAACGCTCAACTTTCAACTGCGTTGATCAGATTATCTACAGCGAAACTTGAAGCCGATGCCATTGAAACTGGCGCTAAGTCTGAAAACAAGATGATTATCGAAGAGGCCCGTAAACGTGCTGATCAGATTATCGCTAACGCGGAAATTGAAGCCAGATCTCTACTTTCAAGCACACAGGCTAAAGTTGCCCAACGTCTGCACTTCCTGGAAGCTGAAGAAAGAAAAGTTAAACAAGAAAAGTCCAGTATTTTGGTTTATCTTGAGAACCTGACCGCAGTTATTGAGCAGATAACTAAAGACGTCTAACCAAAGGAGCACAAGTGTCTGCACCGAGCAACGTCAAGATAACTCACCCATACCAAGTTGGTCTTTTATTAGGCCTGGGTGTTCTAACCGCTATAGCTTTGGGAAACGCCGTTATCTCTATAGCAAGCATCATTACCTCAATCTTCACTGCTCTTTTCATCACTCTAGGTTTAGAGCCTTTGGTTCAGATGATTCAGAAAAGAGTTAAACGTCGCGGATATGCAATAAGCATTGTGGCCTTTGGATTACTTACCGTTTTACTCTCCGTAATCTTTCTAATCCTTCCGCCACTAATTTCCCAGACTGGATCTTTTGTGAGCAATCTGCCAGAACTACTGAAAGGCTTCCTGCAGTTACCTTGGATTCAGTCACTTGATGCTCGCTTCGGTGGAGCCATCAGCACAGCCATAAACACTTCAGGTGCTTATCTGGTTGATAGTAAGAACTGGCCTAATTTGCTTGGCGGTGTTGTTCAGGTTGGTATTACTCTTTTCAATGGTGCGATTGCATTCCTGACAGTTTGTATTTTGACTTTGTATTTCATGAGCTCACTACACTCAATCAAGTCCGTGCTAATCAACCTGGTGGCTAAAACTAAACGCAATAAGGTGACCGAAATCGTAGATCAGGTCATTGCTTCAGTTGGTAAATATGTGATGGGTCAAGTCGTCATCGCATCAATCAACGCATCTATAGTCTTTGTTGTTCTTTTGATTGCAGGTGTGAAATTCGCAGTTGTGCTGGCATTTATTGATTTCTTGTTTGTTTTGGTTCCAATGATTGGTTCCATCTCGGGCGCCACAGTCGTGATTATTGTCAGTGCAGCGACCACCACCCCGCAGACCACCTTGGGTGTTGCCATAGCAATCCTCCTCTATATGCAGATCGAGGCCTATGTCATTGCCCCTAGGGTCATGAAGAAAGCCGTTAATGTTCCAGCCGCTCTGGTCGTTGTCTCTGCTTTGACCGGTGGTTCACTTCTTGGTTTGCTAGGTTCTCTCCTTGCTATCCCAGTGGCGGCCACCTTGCTGTTGATTATTCGTGAGGTGTGGGTTCCCCACCAGAATAAGAAATAAAGTCCGGTAACGGATAGGCACCAGGGTTTACTACCCTAACTATTTCGTTTAGAACTCTTCTAGTTGAAGTTTCACCGACCCAAAGATGTTTTGCATCTTCGACAGCTATCAATTCAAAATTTGTCACTAACTCGAACCTGACTGCAGCTTCTGCTGGCTTTAGATAATCATCATGTTCAGGAATTAGTGCTACTAGTTTTTTTGATGTTTCGTTCCAGTGTAAAAGCTCTTGCTCTGATGTTCTATGGAGTGGAGGTGAAAGTAAAATCGCTCCTAACACATCCATATCTGGCCCATACTTTAGAGCCAGTTCTGTTCCAAAAGACCAACCCACTAACCAAAGGTTAGGTAGTTTCTCTTGGAGTGCAAAATCAACGGCTGCTTTAACATCGAACTTTTCTGAAACGCCTCCATCGAAGCTTCCTTCACTTTTACCCTGCGGTGATTGTGTTCCTCTGGTGTTGAATCGAAGCACAGCAACATCCGCAAGGTATGGTAGTCGGTTTGCGGCTTTGCGATAGATGTGTGAATCCATAAATCCACCAGCGGTAGGTAGCGGATGAAGCATAATCAAAGTTGCAATAGGTTCCTTGTTCACTGGAAGAGCAAGTTCAGCAACCAGCTTGAGATTATCTTCAGTGGTAAGTGTTACAGGTTGTCTAACCGAAGGTAGCTCAACACTAGATCGTATTTCGATTTGATTCAAAATAGTCTTCCCTGAAACTTCTGCCAACAGATGTTATGGAAGTGTCTTCTCTTACCTGGTCCTTCAGCGCTCTCCCAGGCCACCACATGCGAGATACCTGGACCAAAACTCAGATTGCAAAATGGGCATATCCATCGTTTAGTTTCTTCAGCGGTTTTCCCTGAAGTTGTTTGAACACTAAATTCAACCCCATTCTTGAAAACTGTTTTTTTGATGCCATCTCTTAATCGAATGACATCAATAGGCTCATCATCATCGTCATCGCCTTTGCGAAAACCTTTAGGTCTGTTATTTCTAGGCATCAGTACCAATTCATTTTGTTTGAGTGAGCCATCGCACCACATGGCGCTCCGTAGCGGTGCTTGATGTAGTTCACACCCCAGCGAACTTGAGTCTCAGGGTTGGTTTGCCAATCAGAACCAAACTCTGCCATCTTGGCTCCAGGCAAAGCTTGAGGGATACCATATGCACCGCTGCCGGAGTTATAAGCATTCCAGCGCCAGTTTGATTCTCTATTCCAAAGAGCTACCAAGCATGAATACTGATCTCTCCCCCAACCGTTTGAGGTAACCAAAGAGAAAGCGAAATCTTTGATAGTTCCAGTCTCAGGTGGTGCAGCGTTGGCAACGTATATTGCTGCTGCTTCATCACCGGTAACAATCTTCCAGCCTGAGCGTTCAAAGCTAATGGTTTGAGTTGTTGCATAGCCATAGGTTTGGGCATCGCCACCGACGTTGTAATCAAATTCGAAGGCATTAGCCATAGCCCCGCCGTATGGATCAATAATTGTGACCATGGTGTATCCGCCTATAAAGACAACTGCAACTAGGCTCACGAAAAGCTTGCTGATCTTTTTACCCAGCTGAAGTTGCTTTAGCTGATCACCAAAGATTCTGGCGGCTATGCGTTTGCGAAGTGTTGGTTTGACCAACTCGTATCTGCCCATGTTTCACCGCCTAATGCCAACAAAACATAAGTTTACCCGAAGGCACTATTTTTAGCCCTGAGGCACCAATTTACCCGGACAGCTCGCTAAAACACTGGCCATCGCGTCATGCTCTGCTTGAGTGACCCACAAATGATACTTATATTTCACTGCTATCTGCCTTGAAACGTAAGAGCATCTAAAGCTCTTATTGGGTGGTAACCAGCTAGCAGCGTCACTATCGCTTTTACTCTCATTAGATGGACCATCCACGGCCAATAAGTTCAGTGGGTCGTTATAAAAGTTATACCTAGACTGACTGGAAAGCTGCTGGGCACCTTTCTGCCAAGCATCACTAACTGGCACTACGTGATCTATCTGAACAGCATTAGAAGTCTTGACTCCCCTAATAAAACGAATCGAAGCTCCGGTATAGGGATCTTGAAGCAACCCCGTTGAAACAGTGCAAGCCGGTGAATATCTCCAAGTGATGTTAGTCAGGTCACGTTCTAGGATGAAGTTTCTGGTGTCGCAGTTACCAATATTGCCCCAGCCATCACTAAAAAGTGCACGGCTATACCCGGTCTTAGGTGCACGACCTTTGATGGCAAGTTTTGCAAGAAGTGTTATGGCTTTGGTTTGGCTAGCCTGAGCCAGCTCAGTTCCTGAAAAGAGTAGCGCTAGAACTAAAGAGCTAGTTAGAGCCCTTTTGAAGAATGTCTTGTCTTTGAATGAGTTCAACGACTTTATCGATGAAGGCATCAACTTGGTGTTCTGCATAACCGCCCCTTTGAGATTTGAAAGCTGAAAGTCGAACTTCTTTAACGCTTAATGTCTCAACTCTATCTATGTGTTTTGCCACTTGAGAACAAAGTGAATCTACCTGCCTAATGTTATAGCCACGATTAGGCCACTTTCTCCTGCCAAAGCGCTTCCCTTTAGGCCTGTTCACTCTTGAACTAAGCATTTGGCTAAGTTCATCGAACAGGTCTTGAAAGACAAGCTGGCCTAACTCTGCTCGGAATTTCTGCAGTTCACGTTCTGCAAAAACATCCTCAAGCTTTTCGGTTGCTGAATCAACAGCAG
>CAIXVE010000073.1 GCA_903922825.1 uncultured Micrococcales bacterium | reverse complement strand
CAGTAGGTAATAAGACTTTTGCCGAAAAGAAAGCTTTCCCCACTCGAGAGGGTAACGCTGCTCCACTTCGAATACATGACAAATGGCTAAAACCTGAAGTGACTAGTTGGACACCTACAGAAATCAAAGCCCGTTCAAACGCACTTATTGAGACAGCGATAAAACACTGGCCGGCTCTTAGGGAATTACCTTAGACGATTTCTGTCTGAAATAACTATCTCTTCACCATCAAAACTAATACCTGTTAGGTCTTTAACAACTAAATCAGCATTAGTTTTAAGGGCTCTTTTACCAACACCTATAACTAAACCCACTTCAGCTGCTAGCGCTGCCTCAACACCAGCATCTGCATCCTCAAAGACAACACAGTCTGAAGGTTCAAACCCTAACTTCTTTGCCCCCAGCAAATAAGGATCAGGGAAAGGTTTACCCCTAGAAACATCATCACCGGTAACTAACTGCTCAGGAACTATCAAACCAGCAGCTAAGAGCCTTGCAGTTCCAAGATTCCTATTGCCACTGGTGCAAACCGTCCAAGAGTTTGAAGGTAGAGATAAAAGCAGTTCTTTAGCACCATTGAGAGCAACAGTCATGTGTGCTGTTTCCAGCTCTAAATCATTAATTCGGTTATTGGCTTCCTCAAACAGTGATGCAGAAACAAGTTCCCTAACCATGTCTTCAGCTCTTCTCCCAGCATTATTAGCCTTATCTAGGTCATAGCCAGGTGAATACTGCTTAGCCCAGATATCCCAAGCAGCTTTAGCTGCTTGGTGAGAATCAACCAAAACACCATCATTATCAAAGAGGATGGCTGAGCAATAGAACTTCATTACTTTTCAGATTACAGTCACATACCCCTGACTATAAACTTGTTGCTATGTCCGCTAGCGAAGTCACTGCCTATATAAAGGCTCAAGAATCCCCTAAAAAAGAGACTCTTGAAGCCATGCGTAAGATGCTTCTGGAGATTGAACCAGAACTAGAGCAGGTAGTTGCCTGGAAGTCAGCCATGTTCAAATACAACAACAAGTTTGTTGTTGGTTTGTGTGCCCATAAAGCACACATGTCTTTCGGTATGCCACAGACCAACCTGCTAGTTGATAACCCGGACCTCAAAGACTTTGTGGTCTCTAAAGGATCATTCCAGTTTGCTGTTGACCAGGTATTACCTAAGAAACTAGTTAGCAAACTGGTGAAAGCAAGAATCAAAGAAATCAGAGAATCTAAATGATTGTTGTTATTGGTGAAGCTCTAATTGACCTTATTGAATCAAGAGAAACCAAAGGTCAATTCCAGGCCATAGTTGGCGGAGCCAACTGCAATGTTGCTCTAGCTTTAGCTAGAAGAGGCAATGACCACCAGTTCTTAGCAAGAATCTCAAGTGATAGATTCGGTGGACTAATAAAAGAAAGACTTAGCTCTAATAACGTCAAAACAGATCACATCATCAACACTGATGAGCCAACCACATTAGCTGTCATCAGTGTGAATGCTCAAGGCTCCCCAACATACAACTTCTATACCAATGGAACAGCTGACTGGGGTTGGACTAAAGAAGAACTTCCAACCCAACAGCAACTAAAAGACCTAAACGTTAAAGCAATCCAATTCGGT
>CAIXVE010000072.1 GCA_903922825.1 uncultured Micrococcales bacterium | reverse complement strand
GCTAGGTCTCCCAGTTTTCCTTCAGTCAATGAAGCCCAAAGCTTTGCTGTTGCCTTAGGGGTAATCGGTGAAAGCAACACACTTAGAACACGAAGACCCTCACAAGCAACAAACAACACAGTTGCCAACCGGTCTCTGTTGGCTTCATCTTTAGCCAGAGCCCAAGGCTCTTGAACTGTGATGTAGTTATTTAGTTCATCAACCAGAGTCCAGATTGAAGCAATTGCCTCGTTGATAGCAACATCTTGCATCGACGAATCAGCGTCAACTACTGCCTTTTGAGCAACAGCAATAACTGGCTTGTCTGCATCTAAATATCCTTTGGGAGACGGGATAACGCCTTCAAAGTATTTGTTGACCATGGCAATGGTCCTTGAAGCCAAGTTACCGAAACCGTTAGCCAGTTCAGCTTGGTATCTAGCTGAAAGATCTTCCCAAGAGAAAGAACCATCTGAACCAAAGGCTATAGCTTTCATGAAGTAGTAACGGAAAGCATCTGAGCCAAAGATGTCAGTGATCTGGTTAGGAGCAATACCGGTTAGTTTCGATTTAGACATCTTCTCACCACCAACCAGCAACCAGCCGTGACCAAAGATCTGCTTAGGAGGTGTGAGATCTGCTGCCATCAACATCGCAGGCCAGATAACTGCATGGAAACGCAAGATGTCTTTACCAACAATCTGTACTGTTGCTGGCCAGTATTTTTCAAACTTAGCTTCATCTGAACCATAACCGATGGCTGTGATGTAGTTCAGCAGAGCATCAAACCAAACGTAGGTTATGTGTGAATCATCCCAAGGAATATCTATTCCCCAGTCAAACTTCTCTTTCGATCTGGAAATAGAAAGGTCATCTAAACCTCTAGAGACAAACGAAACAACTTCGTTTCTAGCTGACTCTGGCTGAATGAAGTTAGGGTTCTGTTCAAAGAAGTCCAAAAGTGGTTGTTGGAATTGTGAAAGTTTGAAGAAGTAGTTGTTCTCTTCTAGCTGTTCAACCGGCTTTGAGTGGATAGCGCAAACTTCTTGACCCTCATATTCACCACTGCCAACAACTAGGTCACCCTTGTTCTTATACTCTTCGCAACCTACGCAATAAGCACCCTTGAATGAACCCTGGTAGATAAAACCAGTGTCATAAAGTTTCTGCATGAACTTCTGAACGTTCTGCTCGTGACGGCTTTCCGTGGTTCTAATAAAATCTTGATTGTCAATGTCGATTGTTTCTAGTAGTGGTAACCATGCATCATGAACTAACTTGTCTGTCCAGTCTTGAGCTGAAACATTATTAGCCTGAGCAGTTCGAAGAACTTTCTCACCGTGTTCATCTGTTCCGGTTAAAAGGAAAGAATCTTCACCACGGGCTCTGTGCCAACGGGCCAAAACATCCGCTGCAACCTCGGTATAGGCATGGCCGATGTGAGGAGCGTCATTGACATAGAAAATGGGTGTCGTCACATAGAACGAAGGCTGGTTATTTGACATTAGTTCAATCTTATTTAGGGCTATTGGATCTAGAGTCCAAGACTTCTTTATAGAGTTCACTCTTCCCGACTCCGTTAGCACTTGCAACTTCTGCTACGGATTGTTTCAACGAGAGGCCGGAACTTCTAAGATTCTCAACGCTTTCCACCAAGTCAGCCAGATTCACTTCTTCATTTCGGGTGAACCCAGCAATAACTAGGACCATCTCCCCTTTAGGCTCTGTTCTCGACCATTCAACGAGTGATTCCAGTGTTCCTCGCTTAGTCTCTTCAAACTTCTTGGTTAGTTCCCTTGAGACACTGGCCTGACGATCTGAACCAAACACTTTCGCAGCAGATTCAAGAGAATCAGTCAATCTGTGAGGGGATTCAAAGAAAACCATGGTTCTACTTTCACTTGAAAGATTCTCAAAAGCGCTGGTGCGTTCACCATTTTTACGAGGCAAGAAACCTTCAAAAGTAAACCTGTCAGTTGGTAGCCCTGAAACCGATAACGCAGCCAAAACAGCTGATGGGCCGGGAATAACAGAAACTGCTATATCTGCTTCAATAGCCGCTCTAACTAAAACAAAGCCTGGGTCTGAAATAGTCGGCATTCCAGCATCAGAGACCACGAGAACATCATTTTCTTGAGCAATATCCAAAATCTTGGCTACTCGATCTGCTTCATTGTGCTCATGCAGGCTAAACAGAGCTGCATTGAGCTTTATGCCTAGCCCGTTAGCCAATTTGAGCAAAGTTCTGGTGTCTTCGGCTGCAATGAACCTAGATTCGGCTAACGCTTCGACCAAACGTGCTGAAGCATCTGAAAGGTTTCCGATAGGGGTCGCGGCCAAAATGAGCATGCTCTATTCTCTCTCACTTAGCATGGAGAAGTGAAAACACTTTTCCGAATCAGCCCCAAGTGGGATAGCTACCTGCCTTTAGCTGTTTTAGCGGTAGCGGCATTCCTTAGACTTTTCAATCTTGCATATCCTGGCACCCTGGTCTTTGATGAAACCTATTACGTGAAAGATGCCTACTCACTTTTGCATCATGGGGTGGAACTAAGTTGGGGAGATAAATCAGATGCTGCTTTCATTACGGGAGACACATCGGGACTATCCAATGACCCTAGTTTCATAGTTCACCCGCCTTTAGGTAAATGGCTTATCGGTCTTGGCATGTTGGTCTTTGGTTCAGCTAATCCTTTTGGTTGGCGAATTGTTGTTGCACTGTTAGGTGTGGCTGCAGTTTGGCTAACTATGAAGTGTGCTGAAATGCTGTTCAAATCTAAGCGTTGGGCAGCTATTGCTGGATTGCTGTTTGCCATCGATGGTGTTGGAATTGTGCTTTCCAGAACAGCGCTCTTGGATCAGATTCTGGGATTTTTTGTAATTCTGGGTTATTACTTCCTGCTCAAATACTTAGAAGCAAAACCAACAAAGAGCTTCTATAGACCTTGGTTGTTGCTAAGTGCTATTGCTTTGGGTTGTGCAACAGCAACCAAGTGGTCTGGTTTGTATTTTGTTGCGGCTTTCATCGCTTACGTTGCTTTAGTTGATACCAATAAGAATTACCAGCTGCATAAAAAACTGGAAGTTGAATCCGAAGGAAAACTGCCTGATCGCCTCTGGTTAGTTCCCTCAATCTATTCAGCTATCAAAACCTTCTTCTTGATAACTATTCCAACATTGTTGATCTATGTTCTGAGTTGGACTGGATGGTTTCTTTCCAGTAATGGTTATGACAGAAACTGGGCCGACACCCATAAAACCAGCGGCCTATTAAGTTATCTCCCCAAATCACTTCAGTCCTTTTGGCAGTATCACAAAGAGATTTATGGCTTCCATGCCAACTTGCATGAAAGTCACCCATACGGCGCTAATCCGCTGTCCTGGATCTTTATGCTTCGACCAACCTCATTCTTCTGGGATCAGAAAAACAGCGGTTGCTTATTAGAAACCAAGGGCACTCTCTGCACATCAGCAATCACAGCTTTAGGTAATCCTTTTATTTGGTGGGCGGCTATCTTGGCAGCCAGTGTTCTAATCGGCTCTTGGTTTAGAACTAGAGATAAGAAAACAGTTTTGATTTTCTTAGGAATAGTTGCTGGTTATGTTCCGTGGCTATTCCTGATGGGGCGAACGGTCTTCGAGTTTTATGTCATCGCCTTTGAACCTTGGGTTATTTTCATTCTGATTGCTGGATTAAAAGCTTGGAAAGATCACTCTTATAAACCTCTGCTGGCTAGAAGATTAATCTTCAGTTTTATCTGGTTATGCGTTTTAGGGTCAGTTTTCTTCTATCCAATTTGGACTGGATTATGGGAAGGCTATGACTTCTGGAGGCTCCATATGTGGCTTCCTAGTTGGATTTAAGGGGTTGTTAGGCTTATAGGTGATGCGCACCTATATAAACCTCTTTCGAACCCCAGGAGTTGCCCAAGTTGTTTGGTCTCAACTGTTGGCTCGATTTGCCATGGGTATGCAAACCATTACTTTCACCATTCACCTGCAGCAGGTTTTCCATAACTACACAGTTCCAGGTTTAGCCATCGCAGCATCAACAGTTGGTGGAGCACTCTCAGGACCAATCCTTGGTCGATGGATGGCTACCGTTGGTATTCGACCAATCATCCTGGTCACAACGATTGCTGCACCAATCTGCATGCTCCTGATTGGGTTCTTCCCTATCTCAGAAGCTTTAGCGGTGTTTATCTCTTTGATGCTCGGTGTTTGTATTCCACCGATTCAACCAGCTGCTCGAGCTGTTTACCCAACCTTGGTTGAAACCGAGTCACAGAGAAACACTTTGTATTCCATTGATGCAATCTTGCAGGAAGTCATCTGGATTCTAGGTCCAGTGCTGGCGACCATTTTGATTGGGTTCACCAACACCTTGGTTCCAATCACAGTAATGGCTGTCATTCAGTTATTTGGTGGCCTTTGGTTTATCTCTCTGCCTCGAGTTCACGATGCGCCTATTCCGCGTTCAACTAAACCGATGGGCACAGTGCTCAAGCAAAAACTAATTCAATACATGATCGTGATCAACTTATTGTTTGTTGCTTCTTTTGCCGCTTTGGAAATCGGAACAGTTGCTGCTGTTGGTCAAAAACAAGCCGGTTTTGTTATCTCCATGCTCTCGATTGGATCGGTGCTAGGTGGTTTAGCTTTCGGTCACCGAATCAAATCTCCTTCGGCTCTAACTAAGCAGTTAGCCATTGTTCTAATCGGTGACCTGTTGATTTTCTTCAACGCAACCTCACCTATCTGGTTAGGTGCCTGCCTGTTTATTTCCGGTATTGGTGTTGCAACGGCGTTTGCAACTATTGGAGCCATAATCGGCAAAGCAGTTCCACTAGATGACACCACTGAGGTTTATGGCTGGATTGGTGCAGGTCAAAATGTTGGATATGGTTTAGGTGCTGCTCTAGCTGGAATTGTGGTGGACCAGTTATCTAGCACCCACTCACTTGGTTTGGCAACAGCACTAGATCTATTTGCCATGCTGGTTGCCCTCGCTGCTATTTCATTCACCCCAGGCTTTAGATCACAGAAAGATAAATAATGAGCGTATACGTTGTCACATACACCTACGGGGCTGACCCAATTGAACTAAACCAAATTAGACCAACTCACAGGCTTTGGTTGGGTGAGCAGTTTGAAGCTAAGCGCCTTCTCGCTAGCGGCCCGATGGTTGATAGACAAGCAGCCCTATTGCTCTTTGAAGCAGACTCTATCGAAGAACTAAATGCCCTACTAGATCAAGATCCTTTTGAGATAGCTGGCATGATTGCCGAACGAACTATTGAAGAGTGGAATCCAGTCTTCGGTCCGTTCACTAAATAAGGAGTCGCTATGCGTGTTCTAATTTCTGGTGCCAGTGGGCTTATCGGAACCGAATTACAAAAACAACTAAAAGCTTTAGGTGACACTCCGGTTGTTTTGGTGAGAAGACCAGCCAGAAACGAAAATGAAGTGTCCTGGAACCCTGCAACCCATGAGCTGGATGCAAAAGTTTTAGAAAACATTGATGCCATTATCAATCTGGCTGGTGCTACCACAGGCAAACTACCTTGGATCAAAAAATACAAACAAGAACTTATTGCTTCAAGGCTTGATTCAACTAAAACCCTGGTTGATGCAATCGCAAAAACTAAAAACAAGCCAAAGGTTTTAGTTTCAGGTTCTGCTTCAGGTTTCTATGGTGATCAAGGTGACACCATGCTCACCGAATCAGCACCTAACGGTTCAGGTTTTCTTGCAGAGCTTTCAAATAAGTGGGAGCAAGAAGCACTTAAGGCTTCTAAGGACACCAGAGTGGTTCTAGTTAGAACATCCATGGTTATGAGCAGAAAGCTTGGAGCTCTAGGCAGACTACTTCCCCTTCTTCGATTAGGGGTTGGAGGGTCTCCAGGTAATGGCAGACAGTGGTGGGCCTGGATTTCACTTCCAGATGAAGCTAGAGCAATCATCCATCTGATCAACACTAAATCTGCAGAAGGTGTTTATAACCTCACAGCACCGGAACCGGCAACCTGCAAGCAAATTATCCAGGCATTAGGCAATGAGCTTAAACGACCAACCCTAATCCCTGTTCCTGCTTTTGCTTTGAAACTTGCATTCTGGGAAGGTGCCCAAGAACTTTTGCTCTGCTCACAGAAGATGAGCGCCGAGAAGCTTCTTGCCACCGGTTTTATATTTCAGCATCCAACTTTGAAATCAGCTTGTGAATGGGTTTGCTCTAAGACTGAATAGAGCGAATGAACTTAGCTTGACTAGCTGCGATGATGGCTGCACCAATGCCACCAACAATCATCGGTACTGATAGATCGAGCTTGGCGATGTAACCACCTATTAATCCCGCTATTGGCATTAAGCCCCACACCAGGGACCTTCTGGTGCCGTGAATACGACCAAAAATTTCATTAGGTATCAAAGCGTGATAGGTGCTCATCAACAGAATGTTCCACTGAGCAATAAAGAATCCATGGAACAAACTTGCAGCCATATAGAAATAAACATTTGGTGATAAGCCAGCAACCAAAATAGTCAAAGAGGCCATTGGCAAAGCAATGCTCAGAGCTACGCTCCGGCCCAATCGTGCAGAGATCTTAGGAGCCACGAAGGCTCCACTTAAAGCACCTAAGGCCAAAGGCAACATCACCAAACCGTAATTTACTTCGCTAACATGCAAATGATCCAGAATGAAAAGCACCAGGGTTGAAGTTGCCATAGCCATAAAGAAGCCAACCCCACCGGTGGTTAGCACCAGACGAAGCAGAACCTTGTCCTGCCAGAGATAAACCATGCCCTCTTTGATTTCAACTCGTAGTGCCGGTCTGGCTGCTCTAATGTCTATTTCTCCCTGCAAAGCCTCTTTATGAATTGAATAGACCAGAAATATGGCAACCAAATAGAGCAACGAGATTCCAATGAAGGGTGAATAGTTGAGAGCCGCATAAGCGATAGCTCCCAGTGGAACGCCCACAAAACTCTGCATAACGGTATCGGCTATCTGCAGTCGTGCATTGCCCCTCTCCAGTTGACTTCCTTTCAGAAGTGAAGGAATGCTGGATTGAGTGGCAGTGTCATAGACAACCTCTGAAATACCAAAGATGAAAGTCAGAAGCATCAAAGCCCAGAGAGTCATACTTTCGCTTATAAGCAACTGAGCAATAGTGGCACCAATAAGCACTCTGGTTATTTGAACCAGGAGCATCGCAACTCGTCGGTTAATGCGATCTAGATAAGCACCTAGAGGTATGGCAAAGAACAGCCAGGGTAAAAGCATCAGGTTGGATTGAATAGAAATCAGAACAGGATCTCGGGTAAGGCTTGCCGCTAGAAGTGGAATAGCAGCGCCAACTAAACCATCAGCGAACTTGCTGAACATCGCTGCGGACCAAAGCTTGTTAAATGTCGCGCCTAAAGAGTTGACGTCTTTGGCGGATTTCACAGATAAAGACTAACCGTTAAAAAGAAAGACCCCGATCTTTCGACCGGGGTCTAACTCGTTAAAAAGAATTTACTTCTTCTTAGCTACAGTCTTCTTTGCAACTGCCTTCTTAGCAGCAGGCTTGCGCGCTACTACCTTCTTAGCAACAGCCTTCTTTGCAGCAGGCTTCTTTGCAACTGCCTTCTTAGGTGCAGCCTTCTTTGCAACTGTCTTCTTTGCAACTGCCTTCTTAGGTGCAGCCTTCTTTGCAACAGTCTTCTTTGCAACTGCCTTCTTAGGTGCAGCCTTCTTTGCAACAGTCTTCTTTGCAACTGTCTTCTTTGCTGGTGCAGCCTTCTTTGCAGCAGGCTTCTTAGCCGCTACCTTCTTTGCTGGTGCAGCCTTCTTTGCAACAGCCTTCTTAGCAGCAGGCTTCTTAGCCGCTACCTTCTTTGCTGGTGCAGCTTTCTTAGCAGCAGGCTTCTTAGCCACTGCCTTCTTTGCTGTAGTTGTTGCCATTTTCGCTCCTTTGTTTGCGGCCTGTGCGGCCTTAGCAGTGATCGCAGGGGTTGCCTTTTCGACAGCCTTAACTGTTTTCACTACACCTTTATTGATTGCCTTTTCAGCCTTTGCAATTACGGCAGGAGCAGATTTCTCAATCTTGTTCGCTGTCTTAACTACAGACTTCTTGGCGTCCTTTACAACGTCATCAATTTTGTCGTCAAGTTTGTCGACAGCTTTGTTAACGTCTTTAATGATTTCCTTACCGGCTTTGTTGCCGCGCTTTCTAAGGTCATCTAATAATCCCATTTGTGATTCTTCCTAACTGAAGGGTCTATTTAAGATTAGTGGTGTTTATAAAGTGTTTTGGTAAATAAATACAACATTTTTTAAACGTGTTTTGCAACTTTTTTTAGCCGTTTGCGCGTCTTCTTTTAAGAATTTCGTCGAGGCTCTCTGAAGAAACTTTTTCTTTTTCTTCACGAGCATTTTCAAGTGGAAGCACATCTGCCCACTTCACATTTTCTAAAGTTCCAAGTCGTGCAGATAGCGGATCCGGTAGACGGTTAATAATTACTGTTTCAGCAGCTTTTTCTTCAACTTTTTCTGCCACCTGGCTAGCCTGAAGGCCAATAGTTACGCGGTATCTAGGCAAGGTGTTGGTTTTTCGTGAAGGGGCAGCAGTTTTAACTGTTCTAGCTTGTCTTTTTGCTCTCGGTTCACGATCCTGTAAACCTTTTTGACCAGATGGAGTTAGAAAACCTAACCACAACACAGCGAGTACTAGCAGTACTACGCCACCTGATCCCAAAAAGTCCATAGGTCTAGAGTATTTATATTTCAGTGTTGAGCTCGAGTGCTCTCGGCGTGTCTAATTTCGTAATTTTTTGTCGTAATCGTAGGAAATTTTTGGAACGAGACCTTTGGTCCATCGATTTAGGACTCCTTGTGGAACTTCCTCTTTAGTGAGTGCAAAAACATAATGGTCACGCCAAGCATTAGCGATGTGAATGTAGCCGCGCTTGAGACCTTCTAATCTCAACCCGAGCTTCTCAACCACTCGAAGTGAAGCAGAATTCTCTGGACGAATGTCTATTTCCGCTCTGTGCAAACCAATCACTTCAAACATGTAGTCCATAGCTAAGGCAACTGCAGTTGGGGTTATTCCTTTACCGGCCACCTGCGGGATAACCCAATACCCAATCACACATGAAGACACCGATCCATACAATACATTTGCAACATTTAGTTGGCCTACCAGTTCATCTCGATAAAGAATTACGAACGGCAGTCCCTCCTGGTTATCTAGCTGTCTAAGAAGAGATCTCACCTGTGCTTTGAAATCAAAAGATGTTGGTCCATGCGGATTGGTGGCTTCCCAGGGGCGCAACCATTCACGATTAGATAAAACTAAACGCTCTAAAGTTTTGGCATCTCTAGGTCGAACCACTCTTATGGTGACATCACCATGATTGAGTGCAAATAAATTGCTCATGCTGGCTAGATTAGTGGCATGAATGAAATAGTTGCGGCTAAGCAAGGCTTACGTCAAGAAATTATTGCTAAACGCAAACTAAAAATCACGGCGGGTTTCACTGAAAACCTAAACAAACTAGTTGAAGCACTCAAACCCAGACGTGTTGCTATCTATGTTTCTTTTGGCACAGAGCCAAGCACTCTTGAGTTCATTGAGGCTTGCCAAATACCGGTATTAGTTCCAATCACCCATGAAGAGAACTTGAGTTGGGAACAAGTAAATACCAAAACTCCAACCGAACTAACCTCTGGTGATCTGCTTCTGATACCTGCATTAGCTATCGATAAAAAGGGTAATCGGCTCGGCAGGGGTAAAGGTTATTTTGACAGAGAGCTCAAATCATTACCTAAAACCATCAAGGTTTATGCGATTTGCTATGAAACAGAGTTTTTAGATGAACTCCCAACCGAGGATCATGATCATCCAGTTGATGGTTTGATTACCGAAGTTGCCATAAGGAACTTAAACTAGATACATGCCCACATACACATACAAATGCGAGAGCTGCGGCAAAGCATTTGATATTCAACAGTCATTCAAGGACGAAGCTTTAACCGTTTGTCCTGACTGCAAGGGTAAGCTGCAGAAAGTGTTCGGCAAGGTCGGTATTACTTTCAAAGGTTCAGGCTTCTATAGAACAGATTCAAATCCGCCTAAAACTGACTAACCCCAGTGCGGTGGTTTATCCGCCTTCAAGCGATCATCATTACTGGTTGGCTTATCTCCCCAAGCCTGATCGGTATCCTCAAAAACTCTTCCAACCGGTGCGGTGTTAAGCATGGTTGGTGTTATCTCAACACCTAAACGAAGGGCGATTCTTTCTGCAACAGCCTGGGGGTCACTGAAAACTTCAAACGAATAAACTCTCTGATAGCCCCAACCTAGGTTGCGAAGCAGAGCAGGTCTCAATCTGATTCGCTCGGTCAGGTTGAGTGCTGTATTACTCCAGTCAGGTTCAACGATCAGATTTTGGTTGCCAAATGATGCAACCAGCGGAATACGCTCACCAATACCTTCAACCACTCTGATGCCAAAACGCTTCAGCCTTCGTGCAAGATCGCCAAGCATCGGATCTGAATCAAAGCTGTCTGACTCAACCTGTTCGTTATAGATAGGCCTAAGCAGCGTCTCTAGATATTCAGCAGCCCCATCAGCTTTCGGTTCCGGTAGGTCGTAGGCACTAAAACAGCTCACAATGGTCATTCGGCACCTGGCACTAACCAACATGTTGGCTAACCAACGTTTCGCTTCAGGTTCGTGGAGTAAACCAAAGTGATTTAGCACCTTGCCATTACTTGTCCTACCAAAACCTATGGTGAAGATAATCCGATCGGCTAGACGGTGATTCAAATCAGCCAGGGTAGCTATCTCAAATTTCTCGCGACCATGCTTCTGGAAAAACTCCAGTAGGTCGGGGTTAGCCTCTAAGGCTAATTGCAAAGCAATATGCATATTCTCAACATGCTTGCCACTAGCACTAACCACTAGTAGAGATTCCTCAGGGGTGTTTCTCACATGGTCGAGAATAAGTTCAACAGTCTTATTCACTTCAGCTTCAGGGGATTCAGTTGACGCTGATCTGTTGGACTGAGCCCTGGTATCACCATCGACTATTACAAGCTCCAGAGCTGACTTGCCATCGAATTCATTGGAGGTTGGTTCAATCTCTAATCTGCCCTGATAGAACTCTTTATTAAGTAGCTGACCAAACAGTTGCCCCTTGAGGCGGTATGAACGTCTGAGCTGTTCAACACCATAAACCTCACCGATAACATCAAAAGCGCTCTTGGTCTCAGGTGCTTTAGCTTTCAAAGAAAGCTGCCATTCAACTTCGAAGCCACTTGGAACAGCAATCATTGGATCGCCAAATGCAAGAACTTGTTTACCTCGCATCAACCCTGAAAGGTTCTCCGCAATGGTTGTTCCAGCAGCATCCATGATTATTACTAAATCAAAGCTGCTTTCAGTTATTTCTTCAGGGACCTCGTAAGGTGAAGTCGAAATGTGGTTAGCCACCAGCGGCCAAAGATTTTTAGACCCAGCCAAAATGGGTAGTTGGTTCACCTTCTGCTTCAACATAGCTTTGAAGGTTTCCGCTTCTTTGAAATGCTGTTCAATGGCTTCATGCCAATTACTGCTAGTTCTAAAAGAAATCTCTTGGCGGGTCTCATTTTGAACCAGCAGGTCGGCTTTGACAAAATCTGATTCAAGTTGAGCTAGGCGCTCTGGAGTGTAGGTGGGGAAAGAATTATCACCTGAGAGTAAATATTCGAAAGCTGAAAGCCACCAGCACTGATCAAACTCGGCTACCAGTTCATCGTTCCTAGCTCCATTTTTAGCCAGTGAACGAACCAGAGCACTCAGTCCTAAATCGGCAACTCTTCTTCTAAGTTCATTTTTAGCTAGCAGATTATCTAAGGATGAAGTCTCGGTGGCTAAAGTCCTCAATCGACTGCTTAGTTCACTAAGTGGAAGCTCAATCAGGCTTGGACGCTTAGGGTCTGGATCTAGGTGGGAATCAAGCTTGATTAGATCTGCCATCAAGGACTGGTAGATAACTTGAGCATCATCAATGCCCAGAGGTACAACTGGCCTAATTGGTTGTTGACATAGAGTTCGCCACTGCTCAGCTAGCTCTTCTATCTGCAATAAAGAGGTGTGAATGTCTGTGACAGAAACTCCGGCTCGAACATACTCTTTAGCATGTTTCGCTAAAGCTCTTCTGGTCTTACCTGACATTGAAGATTTCTCAGCTCGAGCACTGGTGGCGGTGATCAAATCGGTTAGCGGTCGATCAAATACCTCCGGTTTGAATCGATCCAAAGTGTTTCTGATATTGATAAGCAACCTCAGATATTCACCCCAAGTGGCGACCGAGTTAGCCTGTGGGAAATCAACCTGACTAGCAAAATCATCTAGTTTTTGACCTAGGTTAGGTAAAACATCTTCGGCTAAACGTGTTGCCAAAGCTATGGTTCTAGGAACTTCACTAACATCTTCAAACTGGGCGTTGAACCAGGGGCTGTGTTGGTTGTTCTCTGAGAACTCTCCTAGCTCAACCGCTTCGTGCAGGATTGCCAGAGCGTTGGTTCGGTTTCTAGTTTCAAATAGTGCTGCACCAGTAATTCTGGCTGTGGTTTTAGGAGGCTTAGGTAAAGCACTAAGTTCAGCTAGTTTTTCGAGTGCATCAGAGATGCTAACTCCGAGGACTGTGTGTTTGCGTTCCAGAGACGCGTAATAGTGCTCTAGAGCAAGGGTTGCCTGTTCTCTTCTTTGGAGGGCGGCTGCTAAATCTGAAGGTTCGGCTTTTTCAAATCTTGAGATAGCTGAAATGGCATCAAGCCAAGGTGCATAGCTTCGAACAACCAAACCGTATAAACCAATGTTTGCCAATCTGGCATTCAGTTCATTCAGGGTTTGTCGTCGAGGAGCTAAAACTAATGCCCGCTTACCTTGAGCTGAAAGCGCGCCAAGAATATTTGCCACTGTTTGGGTGTAACCAGTTCCAGGCAGAGTTTCAACTGCGAAGCTTTCGCCGTTTAGTGCACGTTCAATGATCCGGTTTTGTGGTTGATCTGCATCTGCTGCGATTAGCGGAGCACGCTGAATATCTGATTTAGTTGCTGGTGCTTGGTTAGCGACTATTTGGTTAACTAGGTTGTTTGGTCGGTTAGGTAATTCATGCAACATCAAAGTTGGTGCAAGGGTGGCATTTGTTAGCACCAGTGTTCTTTGGATTTCCAGTTCAGGGACAGCTTTAGTCACATCGGCTAGATAACTGAGAAGAGTAATCGGAACTAGGTCAGTTGATTCAACATATAGTTTGATAAGTTTTTGGACATTCAGTGTGATGCCAAACTCTTTTTGCAAGATGAGAATTAGCTCAGGGTTGACTATCGGCTGATCAACTAACACAAGTTCAAAGTCAGCGCCCTTGCGGTTGAGTTCTGCTTGCCACAGGATAACCGGGGTTCTTAGATCTAAACCTTTAGGGCTAAAGTCAACCGCTCCAGCTAAGAGATAGAGCGATTCAATGCCGAAGTTTGAAGCTAATCTTTCGCTTTTGATCTTGATTCTTCGAGCTTCAGTAATGGCCTTGGAATAGGCAATAGGGTCACGAACCAGGTTGGCTAAAAGACCACTGTGGCTTTTGGTAAATAGGGAAAGTCCAATTGAGTGAGCTCGCTCTAGATCAACTAAACCAAGAACTTCGGTATCTAGGTTAGTTAAAGGGTTTGCTCCGCCGATGCCTCGAATCTCTTCTAGGGAAGCGTTGTATTGTTCTTGGGCTAACTCTGGATTGTTCATTAGGCAACTAGCCTAACTTTGGAAGTTTTAACTTGCCTGCAGGCAGGGCTAGTTCTCAGGTAAGTTTGATTTTGCTAGGCCCTCGTAGCTCAGTGGATAGAGCAGTGGTTTCCTAAACCATGTGCGGAAGTTCGATTCTTCTCGGGGGCACTTTAAGCAGCACTAGAAAGTGCTAAATACTCATCCCATTCAGGTTCTAAACGCTCAGCACCTCTGACCAACCAAGCTCCACCGGTTGGCATCTTTGGCGTGAAATCTAAACTCCAACCAATCTCATTCAGAGTCTTATCACCTTTGATGTTGTTGCAGCGAAGACATGCTGCTACCAGATTCTCCCAAGAGTCTCTGCCGCCTTTAGATTTCGGTTGCACATGATCTACAGTGTTGGCAGTTCGTTTGCAATAAGCACATCTGAAGCCATCTCTGCGAAGAACTCCTCTTCTAGATAGAGGTATGTTCCGATTACCCGGGACTCGAACATATCTAGATAACAGAATTACTGAAGGCAGATCGTATTCACCTTTAGCGCTGTGAACCTTACGTTCAGCTGAGCCTTCTAATACGGTGGCCTTCTGGTTAAGCACCAGGATGATGGCACGTTTGAAAGAGACGACACCTAAAGGCTCGTATCCTGCATTCAAAACTAAAGTTCTCATTTACTTTCCCTTTCGAAATCACCTGCACGGATTGCAGGTTTCCGTTTGAGTTAGCTATCTAGACAAACAAAAAACGCGCCACCATAATTGGTGACGCGTCAGGCATGCCAAATCTGACATGGACAAACTATATGAAAACGTTGAAACTCGTGCTTGGCCAGCACATGCATAACTTTCATCTCTAGTGTTCCTTATCAGATTAGATAAATAACTTGCCAAAAGATTACGCCTGTATAGGGCTAAACAGCAAATAACACTCCGCTAACGAAGGTTAAGGTTTGGTTACTGAACTACGCGAACAATGAAATAGTTGTCGGTGAAAATTGGGGCTAGTTTGACTCGGTCGCCTGAGAATGGTGCGTGATAGAACATACCGGAACCAGCGTAAATACCTTCGTGGCTTAGGTTATTCAAAATAACGATATCGCCTGGTCTGGCATCAGCTCGGTGAACTCGAACCAGGTGCGGATCGTGGGATTGGGCAATAACTGAGTGTGGAAGGAGAATTCCAAACTCGGCAAAGACTAGACGGGTATAGCCGGAGCAGTCCAAACCAGTTGGCAGTTCCCCACCGAGGATATAAGGAACACCAACATATTTGGCCGCTACCTTCATGATGTCATCTGGGTTCAGGTTTGTGTAGTTCGGGTTAGCCGCAAGATCGATAGCAGTTAGACCTTTATAGCCGATGTAGTTATTGCGGTTAGTCATGCGCTCAAGGTCAGCTGCTGACATCATTCCAAAGTTTCCTCGGTCATAATTCAAAGCTGTCTGTCGAAGAAGCGCTAGATCCTGAGGGTCTCCGGTCATACCTCCAGTGAAACCTGAAGCTGCAGTGACTGCTGGTGAATATGCATAAGCCGGAAGAGCTATGGTGGCCACTACCCCTGCAGTGAAAAGCATAACTATCGAGGTTCTAACCGATTCGCGTTTACGCCAAGGCAACTTAGGAATACCAGCAATGATTGTGGTTCCCGCGGTTATCGGATTGGTTGGCGGGTTTGCTGCAAAATACTTGCGGTCAAGTTTGGCAGCCTTCTTTTGGGCACGCTGATCATGACGCGACTGACGTCGACGCTCACTTTCGCGAATAGATCGACGGCTACGCAGTTCGAAAGATTCGAGAATGTTAATCTCGACATCTGCGCGACGTCTACCCGAAGGCTTATTGCTCAAACTGATCCTCCTTAACCTGATCGGAACTCGAGTTCCGGCTCGGTTGCGAAACTTTTTATTGTTTACTCGCACCTAAATCTGGGTTGGCTGACCTAGGTTCTTTGATTTTACCCCGAAATCAGAGCTTAGGGTTGGCTCTTGCACTGCTCTCAGCCTCTACTAAGGCTTAGAACCGCTTGTTTATAAGGCTTTTACGAAGATATGGGCAAGATCAAAAGCAGTTAGGCCAACCGAGTGTTGGCTCTGCTGAGCGGTTATTTGGATGCCCTTAGAGTCTTCTGAAGCAGTAATGACAGCTTCGGGAACAATTCCGGCCGCCTTCAGATGGGCCAAAACATTTGGATAGCCCTGCAACGGTTCCGCGATGCGTTTGAGCACAACGGGAGTGTCCATGATTTCAATAAGTGGCACTACTGCTTCATCTTTAGCGGGCTTTGCACCTAAAAGTTCTAAACCAGGAATTGGATTACCGAAAGGTGAGACAGAACTGTTTGGAATCAGCTCCAAAATCTTTCTTTCCACCTGCTCGCTCATCACGTGCTCCCAGCGGCACGCCTCTTCATGAACCTGGTGCCATTCCAGACCTATTACTTCAGCCAAGAGTATTTCGGCAAGCCGATGTTTACGCATAACCTCAATGGCATGCTTGCGACCTTCAACCGTTAACTCAAGATGTCTATCCCCTGAGACAACCACTAAACCGTTTTTCTCCATCCGGGCTACCGTCTCGGATACGGTTGGGCCAGACTGGTCGAGCCTCTCGGTGATGCGAGCACGCATAGGCACGTGGCCTTCTTCTTCCAGTTCCAGAATGGTTCGAAGATACATCTCTGTGGTGTCAATGAGATCACTCATAGAGATAAGCCTAAATCGTGAAGGCTTTAGTCTCGGCTAAACTTTGATAATGGTAGAGATAAATATCCCAACAGATTTACTTCCCCGCGATGGCCGTTTTGGTTGTGGTCCATCCAAAATGCGCCCAGCCCAAATTGAAGCTTTCCTAACTTCGGGTGTGAACCTCATGGGGACCTCCCACCGTCAAGCCCCTATCAAGAACCTGGTCAAAGAGGTTCAAGAAGGTCTAATGAACCTATTTCACAACCCTAAAGGTTACGAGATTGTTCTAGGTAATGGTGGATCAACAGCTTTCTGGGACGTTGCCTCATTCTCCCTTGCACAAGGCCAATCCCAAGCACTTGTACATGGTGAATTCGGATCCAAGTTCGCTTCCTCACTTTCTGCTCCGTGGCTTACTAAGCCTGAAATTATTCAAGGTGAGCCTGGCTCAAGAAAAGAACTGGTTGCTAGAGAAGGAATCAAGACTTACGTCTATCCACAGAATGAAACCTCAACCGGTGTCATCACTCCGGTTAAGCGTTTATCTGGAGTTGATGCAGATGCTATCTTCATGACCGATGCCACCAGTGCTGCCGGTGGTATAGATTTTGATGCAAAGCAAACCGATGTTTACTATTTCGCTCCGCAAAAGAACTTTGCTAGCGATGGTGGACTATGGCTTGCTTTGATGTCCCCTAAAGCAATCGAAAGAGCAGAACAGATTGCAGCGTCAGACAGATATATTCCAGAATTCCTTTCACTAAAGATTGCTATCGATAACTCAAGACTGAACCAAACTCTAAACACCCCAGCGGTAGCTACCCTGTTCTTCATAAACGAACAGATCAAATGGATTGAATCTAATGGTGGTTTGGCTTGGGCAGATAAACAAACCAAAGCAGCTTCAGATCTGCTTTATGCATGGGCAGATAAAACGGATTATGTGTCTGCTTTTGTTTCAAACCCAGAGCACCGCTCACAAGTAGTTGTGACAATCGATTTCGATGACAAGGTTGATGCCGGTTTCATCGACACAACTTTACGTGCGAACGGAATTGTTGATATCAACCCATATCGTAAGTTGGGCAAGAACCAACTGCGTATTGCAACTTTCACTGCAATTGATATTGCTGACGTTGAGAAACTTATTGAAAGCATTGAGTACGTCGTTGCAAGGATGAGCTAGTGCGCTGGATAGCTAAAGATTCTGATCGCAAACCAGATCCTGCACCAATGAAAGGAACTGCTCGCAAAGCAGTTATTTTCGGGATGATTGGTTTTGCTTTGATGTTTGTTTTAGCTGTTGTGTTTTATAACCAGATAACTTCTCCACACAAAATCTGGTATCCATACACCGCTCTAGTTGGCTTGGTCCTTGGTTTCTTCGCTTACTTCAAAGTCGGCGACCGCTAACTCAACTTCTTCCTCAAGAACAACTTCTTCTTCAGTCACTGCTTCTACTGCATTAGCTTCAGCATCTTCTTTAGCCTGCTTCTCAAGTTCTTGTTGCAAGGCTTGGTAGTCGGCTAATCTTTCAGCCCAAGGAACCCAGTTAGGTGCCTTGATTGAACCTTCACTCGGAATCATTACAACTTCACTGAGAGTTGGTTCTGATGAAGGATCTAATTGAAAAACAGTTACCGACCAACGCCAACCAACATAGCCTTTTTGGTTTGCTTCGAAAAGGTAGGTGTGAACACCTTCCCCTTCTTCAATCACTTCAATGAAAGCACCTAGCTCATTTGGTCTGGCAGCAGATTTAGCAGCCACTTCGGCAAATGCTTTAACGTCAAAAGAATTCTTAATCTCTTTAACCGGTTTGATTAGCTTGACGAACTTCGGAAGTTTCTTAACCTTAGCCATTAGCTGTGTAATTGATCGGCTAGGGTTCTAAGCAAACGGGCCAGTTTGTCTGCGTTAGCACCTTCAGGTAGTCGCCCAGCTTCAATGCCAGGGCGAATCTTATCTAGGGCTGAGATCAAGCCTTCAACCAAGATAACCAAATCTTCATTCTTCATACGAGAGGCTGCACGCTGCTTCCTCTCTAGAGATTCAGGAACCTCGAGTATGCGGCAAGTCATAACCTGAGCGCCACGCTTAGAGTCAACGATGCTGTATTCAATGCGAGTGCCAGGCTTCACATCGGTGATCCCGTCGGGTAGGTTGCTTACGTGAAGGAAGGCCTCGGCACCCTCGTCGGATTGCACAAAGCCAAAGCCCTTGGTTGAATCAAAGAACTTTACGTGTCCAGTTGGCATAACTACCTCTTTCAATACTGCAGCCTTCATTTTACTTTAGGTTTGCAAGTATCCTAAAAGGATGGCTAATAAAGATAAAGATGTGAGCACGCTTCAGAAGGTTCTAGCCTTCTGTTTTGTGGCTTCTGTGGGGCTAACCGTCCTTTGTGTCCTGGTTATTTTGCTGGCCGCTTTCAGCAATAATGCTTGGATTCCCAATGGTTTAGGGCTTGTTCCCATGATTGCTATGCCTTTTGGATTCATCTGCCTGGTCGGTATTTTGATCACTAGTGCAAGAGATAAGAAGAACAAGAAAAACTAATGTCTGAAGTCTTGCAGGTTGCCAAAGCTCTAAGTCGTTCAACTGACCTTGAACTAGAGCGCATCATCGGCATCCGCCTGATGCCATCGGCTTCTTTCAAAGACTTCTTTGACTTTGCGCAGGCTTTGGTAAAACCTCAAAACATTAAAGGTGCGGTTGCTGGTTTAACTAGAAATCAGATCACCGCCTTCGATAATCTCCTAAACAACAAAAACACCAAAGCGGATCAGGCTTCACTTGAGGTGCTAGCAAAACTCTTCTTAGTGGAGAAAAGAACTGAAGGCACTAAAACTACTTTCGTTCCGCTTGAATCAGCTAAAACTATTTTCAAAGACTTAGTTCTTCAAGAACTAAAGAACAACCTTCAACCAGGAATGGACCCAGATTCTCCGATAAGTCATCATTCCCTAACTGACCCGCAGGCTGGTATTGGCGCTTATGAAACCGTTCAGGCTCTAACCGAGCTAATTATTGAATTGGAACAACGTCTGGTGCCAGAAGTTGGTCGAGGTGGAGTTGGTTTACCGGAACTTAAAAGACTTGCCAGTTTCCTTGGGAAAGATGTTGACTATGCGAGAAGGCTTTATTCTCTTGCTCAAATAGCTAGGCTAATTGTTCTTTATCAAAAGCGTTGGCGGGTTGGCTCTAATTATCAGTTCTGGCTTAAATCTTCACCTGCAGAGCGTTGGCTGCATTTAGCTAAAGCCTGGCTGTTACTCCTCGGTCCTGAATCAGCCAGTGAGCTTGCTGAAGAAACAGATCTTGCCAAAGCAATCAAGAAAACTTTTCCGCTAGCCAGTGATGGCATCGCATCACACATGACAGATCTAATCAAATTAGCTGAACTTATCGGTCTAACGGCGGGTAATCAGACCAGCAGCTGGTTTAAGAACATGATGACTAATGACACCCAAGGTGCT
>CAIXVE010000071.1 GCA_903922825.1 uncultured Micrococcales bacterium | reverse complement strand
CTTGGGAAAGATGTTGACTATGCGAGAAGGCTTTATTCTCTTGCTCAAATAGCTAGGCTAATTGTTCTTTATCAAAAGCGTTGGCGGGTTGGCTCTAATTATCAGTTCTGGCTTAAATCGTCACCTGCAGAGCGTTGGCTTCATTTAGCTAAAGCCTGGCTGTTACTCCTCGGTCCTGAATCAGCCAGTGAGCTTGCTGAAGAAACAGATCTTGCCAAAGCAATCAAGAAAACTTTTCCGCTAGCTAGTGATGGCATCGCATCACACATGACAGATCTAATCAAATTAGCTGAACTTATCGGTCTAACGGCGGGTAATCAGACCAGCAGCTGGTTTAAGAACATGATGACTAATGACACCTTAGGTGCTTTAAAGCTCATTGAGAAGCAACTGCCAAAGACTCAAAACAAGATCATTGTTCAAGCTGATCTGACAGTCATCTCAACCGGGCCACTAGACACAGCTACAGAATTGAAACTTCGTCGTTTCGTCGATATCGAAAGAATCGGAGTTGCATCCAGCTACCGTATTTCTGCCCTGAGTCTTACCTACGGCATGGAAACTGGTTTATCTGAAGATGAGATTAGATCATCGCTTAAAGCTTTAGCTGGAGGAGATCTTCCTCAGCCCGTTGATTACCTCCTGCGTGAAAGCGCAACTAGGTTCGGTCGCTTAGTTATTCGTGCCTATGATGGTGGAACGATTGTTGAAGTTAAGGACAGAGTGCTGCTTGCTCAAATCGAGAATGACACAGAGCTTAGAGCTCTTGCCCTGAAACAGACATCTGAGACAGAGCTGTTTACCAGATTTGATCCTGAAATGGTCTATTACCAACTTAGGGAATCTCGCTATCCAGCCATCGCTCATGACGAGAACTCGAAGATTATCTCAAGTTGGTTTAATCAAAGTTCAGAAGTGATTCCTAGCCATCATTCGGTAGCGGAAGATATCGCTAGATGGCGTGAACACGATAAGCGTATGGGTGAAGCCCCACTTGGGGATGACATTGTTAGACAACTCGAATTGGCTATAAAGAGTAAAAGCACAGTCAAGTTGACAGTGGTTTCGGATAAGGTCAAACGCGAATTCAATTTAGCTCCAACCGGTTTAGCCAATGGAAGACTCAGAGCTAAAGACAAACAGGCTGATTGCGAAAGGGTTATCCCCGTGGCAAAAATTACCGCTGTGGTTATAGGTTAGAGCGATGTCTACTGGACCTCTGATAGTTCAAAGCGATAAGACAGCACTGCTGGAAGTAAATCACCCGCAGGCAGCTGATGCTCGACATGATCTAGCTGTTTTTGCTGAGTTGGAACGTGCGCCGGAGCACATTCACACCTATCGAATTACAAAACTTGGACTATGGAATGCCAGAGCAGCAGGACATGACAGCAACTTTGTTTTAGGCGTCTTAGATAAATACGCAAAATTCCCGATTCCGCCGAGTATCCGGATAGATATCGACCAAACCATGGCTCGCTACGGACGCCTAGTAATTAGAAAGAATGAGGAGGGTTTCCTAGAGCTTCATTCAACTGAACCGGCCGTCCTAGTTGAGGTAACAAGACAACGGAAAGTCAATGAACTGCTGATTGACCGAATCAATGAAACCAGCTGGCAAATAGCTGAATGGGCTAGAGGCCAGATAAAGCAAGAACTACTTAAGTTGGGCTGGCCAGCTGAGGACTTAGCTGGGTTTGCTCCAGGTAAACCCCATGATATTGACCTCAAGCTTGGTGGTTGGGATCTAAGAAACTACCAGAGCCAAGCCGTTGAGCGATTCTGGGATGGTGGTTCCGGTGTTGTTGTACTGCCCTGTGGTGCAGGTAAAACAATTGTTGGAGCTGCCACTATGGCGGTTGCTAAAACCAATACCTTGATTTTGGTTACCAACACAGTTTCAGCAAGGCAGTGGAAAGCTGAACTCCTTAAGAGAACGACCCTAACCGAAGCCGAGATTGGTGAATACTCAGGTTCAATGAAAGAAGTTGCACCGGTAACTATCGCCACTTATCAAATTCTTACCACTAAGCGCAAAGACATCTATTCGCATCTTGCTTTACTTAATAATCATGACTGGGGTCTAATTGTTTACGATGAGGTTCATTTATTGCCTGCTCCTATTTTTAAGATGACTGCAGATTTGCAGGCAAGGCGGAGATTAGGCCTGACAGCAACTTTGGTTCGTGAAGATGGAAAAGAGGGAGATGTTTTCTCTTTGATTGGACCTAAACGTTTTGATGCTCCTTGGAAAGAAATTGAGGAGCAAGGCTATATCGCGCCGGCTAAATGTTTTGAAGTCAGAATCGATCTTCCTGAAGTTGATCACCTTGAATATGCAATCTCAAATAATGAGGACAAGTATCGCTTGGCTGCAACCTCGCCTGCAAAGATTCCTGTGATTCAACAGATTCTTAGAAAGCATGCCGGTGAACCAACTCTCGTTATTGGACAGTATTTGGATCAACTGCACAGTGTCGCGGATGCTCTAAAGGCAGATTTGATTACCGGTGATACTCCGGTTAATCAAAGAGAAAAGTTATTCGCTGATTTTCGTGAAGGCAGAGTCAGTGTCCTAGTGGTCTCAAAGGTGGCTAACTTCTCGGTAGATCTGCCTGAAGCTTCTCTTGCGATACAGATTTCTGGCTCATTTGGGTCAAGGCAAGAAGAGGCACAGCGCTTGGGTCGACTGCTTCGTCCGAAGGCCGATGGTCGTTCTGCTAGCTTCTATACCCTGATTGCCAGGGACACAGTGGATCAGGACTTTGCTCAGAATAGGCAGCGTTTCCTTGCGGAACAGGGTTATGCCTATGAAATCCTTGATGCTGACGAACTCTGACTCACAGCCATTTCTCAGGGTATATTCAGGTTTATAGTAGGCAAACCTGAGAGATTTGAGCCATGAAGAACGCACGTGTATTGATTGTTGATGACGAAAAGAACATCAGAGATCTCCTTGAAGCTGGATTGAAATTTGCCGGCTTTAGCGTCTACTCGGTTGGAACTGGAACCGAAGCTGTTGCAGTTGCCGAAAAGGCAAAACCAGACATTTTGGTATTGGATGTGATGCTGCCAGACCAATCAGGTTTCAGTGTGACTAAAAAACTTCGTTCAATGGAAATATATATTCCTGTTCTTTTCCTATCTGCAAGAGATGATGGTGCGGATAAAGTTACCGGACTCACTGTTGGTGGCGATGACTATATGACTAAGCCTTTCTCAATCGATGAGGTTATTGCCAGAATTCACGCAATCTTGAGAAGAACTCAGAAGCAAGAGGCAGAAGACAGCATCCTTGAAGTTGGTGAAATCAAAATCAACCAAGACGCTCATGAGGTTTATGTAAATGGAACTGAGATTGAATTATCCCCCACTGAATACAAGTTGCTTAGATTCCTGATGTCTAACCCGAACCGGGTTATGAGCAAGGACCAGATTCTAGATCACGTATGGGAATATGACTTCAATGGTGAACAAGGAATTGTTGAAAGCTATGTCTCTTATCTTCGTAAAAAGATAGATCCACTGAGCAAGAATTCACTTATCCAAACTAAACGTGGCGTTGGATATATGTTCAGGACTTTCAAAGAAGATTAAATGAAAGAGAAAACTCCTAGAGCAATCTCAGCCAAAGGCATTTGGTCAAAGATTTCACTGCGCACGAGACTTACATCAATCTCAGTTGGAATCATTGCATTATTGCTCGGAGTTAGCCTGACCGGAACCGTTGCACTTCTAAAGACCTACCTGCAACAAAATACCGACAGCATGTTGATACAAACAGCTGGCACTCTTGCTTTAGAGGACCCTGCCCTAGTTGAAGAGCGTTTAGCAACCCATGAAATAACGCTGCCAGCTCTTCCTAGCGATTACTACATCGCCTTCCTTGACTCCAAAGGCGCCTTGTTTCTAGGTCTGGTTTCTTCAGCTAGGCAGAGTTCAGATATTCCAAACCTTTCAGAGTTCAACCTTGTTTCTGTCACGGCAACACATGGGATTCCTTTCACCGCTTCCATAAACCAGGGTTCAGGTAATCGCTTATTCCAATGGCGCCTGGTTGCTGTTCCGGCTGGAAATCTCTCTGGATCTGTTGTTGTTGGAATACCCATGGATCAGAATGACGCCATCATTAGCCAGTACCGGGTGATTGGCTTTGGATTTAGCGGGTTATTGCTGCTAATCAGTGCTCTATCCCTCTGGCTAGCCATCTCCTCGGCTCTAAGACCCCTACGTGAGGTTTCCCTAGCTGCCGATGCGGTTAGAAGTGGTGCATTTGATAGAAGACTTCCCCAAGTTGAAGGCAATACCGAGATAGCCAAGCTAAATAAGTCGCTCAATGAGATGTTGGGCTCGATTGAGGGTTCCTTCAAATCTCGTAACCAGACTCTAGATCGAATGAAGCAGTTTGTTGCTGATGCCAGCCACGAACTGAGAACCCCTTTGGTTACCCTTCGAGGTTACGCCGAGCTTTATCGTAAAGGCGCTTTCAAATCAAAGGCTCAGGTCGATGATGCCATGGCGAGAATTGAAAGTGAAGCGATAAGAATGTCTTCACTTGTTGAATCGCTTTTGGCTCTTGCTCGTTTGGATAACGATGCCAAATTAGTTATGCAAAAAGCAGACTTGGTGGCAGTGACCGAAAACGTCATCACGAACATCAAAGCTGGTCACCCTAAGGTTGAAATAAATATGACAGACCTTTCAGGTGACAAAATAAAAAGTGAAGTAATCACAAGTTTCGATGAATCCGCAATTCGTCAGATCTACACCAACCTCTTGAACAACGCATGTATTTTTGCCGGTGAAAAACCTATCAGGGTTGCCATTGGATCTAATGAGAGCAATACGGTTATTGAAGTAATTGATCATGGTGATGGTATTCCTAAGGAACTTCGAAAGAAGATTTTCGAAAGATTCTATAGAAGTGATAACTCACGTAACCGCGATACCGGAGGATCAGGACTTGGTTTAGCCATTGTGAAGGGCTTGGTTGAAGGCCACGGTGGAGAGATTGTTGCCGAGGAGACCAAAGGTGGCGGAGCAACCTTCCGCATCACTATTCCTAACAGCTAGTTTCTAATACAAGTTACTAACAGATTTATTTAAACCTAACTTAAAGTCTTTATCTTGTTGTGAACTTGGTTACCGAAGGAGGTAACAATGAC
Organism: uncultured Micrococcales bacterium; assembly: GCA_903922825.1. Classification (GTDB taxonomy): domain Bacteria; phylum Actinomycetota; class Actinomycetes; order Actinomycetales; family Microbacteriaceae; genus Rhodoluna. Next base: position 25,321 of record CAIXVE010000071.1, on the reverse strand, counting down.
ACAAATTCAAGTTGATAGCGAACAAGTTCTACTCGCAAATTCACAAATCCAAGCAACCATCCAAAAAGTTCAAGCTGAAGTTGATGGACTCCACTCTCAGTTATTGAGATTGGAAGAAGTTTGGCGTGGATCGGCCGCTAGCAGTTTTCAAGAGCTAGTAGGCAGATGGAAGCTAACTGCAACCACTGTTGACACCCAGTTGGGTGAATTGGGTAACGCACTTCGTGTTGCGGCATCTCAATACAGTGAAATTGAAGCAGCTAACCAAAGACTTTTTATGAACTAGAAGAGTCTTCCCTTGTTAATGGTTAAAGGGGTGGAACCTAAATGGTTCCACCCCTTTTTAGCCGGAGCGATAACTTGGCTAAGTTTAGAAATCCATTCCGCCGCCACCAGGCATTTGTGGTGCCTGAGGTTCTGGCTTGTCTGCAACAACAGCCTCTGTGGTTAGGAATAGACCCGCAATTGAGGCTGCGTTCTGAAGTGCTGAACGAGTCACCTTCACTGGGTCATTGATGCCAGCGGCAAGCATGTCAACATACTCTCCGGTAGCAGCGTTTAGACCGTGACCTGAAGGAAGGTTAGCTACCTTTTCAGCAACCACACCAGGCTCAAGACCTGCGTTTAGCGCAATCTGCTTTAGCGGAGCTGAGATAGCAACGCGAACAATGTTTGCTCCAGTTGCCTCATCGCCAACAAGCTTCAGTGTCTCGAAAGCAGCCTTACCAGCCTGAATTAGAGCAACACCACCACCAGCGACGATACCTTCTTCAACAGCTGCCTTAGCGTTACGAACAGCATCTTCGATGCGGTGCTTGCGCTCTTTCAATTCAACTTCGGTAGCAGCACCGGCACGAATAACAGCAACACCACCGGCTAGCTTGGCTAGACGCTCCTGAAGCTTCTCGCGGTCATAGTCGCTGTCAGTGTTAGCAATCTCACGACGAATCTGCTCAACGCGACCATTAATCTGGTCTTTGTCGCCTGAACCATCAACGATGGTGGTCTCATCCTTGGTGATGACAACCTTGCGGGCACTACCTAGCATCTCAAGAGTTGCACTCTCAACTTTTAGACCTAGTTCTTCAGTGATAACTGTTGCACCGGTCAAAATCGCGATGTCCTGAAGCATAGCTTTACGACGGTCACCAAAACCTGGAGCCTTAACAGCGACAGACTTGAAGTTTCCGCGCATCTTGTTCAAAACTAGAGTTGCAAGAGCCTGGCCCTCAACATCTTCAGCAATGATCAAAAGTGGCTTACCTGACTGGATAACCTTCTCAACGATTGGAACAATGTCACCAACCTGAGAGATCTTTGAGTTAGCGATAAGAACTAGAGCATCTTCAAGAATTGCTTCCTGACGCTCAGGGTCAGTTACGAATAGACCAGAAATATAACCCTTGTCAAAACGCATACCGTCGGTTAGCTCTAGGTTGATTCCGAAAGCATTACCTTCTTCAACGGTGACCACACCTTCGTTACCGACCTTGTCGATAGCATCAGCAATGATTTCACCGATAACAGTGTCACCCGCAGAGATAGATGCTGTTGCAGCAATCTGCTCTTTAGATGAAACAGGTTTAGCCTGTTTGAACAGTTCAGCGATAACGGCTTCAACAGCCTTCTCGATGCCGCGCTTCAAGCTGATTGGATCAGCGCCAGCTGCTACGTTACGCAAGCCCTCTTTAACAAGTGCTTGAGCTAGAACGGTTGCTGTGGTAGTTCCATCTCCAGCAACATCGTCAGTCTTCTTAGCAACTTCTTTAACCAGTTCGGCGCCGATGCGCTCGAACGGGTCATCTAATTCGATTTCTTTAGCAATAGAAACACCATCGTTGGTGATTGTTGGCGCGCCATATTTCTTTTCTAGAACTACGTTGCGACCGCGTGGGCCAAGGGTGACCTTCACAGTGTCAGCAAGGATGTTTAAGCCACGCTCAAGACCACGACGTGCCTCTTCGTTAAAGCTAATAATTTTTGCCATGTTGGGTTACGCCCTCCTGGAGCATCAAAGTGATTAGTTAGCACTCAAGGATTGAGAGTGCTAATCCCATTTTGGCACTCTCAAGGGCAGAGTGCAAGTTAGGTCTTAAAAGACAAAGACCACCCGAAAGGGTGGTCGAAGCCTTTAGAAATTTGAATTAGATAACGAAGACGTTGTCAGCCTGTGGGCCTTTGTCGCCATTCTTAACTTCAAACTCAACGCGCTGGTTCTCTTTAAGTTCCTTGTAACCCTCAGACTGAATAGCTGAGAAGTGAACGAATACGTCTGCTCCACCATCCTGAGTGATAAAGCCGAAACCCTTTTCAGAGTTGAACCACTTTACGGTTCCTTGTGCCATGTGATGCTCCTATAACTTATATTTCAGATCCGGTACTTCCTTCACTGCAGCCCCTCGCCTAATTACTTAGGAAAGCGATTTCGAGTGTTGTAGCAAACGAATCTTTGAACCTTGTTTAGTCTAGGGCGAAAAGTGGGTATCTGTGCAAGAAATATTTGCTCCTATAACGGGACTGTTATAGAGCAGTTTTAGCCGTTTAACGGGGTAAATCCTTTGCCTAAACGGACTTCAATCGGGTATTTGGCATCTTTTTTTACAACAATCTTCATGTTGCCCAGCAATTTGATGATCTTTTTAGCCAAAGGTCGATCAGATTCGTTCTGGATGTGGATGCTTGAAGCGCTCAAGGTCAGATCTAAATACCTGGTGTATGGAACTACTAAGCCTGCATCTAAAAGAGTTTGACCGATTGATGCACCGAATTTCCTTGTTCCAGTGGCATCAATAACTGTGATTGGAACACTTAGATCAATACCGTTTACAACGTGGTGGGTGGGCTGAGGGTTAGCAGTTTGAGCTGCCACATAGTTCAAACCAAACCAACCAGATCCACTTAGTAGAACTGAAGCCAGAGCCAACCAAGCAACTTCAATCCAGCGGTCTTTGGCAGTTTTACGAGCACGGTGACGACCAACATGCTCGAAATCTGCATCGAGCAGATCTAAAGCATCTTTAGCTTTATCTTTCGCCATCACCATCTCCTTGAACTAACTGTTCTATATTAGGTAACGAACCTGTGAAATCTCTGGAGATGACAATAAATGGAAGAACGTAAAGTCCAAAAGACTGAAGAGCAGTGGAAAGAAGAACTCACTGAGTTCGAATACCACGTGCTTAGGGAAGCCGGCACCGAAAGAGCCTATACCGGTGAATTACTTGAAGAAGATCGTGTGGGCACCTTCTTCTGCCGAGGTTGTGGAGCAGAACTTTTCACCAGCGTCTCAAAGTTTGACTCGCACTGTGGTTGGCCAAGCTTCTATGAACCTAAAGAAGACCATGCTGTTGAACTAAGAGAGGACAACTCACACGGCATGCAAAGAACTGAGGTCGTTTGCAAGGCTTGTGGTTCACACCTAGGTCACGTATTTGAGGATGCACCACAAACTCCGACCGGTGATCGTTACTGCATCAACTCGGTAAGCATCACATTCAAGGCTGCAGAATAACAATAGACAATAAAAGAAAGCGAAACCATGTCAGATTTCAACACAGAAAAATTCAAAAAGAAATTGAAGAAAAAAATCAAAAAGAACATCACCAACAACAAGAACTTCACCATTCAAAGCAACAAGGGTTCAATTTACTTCCTTGGATTCCTAGGTTCTGCCATCTACTATGTTTCAACAGCTACCGACTTCTGGATCGGAGTTCTAGGACTTCTAAAGGCAGCAGTCTGGCCAGCGTTCTTGGTTTACGCTTCCCTCAAAGGATTAGGCGCGTAAAAGTACTTAAAGCAGAAGACCTCCCACTCCGGGAGGTCTTTTACTTTTGGAGCCGACCAGGGGACTCGAACCCCTAACCCTCGCATTACAAGTGCGATGCGCTACCAATTGCGCCAGGTCGGCTTGGACTTACGTCCGAGGAAAAGTTTATCGGGTTTTGAAGCATCCGGAATGGGGTTAAATCAAAAAGACCAGCCCCTAAGGACTGGTCTTTTTGTTAAATCTAACTACTTCTTAGCTACGTAGTGAACAGTGATCTCGCCAGAGGTGAAAGGGCCGTAACCCTTGCCGCTGATAGTCGCACGATACTTGTAGTCACCTGCAACAGTCTGAATTAACGCGAAACCAATGCTGGTTGAGCCTTTGTGAGCCACAAACTTTCTGAGCTGAGCCCAGTCAGTTGATGGGGTCTTCTCTTCGATAACAACATCGAAAGTCTTTACAGTTGCATCCTTTAGGTCAAGGTCACCAACCACGTTGGCACGCTGTCCGACAGTGTAAGTGTCAGTCTCACCTGTTGCTGGATGCAAGACAATCTGCTTTGCACCTGAGGTTGATGAACATGCTGCTAGGGCAAAAGCCAAAACAGTTGCTATTGCTGTTGAAACTAGTGTCTTTTTCAAGATGATCCTTACTTTCTATTTACTTTTTGTGGTTGGTTTTGACGAACTGGGCAAATCTTCCAGGGTTAACTAGCTTGGTAGCATCGCCATCCCAGGTATAAACAACACCGTTGACCAAAACATCTGGAGTTCCGGTTGGAATATCTGTTCCTGTGACAGCTGGAGTTGAGAATGCTTCAGCAGTCTTGTTGTCGATGAACTTTGAGTATCTCTTCTGATCAATACATTCATTTATCTCAGCATTCACATCTACACCAGCAGATCTCAAAGTGTCTTTGATTTGAGAATCAGATGGACCTGAAGTGTTCTCAGCTGGTTGATTTGCGTATAAAGCAGTGTTGACATCAAAGAACTTTGCAGGCTGGCTGTTAGCAACACAGAAAGCAGCATTGGCCGCTCTCGAAGAGTATGCATTCAGTGAGTGGCCATCTAGGAATGAGATTGGGTGATACTCGAGCACTGCTTGACCTGATCTAATCCAAGATCCAATCTGGTTAGCATTAGGGTTTTCAAACATCTGACAGATAGGGCACTGGTAGTCCTGATAGATAACAATGTGATCGACAGTCTTAGCCTGTTCAGGTGTTACTACTGAGAAATCTTTACCTAAAAGAACACCACCCTGCGCTGTGACATTGGCAGGAACCTTTTTAGCGTTTGCATTGTTGGTATTTGAATTAGAACTAGATGCGATAACCGCATAGGTAATACCGCCAACCAGTCCAACAACAACTAGTGCTACCAAACTGATTGTGAGAGCGCGCTTACGCTTGTCAGCGCTAACCTTCTGCTCTCTTAGCTCACGCGCCTTGGCTCTAGCCTGGTCACGTTGCTCAGATCTGGTTGGACGAGGGTTTATCGACATAGTTTTGGCACCTTTCATAAGCTGTTATCCCCCAGAAACAGCATAGGTTTCTAAGTCTAGGGCAAGCCTAAGAAATGCGATAATAGAAATCCTAGGCCGTTGGCCTAGGCACTAATTCACTACGGATCGTGCGGCTCGTTCCTGCCGCTGAAGGAGTATCACAATGGCATCAGTTAAATTCGATCAAGCCACCAGGCTTTATCCGGGCGGAACCCGCCCAGCGGTTGACAAAATTGAGTTGACCGTAAAAGACGGAGAATTCCTAGTTCTCGTCGGCCCATCCGGTTGTGGTAAGACCACAACCCTGCGTATGCTTGCTGGCCTTGAAGAGGTCAACGAGGGACGTATTTTCATCGGTGACCGCGACGTCACACAGGTTCCACCTAAGGACCGTGACATCGCAATGGTTTTCCAAAACTATGCACTATATCCACACATGACAGTTGCAGACAACATGGGCTTTGCTCTGAAGATTGCTGGTGTCAAGAAGGAAGAGCGTGCTGCTCGTGTGCTTGAAGCTGCAAAGCTTTTGGACCTTGAGCCTTACCTAGATCGCAAGCCTAAGGCGCTATCTGGTGGTCAGCGTCAACGTGTTGCTATGGGTCGTGCGATTGTTCGTAAGCCTGAAGTTTTCTTGATGGACGAACCGCTATCAAACTTGGATGCGAAACTTCGTGTTCAAACTAGAACTCAGATTGCATCGCTTCAGCGTCGGTTGGGTGTAACAACTGTTTACGTAACACACGACCAGGTTGAAGCTATGACCATGGGTGACCGCGTAGCAGTTCTAAAGGATGGTCTCCTACAGCAGGTTGACACTCCTCGTGCACTTTACGAGCGTCCAGCTAACGTTTTCGTTGCTGGCTTCATCGGCTCGCCTGCTATGAACCTTCTTGAACTAAAGAAGGTTACCGGCGGTGTTGCTTTTGGTAACCACACCATCAAGATCGATTCAGCTGTTTTGGGTAAGACCAAGGCAGCTAACGTAACTGTTGGTGTTCGCCCAGAGGACCTAGTAATTTCTAAGTCTGAAGGTATCGCCGTTACCGTTCACATCATCGAAGAGCTAGGTGCTGACGCTTACCTTTACGGCCAGACCGTAAACAACGGCAAGAGCATCGACATCATCGCTCGTGTCGGAACTAACAGCCATCTAAAAGCTGGTGACAAGATTTTCCTAAAGCCTCAGGGCGGAATCACTCACCTGTTTGATGTAACCTCAGGTATTCGTCTAAACAACGATGCTCCTAAGGCTGCTGCTGAAAAGAAGGCTGCTGTTGCAACAAAGGCTCCTGCAAAGAAGGCCGCTGTTGCAAAGAAGGCTCCTGCTAAGAAGGCTGCTGTTGCTAAGAAGCCTGCGGCTAAGGTTGCCGCCAAGCCAGCTGCTAAGAAGCCTGCTGTGAAGAAGGCAGCTCCAAAGAAGTAAAAGAGTTAAAGCAAATGGCCCGGGTTTGATTCCGGGCCATTTGTATTTAAGTCCTTGTTACTTAAGTCTTGCTTTGCTCACTTCATATAAAACAACTGATGCTGCAATACCTGCGTTTAGTGATTCGGTGTCAGCTGAGATTGGAATCGAAACTATCGCGTCACAGTTTTCTTGAACTAATCGTGATAGGCCTTTGCCTTCAGATCCAATAACTAGAAGTAGTGGTTCTGTTCCTAGCTTGAATTTGGTGAGGTTCATATCTCCCCCACCATCTAGACCAACAACAAACAATCCGCGCTTCTGGAATTCTTTGATGGTTGCGTTTAGGTTAGCTGCAAGTGCAACTGGAATTCTTGATGCGGCTCCAGCTGAAGTTTTCCAAGCTGAAGCGGTCACACCAACAGATCTTCTTTGCGGAACGATGACACCTTGACCACCGAAGGCAGCAACCGAACGAATAATTGCACCTAGGTTTCTAGGGTCTGTAATTCCATCAAGAGCAACAAGCAATGGCTTCTGTCCTCGAGAAATAATCTTGTCGAGAAGTTCACTCGGGTGCTGATAGTTATAAGGAGGAACCTGCAAAGCAATGCCCTGATGAACAGCATCAAAGCCGGTCATTCTGTCCATTTCACCTCTGGTGATTTCACCAACAGCAATACCTCGGTTGCTAGCTAATGCAATAGCTTCCTTGACCCGATCATCCATTTCAATCCGTGATGCGATAAACAAACTTGTTGCAGGAACTTTCGCTCTTAGCGCTTCAAGCACTGAGTTACGACCTGATAGCACCTCGGATGAATCAGCAGCTTTCTGAACTCTTCTACCTGAACGTTGGGCACCCCCAGCATTACCTGCTGTTCGGTTAGTCGGAGCTAAGAATTCACCTTTACGGGTGGTGTTAACAGCCGGCTTAGCTCGCTGGACTTTAGTTCCAGTTGCAGACTTCTTTTCACGAAGAGCCTTGGCTTTAGCAGCTGGATGATACTTTCTATCTTCAGCTTTAGGAGTTGGGCCACGGCCTTCTAATCCCTGACGGCGATTACCGCCGCTACCGACCTTAGGTTTACCCTTTTTAGCGGCTCCTGGTCGTCCTGGTTTGTTAGCCATTGATGATGCTCCATATCGTTTCATTTGGTAAGTCTTTGATAATCACGCCAAGACCTTCAAGCTCAGCTCTAATCTTGTCAGCAGTATTGAAATCTTTAGCTGTTTTGGCCTGTTGGCGTTTGCTCAACAACTGTTCTATTTGGGCTCTGAATTCAGGTGAAACATCGGATTCAACATACGCATTGGTTAGGCCTAAGACATGAACCATAGCCTTTACCGCTTCAACGCTTTTTTGTAATTCGGGAGCATCGCCGCTATCAAAAGCCGCATTACCGGCTCTAACGGTGTCGTGTAAAACAGCGAGTGCTAGAGGGGTATTTAGATCCTGATTCATGGCATCTTTGAACGCTTGCGGAAGCTTTACTAAATCAATTTCAACTGGCTTAGTTTGCGAAGTTCTCTTTATGAATCCCGTTATTCGCTCGAGAGCTGAAGATGCATCGGCTAAGGATTTGTCTGAGTAGTCCAGATTTGATCTGTATTGCGCGGACACTAACCAATAGCGAATAGCACCCCAAGAACCTTTTTCTAAAAGTTCCTCTACAGAAACACCATTGCCTTGACTCTTACTCATCTTTGAACCGTTGACGGTGACTAATGCGTTGTGTAGCCAGAAGTTAGCAAAGTGATCACCAGCTGCCCTTGATTGAGCAAGTTCGTTTTCATGGTGTGGGAATCGAAGATCTAAACCACCACCGTGAATATCAAATGCTTCGCCTAAGAAATGTTTAGCCATCGCTGAACATTCAATGTGCCAACCAGGTCTAGCTAAACCCCAAGGAGTTTGCCAAGCTGCAGTTGCTGGTTCCTCTGGTTTGTGTGCTTTGAATAGAGCAAAATCATTCGGTGATCTTCTACCAAAAGAAGCTTCAGGTTCACCTTCCATATTTTCTAACTTCTGGTTAGTGAGTTCCCCGTATGAAGGCCATGACGCGCTGTGAAAGAAGACGTTAGCGCTTCCAACTTCGGCTTGATAAGCATGACCTCGATCAATGAGTTTCTTTGTGAGCGCAATCATGTCATCGATGTGTTCGGTTGCGTGAGGAGAGTGAGTTGGTTCTAAAATCCAAAGATTGTTATAAGCATCATTGAAGCTTGCCTCAACTTCTCGAGCGAACTCCAACCAATTACGAGTGCCAGCATTTACAAGAACCTTGTCATCAATATCTGTGACGTTTCTAACCATGATGACTTCATAATCTAAAGCCTTGAGCCATCTTCTGAGAAGGTCATAAACCAAAGCACTCCTCAGGTGTCCCAAATGGGGCGCTGATTGAACTGTTGGTCCACAAACATAAATCTCAACCACACCGGCATTGAGTGGAACAAACTCTCTAAGTTTCTGCTCTTTAGAATCGAAAAGCTCTAGGCCCATTTCTAGAGCCTACTTTCAATCAACGCGGTGGCTACGGCTGCCACTCCCTCAGAGTTCCCAAGGAAACCCAGGCCATCAGTGGTGGTGGCCCCAAGGCTCACCGGCGCTCCAACTAAAGAGGTCAACACCTTTTCAACCCGCTCACGGTTAGAGCCAACCTTAGGTTTGTTACCGATCAGCTGAACACTTACGTTGACAACAGAATAGCCCTTATCGGCAAGCATCTTCAATGTTGAACCAATAAACACTTCACCATTGGCACCGGCAAACTCTGGTTTATCTACCCCAAAGTTTGAGCCGATGTCCCCAAGTCCCGCTGCAGCTAAAAGCGCATCGACAATTGCATGCGATACTGCATCACCATCAGAGTGACCTTCAAGACCAACTTCGTTTTCCCAAAGCACAGTTCCAAGATATAGAGGTTTGGTTTTATCTTCAGAGAACCTATGAACATCAGTTCCTATACCGGTTCTCTGGTCAGATCCAATCATCTTTCTTGCATATTCAAGATCACTTGGAACAGTTATCTTAAATGCAAGAGCAGAACCTGGAACAGAATGAATCAACAACCCAGCTTCTTGCATCAACGATGCATCATCTGTGTGTTCTGTTGTTGTGGTTGCATAGCCCTCGAGCAGTGCGTTGTATTCAAAACCTTGAGGAGTTTGAGCAAAACGAAGTTGATCTCGGTCAACAGTTCCAAAGACTTGATTACCTTCAACTTGTTTAATGGTGTCTGCAACCGGTAGGACTGGCAGAACACCGCAGTTGGTTTCTAAAACAGCAGTGGCAACTGTTTCATAAAGTTCGGTTGGTGCAAAACAACGTGCTGCGTCGTGAACTAAAACAACAGAAACAGCTGGGTTCACTTTTTGAAGTGCATTGAAAATAGAACCTTGGCGAGAGGTTCCGCCAGGAGTGTATTGAACAGGGAAGGCGCCATTAATAACTCTGTTGCCGATAGCTTCAAAGTCAGGAACTTGGTTTTCATGGGATGCAATAACTATTTGTTTGAGGTTACTTATTTTGAGGATGCGATCTAATGCATGCTCAACGAGAGTTTTGTTTCCTATTTTGACTAGGGCTTTAGGTATTCCCTGCCCCAAACGACTACCGTCACCTGCGGCCACCAGAATTACAGCGATTCCGCTCATCCGTGCCTTCCAAGTTTGGGTTTATTTAGCGCCTTTGGCCAAAACCTTCAGGATGTGAGCTTCAGCACCAGCGTCATCAACCTTTAGAGCTAGCGCTAGTTCAGAAACCAAGATCTGCATGGCCTTAGCCAACATTCTCTTTTCACCGGCTGAAAGACCGCGGTCCTGCTGTCTTCTCCAAAGGTCACGAACAATCTCGGAAACCTTCATGACATCACCTGAAGCAAGCTTTTCCTGGTTGGCCTTGAACCTTCTAGACCAGTTGGTTGGCTCTTCAATGAATTCTTCTTTAAGCTTGCGCTCAACGGCACGAACACCTTTAGCGTCGATGACATCTCTAACGCCAACTTCTGATTCAGCAGTCTCAGCTGGAACCCAAATAGTTAGGTTTCCTGCTTCTACCTTGAGCTGAAGATACAGCTTCTTCTCACCACGGACGATCTTGTTCTTGATATCAAGAATCTCGGCAGCGCCATGGTGCGGGTAGACAACAGTCAGTCCCTTTTTGAATTCCATCAAATGCTTCCCTTCGCAAAACCCAATTTTACCACACCAGTCCCCGATAGAATAGGGACATTGACGCCCTGGAGGGAAATTAAGTGTTTCGTAGAGCATTTCTCGTTACAACCATAGGTTTATTGACTGTTTTGGGCACTTCAGCCTGCAACATGCTCAGCCCAGTTGCCTCTTTGAAGGTTTATTCACCGAGTGATGGCACTAACGGTGATCTTGGTTTCGTAAAAGCACGTAACATCATCTATTTCACTGATGGTCAAGGTCACGGTGCTCTTTATGGAGCTTTCGCTAACTCTTCTAGTAATACGCAAGATTTTGCTCTGAAGCTTGAAGGTGGCGCTAACGGCACTATCTATCGTCAATACCTTGTAAAGGGTTACCAAGTTTTGAATTTTGGTTATCAGAACCAACCAGCTCTAAAGGTTGCTTTGAAGGGTAAGCCAGGAGAGCTAACAACTATCTTGCTTTACACAGACACCGGTTCGGTAAGACTAAATGTTCCTATTCTTGATGGAACTTTGCCTCAGTACCAAGACATTGTTAACTCGTTAGCTAAAAACTAAACTTCGAACTTATAGCCAAGTCCACGAACAGTTAGCAAATGCATTGGTCTTGCTGGATCAGCTTCAATCTTTGATCTGAGTCTTTTCACGTGAACATCTAAAGTCTTGGTGTCACCGAAGTAGTTGCTACCCCAAACACGATCAATAATCTGACCTCTGGTGAGAACACGGTTTCTGTTCTCCAGCAAAAGTTCAAGTAATTCGAATTCCTTTAGCGGCATCATGACTCTTTCACCGTTGAAGAAAACTAGATGTCTTTCGATATCCATCCGAACAGGCCCTGCCTCCAGGATGCCATTCTCAGCTTCTCTTGGTCCACCATTTCGACGAAGCACAGCTTTCATTCTGGCCAGGATTTCACTCGAGGTTGAGTTCTTATTGACGTAGTCGTCAGCCCCAATTTCAAAACCAATTAGAACATCAGTCTCAGTGTCTTTGGCTGTCCACATAATGATTGGGACATCGCTAGTCTGCCTAATTGTTTTACAGACATCTTTACCGTTGATTTTAGGGAGCATCAGATCCAGCAGAATCAAATCAGCGCCTTCGCTTCTGAAGATTGCTAAAGCCGCTTCACCGTCCTCAGCTTCAATGACTTCATAGCCTTCTGATTTCAAAATCGCTACTAGTGGCTCTCTGATGTTCTCTGAATCTTCAACCACCAGTATTTTTGTCATTGTTCCATTCCTTCATTTGCGTTATGAGTAATAGGAAGTTTTAGGGTGAAAGTTGAACCCAGCCCAACTCGTGAGAAGACTTTGACTTCACCTGCATGGTTTTGAGCAGCATGCTTGACAATGCTCAAACCAAGTCCGGTTCCACCGGTGTCTCTAGATCTTGACGGGTCAACTCGATAAAAGCGTTCAAAGATGCGTTCTTGCTGATCAACCGGAATACCAATTCCGTTATCGGTGACTGTTATCTCTGCAAAGTCACCTTCAACAGAGAGTCCAACACCAACCTGAGAGTTGCTTTCTGAATAAAGAACTGCGTTTTCGATTAGGTTCTTCAATGCCATCGAAATTAGTTGCCGGTCACCTTTTAGGACAGCGCCTGGCTGGGCATCAAAAGATAATTTCACTCCACGGCTCTCCGCGAGGAAACTATTCGCATCAACGGTTTCAGCGATTACATCGGCTAGATCAATCGACTCAATTTCGCCTTGAAGATCTCCCGCTTGAATTCTTGAAAGTTCAATGATTCTCGAAACTAAAGAACTCAAGCGCTTAGCTTCACGCTGCAGGTTGGTTGAGAATTTCTTCACTTGCTCTGGATCTGAAACGGCAAGTTGAAGTGCTTCTGAGAGCAAGGAGATGGCACTAATAGGTGTCTTTAGCTCGTGTGAGATGTTCTCAACGAAGTCTCTTCTGGTGTCGTCAAGTCTTTTTGCTTCGGTCTTGTCTTCAACCAACAAAATGACTAACTCTTCGCTAAGCATGGTAGCTCTGGCTGCAAAGTATTGCTTAGGAGCTTTGAAGTTCTTCTGGAAATAGAGCTCACTTTTGTGCTCTTGCTTGTCTTTCCAAGTCAGATTTACTAGTTCTTGTAATTCTGAATTGGTGAGCTTAGAGTACTCAACTAAGCCTTTTTGAATGGCTTTAGAGGACTGGTTTATTACTTCGTTATCTGAAGTGAGGATCACTCCCGCAGTCGAAAGCACCTCAAGGAAGGCAACTGCATCAGCTGCTACTTTCTTGGTTTTACTCGACTTGACCACAGATATCCTAAAGTTTGTTTACCTAGTTAACACTAGGTGATACCTTTGATTTGTAAAACAAATGCTGTCGGCCTTAAGTGGCTATTTACCAAGACTTTCCCAAATGTTTACATACTTCTGGGACAGTAGCGAGGAGTTGAAGGGAAATGTCCATGAGAGAAGTTTTTCAAAGAGAACTTTCAGAGGTTCAGGAACGACTAGTCGATCTATCTGAGTCTGTCACCGAAATCATGGAGAAGGCATCTATCGCCTTCCTAAACTCTGATGTCAAAAAGGCTGACGAAGCTATCGCCTTGGCTGAAGTCAATGAAGAGCGTGCTTTGGCTATTGATGAAATGGCTATCCGAATTCTTTCTAGACAGTCCCCCGTAGCCCGTGACCTTCGTGTTCTAGTTTCCGCTCTTCGTATTTCAGCTTCCCTTGAGCGCATGGGAGCTCTTGCTGGCCACATCGCCACTATCGCCAGATTCCGTTATCCAGAAAGTGCTGTTCCAGAAACTCTACGCAAAACTTTCAGCGAGATGGGTGCTTTGGATTGTGCGTTGGGTAGGAAACTAACTCAACTACTTAGAAACACAGATGTTGATTTGGCTAGAAGCATTCAAGCTGAAGATGAGCGCGTCGATGAACTACACCGTTCTGTTTTTGATCTTGTGCTAAGTGAGAAGTGGAAAGAGAACGCCATCTACACAGTTGACGTCACTCTAGCTAGCCGCTACCACGAAAGATTTGCAGATCACGTTGTTGACATTTCTGCAAAGGTTGCTTATTTGACCACTGGTGAATGGTCTGAACTGGAAGCCTAAGCTTTCCCCTGGTTTGCAACAGCAGCAGCACCAGCAGCTGCAGCTTCAGGATCCAAATACTCTCCACCTTTAACTAGTGGTTTGAAATTAGAATCCAGTTTGTATACCAATGGAATACCAGTTGGAATATTTAGTTCAGCAATATCATCATCACTAATTCCATCCAGGTGCTTAACTAATGCACGTAGAGAATTACCGTGAGCGGTTACCAAAACAGTTTTCCCTGCAACTAGGTCTTTAGATATCTCGTTTTCCCAAAGCGGCATCATGCGGATAAGGACATCTTTCAAGCATTCTGTTTTAGGAATGTTTGGACCTAGCTCGGCATATCTTTCGTCATGTGCTTGCGAGTACTGGTCGTTATCGTCAATTGGCGGTGGCGGAACATCGAAAGATCTTCTCCAGATTTGGAACTGCTCAGGCCCATACTCAGCAAGGGTTTGCGCCTTGTCCTTGCCTTGCAAAGCACCGTAGTGTCTTTCATTTAGACGCCAGTCACGCTTGACATCAATCCAAGATCTTTCAGCAGCAGCCAAAGCAATGTTTGCTGTGTTGATTGCTCTCTTTAGGCGAGAGGTATATAAAAGGTCTGGCTTAAGTCCTGATGCTGCTAGCAGTTCACCAGCCCGGTTAGCTTCTTTTCTGCCAAGATCGCTAAGGTCAACATCAACCCAACCGGTGAACAGGTTTTCCTGGTTCCAAACCGAGTTGCCGTGACGTAAAAGAATTAGTGTGTATTCAGCCATTCCTCAAGTTTATCTAGTTAGCCTTAATTCGTGGCTAACAGGAAACCAGTGGGTGTCATCACCAGAGGGACAACCAACCCTAACCGACTTAGAAGAGTCGATAGATATATCTCTAGCCTTCCAATCCTCAAGAACACCAGCAATCCTTTATTAGTTGATTTGGGTTACGGAGCATATCCTCGAACCGCAATTGAATTACTTGATCGAACTAAACAGGTAAACCCAAACACCAAAGTTTTAGGGATTGAAATAGATCCTGAACGAATCGAAAGAGCCAAGCCACATCAAACAGATGATCTGCTATTTGAATTAGGTGGTTTTGAGGTTCCTATCCCCCATGAACTAAACAGATCTGCAGTGACTTTGATAAGAGCCATGAATGTTCTGAGGCAATACGACGAAAGTGAAGTCAAAGCAGCCTGGGCCATGATGCAATCTCGACTAGAACCTAATGGCCTAATCATCGAAGGAACCTGCGATGAGATAGGCAGGCTAGCCACCTGGATAACCCTCGATAAACATAAGCCGCTAACTCTAACTTTCTCTTTTCGGCTTCTTGGTTTACAAAATCCATCTAAGGTTGCCGAGCGATTACCTAAAGCACTAATCCATCACAATGTTGAAGGTGAACTCATAAACAAATTCCTAAAAGAACTCGATGCCGCCTGGGCCAACAATGCAGGTCTTAGTGTTTTCTCACCGGTGCAAAGGTTCACTGCTTGTGCTAAAGCTCTTCTTGATTCAGGTTGGCCGATAACTAACACACCTAAGCGCTGGCGCTTAGGTGAACTAACACTTGACTGGGAAGCTATTAAACCTCTGGCAGTTCAGCCCTAGCGTCCTCTTCATTCATACCGCTGGCAAAGAGCAGATCGACAACCAGTGGTCTAAATAACAACAAGGCGCTTGCTTCGCGAACCTGGTCTGCGATGCCAAACCGTTTAGGGTCTAACTGTCTTATTACTTCTAATAAACGCTCTTGAGCCTCGATTAGAAGCTTTGGTTCGTTTAGACCTTCACGCATAAGTAATACGGCTTCAGAAAGCTGATCGCAAAGATCAGCAAGATAAGGCCTTGGGGTGCCGTCTTTGATTAGAAAGATAACTCTTCTAACAATCACTCTTAGATTCCTGGTGGCT
This sequence comes from uncultured Micrococcales bacterium, assembly GCA_903922825.1. Lineage (GTDB taxonomy): Bacteria > Actinomycetota > Actinomycetes > Actinomycetales > Microbacteriaceae > Rhodoluna. The sequence goes on along the minus strand of CAIXVE010000071.1, from coordinate 9,494 downwards.
AAATCCATGCCACGCATAAGCCTTACCTGACCCTTCAGGTCACCCTTATATTTACCAAGAAAAGGTGAGAGTTTACTAATCGCAACAGCACTATCTAAAGACATGCGCCAGTTATCAATAAGTGGTTGTGATCTTCTAGCTTTAGCTAGAGCATCGTCAACAATGTTGGTGTCAACATCTCGTAATGCTAAACGTAAAGATTCAAGAGTGCTTATGAAGAAATCGAAAAGTTTACTCGCATCAGATCTAGCCATGCCTCGAGGATCTCTTGGAATAAGCACAGTAACTATCAGTGCCATAGTTCCACCAATCAAACCATCAATAGTTCGGATATAAACACCACCGGCTGGAGCTGGTGATAACTGAACCAGCATGGCTTGGATGGCAGCGGTTACAGCAAAGGTTGAACCACCTGAAATAAAACGAGCTGCAAGTAAAACGACAACCAAAACTAAAGACAGTTGCCAAATACCAGAACCCAAATTAACCAGAGCGACATCGCTGATGGCAATACCAACAATCATGCCGATAGCTGTTTGAATAATTCGTCTTGGTCTGGCATCTCTTGAAAAACCTAGAGCCGTAATACAAACAGTCATTGCCAAAAGTGGTGCAGCGTGCCCTAAACCAAACCTTGCAATTGAATATGCAACCAGTGCGCCGATAGTTATCTGGGCTGCTGGAAGTAAAGATTCAATTAGCCTCGTGGTGGCATCCCTAAAGCGATAGTTAATTCCTTTTGCCACGGAAATCTCCAAGGTCAACTACGCCACCGGCATCAACAGGAACTATCTCTTCAAGAGTTGCAGGAATAGAACCAACTAGAACATTTTCAACTTTGCTGTTTCGTTTGATAACACCGAGGGCGATGGGTCCCATTTCCCAATGTTGCCCCACCGAGGTCACTTTTCCTAAAACATCTTCACCCGAAGTGATCTGATCTCCCGCTTGAGGTAATAGGTGAGCTGAACCATCAAGGTGCAGGAACACCATCCTTCTTGGTGGTGCTCCAATGTTGTGAACCTTTGCCACTGTTTCTTGCCCTCGGTAGCAGCCTTTGCTTAGGTGAACAGCTGTTGCCAGCCAGTCATACTCATGTGGCAAAGATCTTTCATCTATCTCATCAGGACCAGTTGGCCTCAGTGCCTCAATTCTCAAGGCTTCTAAGGCTAGGGTTCCAGCTTCAGAAAAATTAGACCTGATTTCGGTTAGTTGAGCATCTGTGACCAGATGTTCCTGGTAATACCAATTAGTAGTTATTGGTTTTCCATATCTAAAGCCACCAATAGCTGTTTCAGGCCATGGGTCCTGCCAGGTTAGTTCTGAAAGTTTAGATCCAAAAGAAGCGATGACTTTCAATTCTTCTTCAACTGCAAGTTCAACCTTTGCTCGGAAGAGCATTCGCTGGAATTGGGTAACGAAGGTGTCGAAATCTTTAGAGAAAGTGATTAGGTATGTTTTGGTTCCATCGTCTAGAAGATGGATGTCTCTGATGATTCTTCCTTGTGCATCTAACCAAAGCCCTTCAACTGAAACTCCTGGAACAAGATCATCTAGTTTTTGACTAAGGATATCGTTTAGCCAAGTTAGACGCTCTGGTCCTGAAGCAACGAGAACTTTCTTGTCAAGAATTACAAAAGATTTACCTTGCAGTAAATCTTTTTGTTCAAGATTGGGATTTCCGAATGATCCGGTCATTGATTAGCCAATACGGTCAAGTTCAACAGAAACTAAAGTAACCAAAGGTTCTCTAACCGAAGATGCAACTTCCATTAACCAGAACAACTTAGGTGTTCCTTCGACGGTCTTGGTTCCATACATTCGCTCTGCATAACCCCAGCTCTTGCCTGCATCAACTAAATGCATCGGCATGTGAGATCCTGCAACAGTTCTTATATCAATACGTCCAGATTTAACCTGACCTGCATAGAACTCATAGGCTCCACCTGGATGAATGATTGATGCTTCAATATCAAAGCCGTCTTTATCATTTCTGAGTTTCTCTAGATCTTCAGCACTGTTAATGGATTTAGCTCCGGTGCCAGGTAATACTGAAGGGCCAAAATCTGCTGACTCTGCCGCTCTCGCTAATCTCCAAAAACCTAACTCTGCTGGTAATTCAACATCTTCAGAGCCATCGGTTGCATCCCCTAAAAGTCTTGAGGTTGCATGGTAGGTCAAATAGTTTCCTTGACCGTAGGCAAATGTGATTCTTTGTTGGAATTTACGTTCTTTGTGCTCTTCAGGGTTAGTGAACTTGTCGCTCACTGCACCAACGCCCTCCCAGGTTCCAACAAGGAAAGCTAAAGGAGTTAGTTCGGTAGGTAAACCTTCGGGTAGAACGAACAACTAGCGTTGACCCTTGAAGAGTTTGTAGATAACGAGGATGCTGACAGCACCAATTGCAAGACCTGCTAGTACTAGCAGTCCTAAAAAGAATAAATCTAGAGGCATAAGTCCAGTTTAAGGGGTTAGCAAAATGTATAGGCCAGCAAGAGCCAAAATGGCATAGGTGCCTCCAGAGACGTAAATCAATCTCCTAACGATGCCCTTTGAGTGAGATGAGAATAAATGAATCATCGAAACTATGGCGATAGAGCCGGCGGCAAAGACTCCGAAGCTCCTGATGGCATCACCTTGGCTGAAATTCAGGATAACCAGAACAGCACCCAAGGCCACTAGGCCCCAGATAATGCCTATGGCTAGCCAGTCTTTATTCATAAAACCATCATGCCTTAGACACAGGTAGGATTTAAGCAACCAACGGGAGGCAAAATTGGCTCATTTGCTTGTTCTGTCTGAATCTTCAGACCAGAGCATGCTACCCGCGCTTGGCCTTCTGGGGCACAAAATCCGTTACATCAAGCCAGATCCAGCGGCGCTTATGAACGCACCAGCGGCTGATGTCATCCTCTTGGATGCACGCAAAGACCTAGTCAACGCTAAATCCATGGCAACTTTGCTAAACAGCACGGGTCTAGATTGTCCACTTTTTATTGTGGTGAGCGAAGGCGGACTAGCCGGACTTTCTGTTGAGTGGGGTGCGGACGATTTCCTCTTAGATCATGCAGGACCTGCTGAAATAGATGCCCGAATCAGGTTGGCTATTGCTAGAAGTGTGGCTTCTGAGAGTCAGGGCAAGATTCAAACCGGGGGCATTTCCATCGATGAAACCTCCTATTCAGCCAAGCTTCACGGTGAACCTATGGACCTCACCTTCAAAGAGTTTGAATTAATCAAATTTCTAGCCCAGCATCCAGGTCGAGTTTTCACCAGAGAACAGCTTTTGAGCGAAGTCTGGGGTTACGACTATTTTGGAGGAACTAGAACTGTTGATGTTCACATTCGTCGCCTAAGAGCCAAACTAGGTGACCTTGAAGGACTTATTTCAACAGTTAGAAACGTGGGTTACCGCTTTAACCGGACAGTTGAGGAATCAACTGAGATAACAGCCGGTTACTAACAATTAACCTAGCGGCAACCATATTCTGCAAGGATTGAGAGCATGTCTGAAGAAACAATGGCGATTCCACTGCCCCCTAGTGGTTTTGACCTACCTACAGATCGCTTTATCGACCGCGAACTTTCTTGGTTAGCTTTCAATGAAAGAGTTTTAGAACTAGCCGAAGATGAAGCTCTTCCACTTCTTGAACGAGTCAACTTCCTAGCTATCTTCGCTTCCAACCTGGATGAATTCTTTATGGTCCGAGTTGCTGGCCTAAAAAGAAGAATTGCAACCGGTTTAGCTGTTACTTCAGCATCTGGTTTCGAACCAGCAGAAGCCCTAACTGAACTTTCAAAAGCAGCGCACGCTTTGCAACAGCGTCATAGCAAGCTCTTCATCGAGAAAATCGAACCGCAGCTAGAGCTTTCAAGAATCAACATCACAACTTGGGACAAGTTAGAACCAACTGAGAAAGAACAGCTTGGGGATTACTACCATAAGCAGATATTCCCAGTTCTAACTCCGCTCGCAGTTGATCCAGCACACCCTTTCCCTTATATTTCAGGTCTGTCTCTAAACATCGCGGTAATGGTGAGACACCCTGAAAACGATGAGAATCTTTTTGCCAGAGTGAAAGTTCCACCAACACTCCCTCGTTTTGTTAGAGTGCCTGGAGCTAGCGCTGGAGTTCGTTTTGTTCCGCTAGAAGAAATCATTGGTCATCACCTTGATTCCTTGTTTGAGGGAATGAATGTTATCCAGTATCACAACTTCCGAGTGACTAGAAATGAAGATCTCGATGTTGACGAAGATGAGGCGGAGAACCTGCTTCAGGCTCTAGAGGCGGAGTTGGCTCGAAGGAAATTCGGTCCAGCAGTTCGATTAGAAGTTTCCAGCACCATCGATTCGGAAGTGCTAGAGCTTCTCAAGGAAGAACTAGATATTGAAAGTGAAGATGTTTATCAACTAGATGGTCCACTTGATCTCACCGGCTTAAGTGATATTGCCTTTATGAAACGGGCTGACCTTCATTTCATTCCACACCAAAGAGTTACTAACCGTTACCTCAAGAGTGCCAATGATGAAGGTCTCAGCATCTTTAGTGCACTTAGACAGCGCGATGTTTTGGTTCATCACCCTTACGAGTCTTTCTCTACCAGCGTGCAGGCCTTTATTGAACAGGCAGCTAGAGACCCTAAAGTCTTTGCTATCAAGCAGACGCTTTATAGAACCAGCGGTGATTCCCCTATCGTTGATGCCCTGATTAGCGCCGCGAAGGCTGGTAAGCAGGTTTTAGCTTTGGTCGAGATCAAAGCCCGCTTTGATGAACAGAACAACATCACCTGGGCTAGAAAGCTTGAGCAGGCAGGTGTTCACGTTGTTTATGGAATCGTTGGACTCAAGACTCACTGCAAATTAGCAATGGTTATTAGACAAGAGGATGGCCGCCTAAAGCGTTACTGCCACATCGGTACCGGTAACTACAACCCTAAAACAGCACGCTTTTATGAAGACTTTGGACTGTTAACTTCAAGAGATGAAGTTGGTGAAGATGTCGCCAAATTGTTCAACAGATTATCTGCATATGCCGAAGATCTTTCTTTCAAAGAACTTCTAGTGTCCCCTGTTGGTGTTCGTGAGGGTCTAACCAAACTAATTGATGCTGAAGCTAGAAATGCTTTGGAGGGTAAAGCTTCTGGAATTCAATTGAAGCTGAACTCGCTGGTTGATGAGCAGATTATTGATTCACTTTATAGAGCCTCTCGTGCCGGAGTTCCTATCGACATTGTGGTTAGAGGTATGTGTGCTCTAAAACCTAATGTTCCAGGCCTAAGTGAAACCATCAAAGTCAGAAGCATTCTCGGAAGATACCTTGAGCACTCCCGTGTGTTCAGATTCCTAAACAACAATGATGCTGTTGTCTACATCGGGAGCGCTGACATGATGCACAGAAACCTTGACCGTCGAGTTGAAACCCTGGTTCGATTACGTCAAGCAGATCATTTGAAGGAAATGGAAAACCTTTTCAAGTTGTGCATGGCTGACACTTCGAGTTCTTGGACACTCAGCCAAGATGGAAGCTGGTTGAGACATAAGAGCGCAGTTGATGTTCAGGATTCAATTATGCAGAACATCTTGAGACCTGGATCTATCTACTAATGCCTGTAGTTGCTGCTGGCGCTATTTTATGGCGTAAAGAAAAAAGCGAACTAAAAGTTCTTATGATTCATCGAACCAGATACGATGACTGGTCTTGGCCTAAAGGCAAGTTGGATAAAGGTGAACAGGTGGCAGAGGCTGCCGTTCGTGAACTTCTGGAAGAAACCGGCCTAAAGGTCTCTCTAGGTGTGAAGCTTTACGTTTCTGAATACAAGTTGGATAACGGTAGAAGAAAAGTAGTTCACTACTGGGCAGCTGAAGTGACCGATGCGGCTCTAAAAAAGCAAAACTTTGTGCCTGATGAAGAAGTTGGCAGTTTCGAGTGGTTGAGCATCCCTGAAGCCAAAAAACGAATGACCTACAAACACGACAATGCTCCGCTCAAGGAACTCGAGCGACTTGATGAAGCCAACGAACTCAAAACCCGACCAATAATCGTTTTGCGTCACGCCAAGGCAACACCTAGAGAAGAATGGACCAAAGGCGAAGCGACTAGACCGTTGCTGCCAGCTGGTGATGTTCAGGCCGCAGCACTAGTAAATGTTTTGGCTGCGTATAGCCCAAAGTTTGTCGTTACCAGTGGTTGGAAACGTTGCCTTGACACAGTGCAGCCTTATGTCAAAAAGCGCAAAGCGACTCTGTTAAAAAGATCTGAGTTCACAGAATTAGGAGCCAAGAACGGCCCTCGTCGAACACACAAACTTGTTCACAAGATTGCCTTGGGTGGTCAGTCCGCTGTTATTTGTTCGCATAGGCCAGCCCTCCCAACAGTCATCGAGGCTTTGAGTGCATACGCATCAAAGTCGGTGCGCAAAGAAATTGATTCCCTAGATCCGCTAAAGCCAGCTGAGTTTTATGTGTTTCATCTAGCCCAAGGTGAGCGAAAACCAAAAATCGTTGGCATTGAATATAGTGAAGACTAGCCACCAGTTATTCTTAAGCCATGACTAATCAACTCTGGCTATCTTGGATTGAATCTCGCAATAAGAACTTTTCAAACCCCACTGGTTTCCTCTCTGTGACCAGCATGGTTTGGCTGAACCAAGTGCCACAAGAAATCGATGGTATTTCTGGGTTTTGGTCTGCTGAGGGCACCACCGTTTATGTCAGTGATAGCTCAACCGGTGATCACTCTTGGACTGTTGAACTTCACAGTCAAACAATTTTTGATTATGACGGAATCAAAGTTGAACTTGCTTCGAGAAATGGTCAAATGGTGCTAAGGCCTAGAGATCCAAGCAATGACCTACTGAAAAGCTTTGATGGTGTCATCGCCTTTGATTACAACCCGGAGTTCTGTGTAACAGCAAAACTAAATGCATTTGAAGCACCCAAAGAAGTTGTGGTTGGTTCTGTAGTTGCAGGCATGACTAGCGCTTACATTTCACCAGGAACACTTGAATTTGTTTTAAATAATGAAAGCTATCGGCTAACCGCTTTTGAAAAAACAGGCAGTCAAGATCTAACTGTTTATTTCAAGGACGCGACCTCTGGAAACAGCACCTATGGAACAGGTCGTTCTGTGAATGCAAGTTATCAAGAGGATGGCAGCTACGTTCTTGATTTCAACTTCTCAGGTAATTTCCCTTGCTCCTACACGGATTTTGCAACCTGCCCACTTTCACCAGTAGAAAACAAATTACCTATCGCTATCGAAGCTGGTGAGAAAAAGCCACTATACAGAAACACCACAGCAGGCGTAATCTCACAGGTAACCAAATGAGTGAGATTGGTGAAGGTTTATCCGTTCTAAAGAATAAAGAGGGGCTACCCGCTCTTTGTTTAGTAACCGGTGCCACCGGATATATCGGTGGCCGCTTAGTTCGAGAGCTACTAAGTCAAGGCTACCGAGTGCGAGTATTCGCAAGAAACATCGACCGTCTAACTAGCTACCCTTGGTTTAGTCAAGTTGAGGTAGTTGAAGGTGACGCTGCTGATGAGAAATCAGTTCACGCGGCACTCAAAGGTGTGGACGTTCTCTACTACCTTCTGCACGCGCTAATGGTTTCCGAAGAGTTTGAACAAAAAGAGAAGCAGTGGGCGCAAACTTTTGGCAAAGCATCTTTAGCTAACGGAGTCAGTCGTATTGTTTATCTCGGTGGGATGGCTGAAACTGATGCGAAGCTAAGTGCCCATCTGGCCTCTAGAGCAGAGACCGGTGAAATACTCCGAGCATCTGGTGTTCCGACCATAGAACTTAGAGCCGGTGTTGTTATTGGTTCTGGATCTGCTTCTTTTGAAATGTTGCGATATCTAACTGAACGTCTTCCAGTTATGGTTACACCTAAGTGGGTTACTGTTCGCATTCAACCGATTGCAGTTAGAGATGTGCTGCGATATTTAGTTGGTGCGGCAGCCATAAGCAGTGACGTGAATCGGGACTTTGATATTGGTGGACCTGAGGTGCTCACCTATAAAGAACTGATGATTCAGTATGCAGAAGCTGCAGGTCTAAAGAAGAGATACATTCTTCCTTTGCCGGTTCTCACTCCCAGGTTATCCAGCGGTTGGGTTGGTTTAGTAACACCAGTTCCTATCACTCTTGCTAGACGGCTTATTGATTCTTTGAGAAATGAAGTTGTGGCTCGTGATGATTCAATAAAGAAATACATCCCTGATCCTAAACAAGGTCTAACCACATTTAGAAAAGCAGTGGCTTTGGCTTTAACCCGCATCAAAGAAGCGAACGTAGAAACACGTTGGAGTAACGCTTCCCTGTTGGGTAGTCCAAGTGAACCGCTGCCAACTGATCCAGATTGGGCAGGTGGATCGCTTTATACCGATGAGAGAGTTGAAGAAACTAAAGATCCTATTCAGGAGGTTTGGAAGCGAATAGAGTCCATTGGCGGTGAACATGGTTACTCAACAGCGACCTGGGCCTGGGAGCTTCGAGGTCTTCAAGATCGCCTTGTTGGTGGCGTTGGGCTTAGAAGAGGTCGCCGTGATCCAGATCACCTAATAGAAGGTGAGGCACTAGATTTCTGGAGAGTCGAAGCTTTAGACAGACCACATCTTTTGCGCCTTCGTGCAGAAATGAAGATGCCCGGTAAGGCTTGGCTTGAATTCAAAGCAGAAGAATTACCTAATGGTGGAACTAAAGTGACCCAACGAGCAATCTTTGTTCCTAAAGGTTTATTGGGTCATATCTACTGGTGGACCGTATTCCCTATGCACGGGCTGGTTTTCCCGTCTATGGTCAAACATGTCGCTCACAACAAGCGTATAAAGGCCTCCAAATAGACTTACCTAGTGAAGAAAAATAGCTTAGGTGTTTTCAGTCTGCTGGCAGTGACCATCGCTTGGGGTGGATCATTCGTGGCGATGAAACCTGCCATGTCGATCTATCCGGTTTTTGACTTCTTAGCTATTCGTTTCACTATCGCAGCATTATTGATGATTGCTGTTAGGCCTAAGGCTTTGAAAGCTTTCAAGGGTGACACTCTTAAATACGGAATCATTCTGGGCATCATTCTCGGTTTTGCCTACCTAACCCAAACAGTTGGTTTGATAACTTCAACCGCTGCTATCACCGGTTTCATAACGGGACTATATGTTGTTTTGACGCCGATTTTGGTCTGGTTGTTCTTTAGAAAGAAGCCACAGGGAATTGTTGCAATAGGTGCAATCATTGCCTTTGTTGGTCTTGGTTTCATAACCATCAAAGACGCTTCATTTGATGTTGGTCAGATTTGGATCTTCTTATGTGCTCTTGGCTTCGCCTTGCATATTGTTGGTCTATCTCGCTGGTCACCAGGGAAAGATGTTTATGCGCTAACCGTTATTCAACTTGCAACAGTGGCTGTTATCTGTTGGATAGGAACTGTTCCGCACGGCGTTAAACCAACTACCGATGGAACTGTTTGGTTTGCGATTATCTTCACAGCGGTCT
>CAIXVE010000070.1 GCA_903922825.1 uncultured Micrococcales bacterium | reverse complement strand
TAGTTCTTTCTTCTCTGTTGTTGAGAAGTCCTTTAGAACAAAGTCGCTGACTTCCATTGAGCCTGGAGGTCGACCGATGCCAATTCTGACTCGAATAAAGTCAGGTGAACCGGTGGCTGAAATGATATCTCTAAGGCCATTGTGACCTGCATGACCGCCAGCGAATTTGATACGAACAGTGTTCGCATCGATGTCTAATTCATCATGCAAAACAATTAGGTGATCTGACTTGATGTCATAGAACTTCATAAGTGAAGTAACAGGACCACCACTGTTATTCATAAAGCTAAGTGGTTTAGCTAAAACTATCTTTGGTGCATCAAAACCTACCCCCAGTTTGCTTTCAGCAACCAGAGCATTAGATTTACTTGATTTGAAACTAACCCCCAGACGTTTAGCCAGCATCTCTAACACCATCTGGCCAACGTTATGCCGATTGTGTGAATAGTCGGGCCCGGGGTTACCGAGCCCGACTATCAAATACGTCTGGCTAGACAGAATTACTCTGCCTTGGCAGCTTCTGCTGGAGCAGCTGCGTCCTCTGAAGCACCGGCACCGGTGCCAACAACAGATGCAACCAACTCGTGGTCATCTAGGTCAAGCTTTGCACCTGCAGGAAGCTTGATGTCTCCTGCGGTTACGTGGAAACCAAGACCTTCTTTGTTGAAGTGAACTTCAACATATTCAGGGATAGTAGTTGCATCAACTTCAAGCTTTAGAGTCTTGTGCTCAAGATCGATAACGGTTCCTGACATTGATTCGCCAACGATGTGAACTGGAACTTCAACGTGAACTCTTTCACCCTTGACGATCTCAACTAGGTCAACGTGCTCGATGATCTGGGTAACAACATCTTTAGATGCGCTCTTAACCAAAACAGTTTCGTGCTTGCCGTTGATGTCTAGGTCGATGATTGCGTTCTTATGGCGAAGCACCAAAGCAATCTCATGAGCTGGAAGAGTGATGTGACGAGGCTCTGACCCGTGACCATAGATAACCGCAGGAGTTCTTCCAGCAGCACGGTCCTTACGAGCAGCACCTTTACCGAAGCTGGTGCGTAGCTGTGCAACAAGTTTGTTTTCTGACATTTTTATTCTTTCTTTTCGTTCAACTCGAGCTTGAAGCGAGGAACATAAGAGCCTTTTGGCTTTACACCCCGTCGATTACGGTCCGATTTGGACCCTCGCCGTTGTTTCTATTGAAGTCTAGCCTGAACATGAAGCGATAGGCAAGCCGAATAAAGCTACTGCTTAGACGTGGCCATCAAACAGGCTAGTTACTGAGTCATCGTTGAATACAGATGAGATGGCTCTAGCAATAAGTGGTGCAATTGATAGCACAGTTAGCTTTTCGAAGGTCTTGTTGATAGGCAAGGTGTTAGTCACAATCACATTGTCAACATCTGGACCGGAAAGTCTTTCAACTGCAGGATCACTGAATACTGCGTGAGTTGCAGCAACAATAATTCGTCCAGCACCGTTATCTCTAAGTGCTTTAGCGGCAGCCACGATGGTACCTGCAGTATCAATCATGTCATCTACCAAAATACAAACACGGCCTTCAACATCACCAACAAGTTCATTGACCTGAACCTGGTTTGGCTTATTTGGGTCACGACGCTTGTGGATGATAGCTAGCGGAGCGCCTAGACGGTCAGCCCAAATATCTGCCACTCGAACACGACCTGAGTCAGGTGAAACAACAGTTAGGTTTTCTGAACCAAAAGTCTGCTTCACATAGTCAGCTAGAAGTGGCAGAGCCCAAAGGTGGTCCACTGGCCCATCAAAGAAACCTTGAATCTGAGGTGAGTGAAGATCAACCGACATCAAACGGTCTGCTCCAGCTGCTTTATAAAGGTCAGCAACTAGACGAGCAGAGATAGGCTCACGTCCTTTGTGTTTCTTATCTTGTCTGGCATATGGAAAGAAAGGTGAAACCACGGTGATGCGCTTGGCGCTTGCACGCTTTAGAGCATCAATCATGATTAGCTGCTCCATTAGCTGATCGTTGATAGGAGCTGAGTGTGACTGAATTACGAAAGCATCAACACCACGAACTGATTCATCGAAGCGAACAAAGATCTCACCGTTTGCAAAATCATATGCGGTGGTTGGAACAATCTCGGTGTCGAGCAAGGTGGCAACCTCTTGAGCTAGCTCAGGGTGGGCTCTACCGGTTGCAAGCACCAAACGCTTCTGGCTGGAGTTCTTGATTTGCATTTACTCTTCCCTTTACTCTTTCGCTTTTTTAGCAGCTTCAGCACTCGAGGTCCCGGCTCGCTGAGCCAATACCCATCCTGCCAAGTTTTTCTGCGGAGCTAGGCTCATAGCCAAATCTCCGGCAGCAACATCTTTTCTAACCACGGTTCCGGCGGCGGTATAGGCACCATCAGCAATGGCAACCGGGGCTACGAATACGTTATGGGAGCCAGATCTAACATGGGAACCAACAGTGGTGTGGTGTTTATTGACACCGTCATAGTTAGCAAAGATAGTTCCAGCACCGATGTTGGAATGCTCCCCGATGGTGGCATCGCCAACGTAGCTAAGGTGAGGAATCTTTGAACCAGCACCGATAACGGCATTCTTTGTTTCGACGAAAGTTCCGATCTTACCGCCAGCACCAAGATGAGTACCTGGGCGAATATAACTGAACGGTCCGACTGTTGCTTCATCTTCAATAACAGCACCGTTCACATGTGATTTCACAATAGAAACATCTTTACCAACCTGGCTGTCATGAAGCATTACTTCAGGACCAATAGTTGAACCGCTGCCAATTCTGGTTATTCCTTTTAGATGGGTGCCAGGCAAAATAGTGACATCTTCAGCTAATACAGCTGTGATGTCGATGAAGGTGGTTTGTGGATCAAGAATGGTGACCCCAGCTAACATCCAACCTTCACAGATTCTTCTGTTCAATTCAGCGCCAACCTGTTGCAACTGGACTCGGTTATTAACACCAGCAACTAACCAGTTATCTGAAACTGGTAATGCAATAACTTCTTTGCCTAGTTTTTTGATTTCTGTTGCCACATCAGTCAAATACTTTTCACTAGCTGCATTTGAAGTTCCAACCTTGGCTAGAGCTTCTTTTAGTAGTTGATAATCAAAAACATAAACACCTGCGTTGACTTCACTAATAGCTAGTTCTTCTAGAGAAGCATCACGATGTTCAACTATGGCGACAAATTCATTACGCGAGCCTCGAACAATGCGACCGTAACCGGTCGCATCATCAAATACAGCCGTTAGCAATGTGGCTCCCGCACCAGAAGACAGATGAACATCGATCATCGATTCGATGGTTGCCACATCCAAAAGTGGAACATCGGCACTTGTAACAACCACGGCACCGTTGAAATCATCTGGCAGGACACTCAAACCACACTCAACAGCGCGACCTGTTCCAGGTAGTTCATCTTGATGAGAAATATGTGCTTTAGGGAAAAAGGCGTGAATGTATGGTTCTAGCTTTTCTTTTTCGTGACGGATAACCGGAATCACATAAGAAGCATTTAGGTTGCTGGCTGTTGCCAGAGTGTGGTGAAGCATAGGCAACCCTGAGATCTCATGCATCACCTTAGGTGTTGCCGAATGCATCCTGGTGCCTTCGCCAGCAGCCAAGACAACAACAGCTAGGTGCTTTTCGCTCATCTAACCTCCGTTGTCTTGTGAGTTGCTGCTCCCCCAGGATTCGAACCTGGACCGAACACCTCCAAAGGGTGCCGTGCTGCCGTTACACTAGGGAGCAATGTCAAGGACTTGGGCCCTTCACACCTAACCTCAAGTATTCCAGAGTTTTTAGGACTCTAGCCGTGTTCCGGCATAACTTGCTGATGCAACTAAGGCAAAACCACCTGAATTGTTGATGCTAACCCTTGCCAGTTCTGCTTCTTCAAGGGAACTGAAGAGCCCAATGACTGAAGGTCCAGAACCTGAAACCATAGCCTTTAGGGCCCCTAGTTCCAAAAGCATTGATTTTGAGTCTGATATTGCAGGAAGCAAACTTATGGCTGCTTCCTCAAGGTCATTAGCCATAGCCTGAGCAAGATCTGAAATAGAGCTAATTTCAAGCTGATTGAAATCACTAAATGGTTCAACATGGAAAAGCTCATCGAATTTACCGAAAACAACAGGCGTTGATAGGCCTTCACTGGAAACACAGATCACCCAGTGGGTGTCAAAAGGGAGTGGATCTAACTGGGTTAGTTGTTCACCACGCCCCACCCCGATAGCAAAGCCGCCATCAATCAGAAACGGAATGTCTGAACCTAGTGTGGCAGCTAACTCTTTGAGTTCGGCAACACTTAGCAATCGGGTTTGAAGATGTTCATGAAGATACCTGTTGAAAGCAACCAGCATGGCAGCAGCGTCAGCTGAACCCCCAGCCATACCCCCTGCCACTGGGATTCTCTTGAACAAAGAAATCTCAATGGCTGGCATGTCAACACTTAGCTTCTGACATAGCGCTACCGCAACTTTATAAATCAAGTTACGTGAATCAGTTGGAACTGCGGTTAGATGTCTTTGCGGAAGATCTCCTGCCACCGAAATGGAAACACCTTTAATTCCTGGTTTTATTACTATTTCTTCTCTAAGGTCTAATTCCAAATAAAGTGAGTTCACCCCGTGATAACCGGTGTCCTCTAACTCCCCAACTTCAAAAATGAGATTGATTTTGGCAGGTGTGGTTGCTTTGATCATCTACTCACCTGCTCACTTAGTTTGCGGAATAACTCATTCCAGTATTTAGTGCGAGTCTTACGAGAAACTGAATCTTTTATGAACTCGTGTTCAACAGTGACAGCACAGTTACTTTCAGAAGCCTCAAACATAAGACTAGCCCTGGTCTCATCATCAAAGGTTAGGACAAGCTTCTGGTCTTGAACACTTTTGAGGAAGCGCTTGAAACTAGCCCCATAGATACCCTCCGAGCTCATGAGGGTATAGGAAAGTGTCAGTGTAGTTGGTATTACAAAAACCAATCTCAATAAATCTGATTCAGCACCTGATTTAGAACTAGCCCGCCAAGCCAAATACATCAGAGCGATTGAATTAGCCCACCACTTTTGAACTCGATAGTTCTCTTGAAGAAATGTGGCTATCGAGCTTTGTTTAGATTCTCTATGTCTACTTGCATAGATAATCTCAAGCCACACTTCTTTCTGCTTACCAGTGTTAGCTATAAGCCGATCAGCACTCGGGTTTGGATCGTAAGGACCATCCGGGATGAGCATTGCTCGCCTACCGGATTTCTTTAGATCACGAAGCTTAGGTTCAGCAGCAGGTGCAACCGGAAGATCTTCAAAGATCCCAGTTAGCTTTTTCTTTCGTTTGAAAATCAATTGACTGCCTTAGCGATAGCAACAAAATCAAGGATTGAAAGATCTTCGCCTCGTGCAGTTGGTGCTATGCCTGCTCTAGTTAATAGTTCTTCCGCTAAAGCTGGTGAACCTGCGAAGTTAGCTATTGCCTGTCTAAGAGTCTTTCTTCTGTGCAGGAAAGCATCATCGATAACCGCAAAGGTTTTCTTTCTAAGTTCTTCATCACCTAAAGAAACAGCACGCTTCTTGAAATAAACCAGAGCCGAATCAACATTTGGTGCTGGCCAAAACACATTCCTACCGACATTTCCTGCAAGATTACTCTGCGCATACCAAGCTAACTTCACACTTGGTGACCCATAAACCTTTGAGCCAGGGGT
>CAIXVE010000069.1 GCA_903922825.1 uncultured Micrococcales bacterium | reverse complement strand
TCAACCAGGCTACCGCGTTGATCACCTCAGTGAATTCACTAAGGTTTGCTACGTTCCTTACTACTCAGCACCTTTAGTTATAGAACCTGACCAGGAAGGTGTTGCTCCGCATCTATATATGCAGAGATCGCACCAATTGGCTTCATTAGTTTTCACTCAAGATAAGAACGTTCACCTCGCCTATGCCAAAACCAACAGAGGCAATGAGCATGTCTATATAACTGGAACACCGAAACTTGATGCGCTAGTTGAAAAGGTTTCTAGCGGTGAGAGTAGTTGGCCACTGTCTAACGATAACTTCAAGCTGGTTTGGGCTCCTCATCACAGTTATTCACCGGCTTGGTTGAACTTTGGTAATTTCCCTTCAATGTTTGAAGACATGCTGCACTTTGCCCAACAACACAATGAAGTTGACGTGGTGCTAAGACCTCACCCACTTATGTTGAGAACACTGGTTGATAGAGAAGTCCTATCTGAAACTGTTTTGAACAGCTGGCTTAATAAATGGAATGACCTACCTAATACAGCTATAGACGCTGATGGTGATGTTGCCTACCTGTTCGCAGCCGCTGACCTCATGCTCACCGATGGGATATCTTTCTTAGGTGAATATCCTCTGGCGACAAATAAACCAGGGGTATTCCTTGAAAAGCCAGAACACTGGCCACTATCTGATCTTGGTGAACTAGCAGCGCAAGCCAACATTCGGGTTAGTAATTTTGAAGAATTCCTAGAGGTATATAAAGATGTCTCTAGAAACGGTCTACCTGATTACAGCAAACAGATAGCTTCGCTTAGAAAGGCAGCCCAACCTTACCCAGGTGAAGCCTCAAAGAAAATAGTTCAAGTTCTCCTAAAAGATTATGAATCCGAGACCCCTCTAGTTGATAAGTCGCTAATCACTCAAATAGCTTGGGAAAACAGGCTAGGAACGGAACCCGCTTGGGACTAACTAACCCAAAAAAGATATTTCATCTAGCCATTAAAGAAGACTGGCTAGCTGCCCTTAGCTCCGGCCAATACTCGATGTCAACGCGAGGTAAAACACTTGAAGAAGTGGGCTTCATTCACTGTTCAAACAAGGAACAACTGCCCGAAGTTGCTGCCTTCGTCTATGAAGACTTCACTGGTGAACTTTTGCTCCTGGAACTTGATCTTGAAACACTAGAACAAGCAAACCTAAAAGTCCTCTTCGAGGACGGTGGCAATGGTCAGCTCTATCCACATATTTATAACCCATTGCCGGTGGAGCTTGTTAGCAGCACTAAGCCAGCAATAATGAACAATGGTCAACTTAGGGTCCTTTAGTTAGTTTTCCTTCATTACGCTGGTTTTAGGAAGAACCCCATGAAACTAGTAACCCTTGATCTAAACGCCGACCTAGGTGAAAGCGCTAATGACTTTGAAAAGTTATTGCCTATCATCACCTCGGCTAACGTTGCCTGCGGTGGACATGCCGGTGGCGGTGAACTACTAAAGCAGACCATTTCAGAAGCAGTTAAAAATAGTGTTCAAGTTGGCGCTCACCCTTCCTACCCAGACAGAGAAAACTTTGGTCGAGTCTCAATGAAAGATAAGTTCAGCAAAGCTGAACTAGTTGAGATTATTGCGAAACAAATAGAGGTTGTAGTTGAAGAGCTTAAGACTCATGGAGTCGAGCTTTCGCATGTGAAGGCACATGGAGCTTTATATAACGATGCCATGGTTGATGAGGCTATTGCAGAAGCATTTATTGAAGCCGTGAAACATGTTGCCTCAGTTCCAGTGTTTGGCTTGCCAAACAGTGTTCTTGAGAAAGTAGCGCTTAGCCATAATCTTGAATTTGTCGCAGAGGGCTACATGGATCGTGCATACACAAAAGAGGGAATGCTAGTTCCGAGATCTTTATCTGGTGCAGTCCTAAATGACGAACAGGCTCTAAGACAAATTGAACAACTGGCTAAGACTTCAACAATCACAGCGATAGATGGTTTAGTGTTAGCTGTTTCCATAAACACCCTTTGCATTCATGCTGACACCCCCGATGCGTCCACTACAGCTCAGGCAGTTAGAGACATGCTTGAAGAAAATGGTGTTGCTATATCTTTCTTTAAGAAGTCCTCATGAAAGCCAAATTAACCCAATATGGTGAACGTTCTGTCCTAATAGAGGATTTTGAAGGCTACCCTTTTGATTGGATGGGTCCAATTCAAGAGGCTTTCCCCGAAGCGATGCTTAGAGCGGGACTAGAAAGTCTCATGATTACTTTCCCCTCACATGGTGACCATCTAGCTCAGTTAGAGCTAGCTCTGCCTAACCTCTTAAGTTCGAGTGAAACACACTCAACCAAATTGATTGAAATCCCAACTGTCTATGACGGTGAAGATTTAGAGCTGGTTGCTTCAACTCTCGGCATCAGTGTTCCTGAGGTGATCAGGGCACATAGTGAGGTGTTGTGGGTTGTGAAACTAATAGGCTTTGCCCCGGGCTTCCCATATTTAGTTCCAGTATCAGGTTCAACGATTCTTGATTCCATTGGAAGACTAGAAACGCCAAGGCAGAAAGTTCCTTATGGCTCAGTTGGTATTGCTGCTGGCATGAGTTGTATTTATCCGCAAGAGATGCCTGGTGGCTGGCACCTGATTGGAAAAACGGATGTTCAATTATTTGATGAGAGTAAAGCAACACCAGCATTACTAAATCTCGGTGATCAAGTTCGTTTTGTTGAGGTGAGCAGATGAGCGTAAGTATTCTCGCAGCGGGTCTGACTATTATTCAAGATAGAGGTAGGTCCAACTTCACCAATCTTGGAGTTCCAGTTTCCGGTGCTTTCGATAAAGTGCATTACGAACTGGTCTGCACCTTAATCAATGAAGCTGATTCACCGGTATTTGAAATCCTCAGAGGCCCATTTGAACTTGTTGCTGAAAGTTATGCGGTAATTGCTGTTGTTGGTGAAGCCAAGGTGAGTGTGGATGGCTACGCAGCTCCAATAAACTCTGTTTTTGTTTTGGGTAAAAACAACAGGCTAAAGATTGTTACAAGTAATGAACAGCCTGTTTATCTTGCAGTCAAAGGTTTAGTGGTCAATCAGAGCCTTGGCTCATATTCACATGACACTCTGTCAAAGGTTGGCCCTAAGCCTTTGGCTATTGGTGACACTTTTGAAACTAGGGAATTAGATAAGAATGATCCGGTTATTGGTTCATTTATCTCAGCTAACTTGAAATCAGTTATCTGTGATCTTCGATACATCCCAGGTCCACACAACTTTGAAATTAGAGGTAATTGGCAGGTTAGAAGTGTTGCAAGGAGTGGTATTCGTTTGAGTACCAACCAACCTTTGAAAGACGCATCAAGTTCGTTGGCCAGCTTCCCTGTCATGCCTGGGGCTATCCAAGTTCCCCCTTCTGGCTTACCGGTAATCCTGGGTCCTGACTGCGGAACAACTGGTGGTTACCCAGTTGCCGGTGTGATTATTGATGCTGATCTTCACAAGTTAGCTCGACTGGCCCCGGAAAACGAGATAAATCTAATTCCGGTTGACAGATTGGTTGCCCTAAAAGCAAGTGAGTTGCTTGCCAAATCCATAGCTAGGGCCGTCACCAGACCTAACGAAATGGGCGCTTGGTAAACAACCTGTCCCCTAAATAGCGGACCTGAATTAGCTGGTTTAGCCATATTGTCGCTGGTATTTTCAAGGTAACTACCTAAATTTTCAGATGGGGTTCAAAATGAACGAAAAGAATAATGTTGGTAAAGTAATCGGCTTCGGCTGCTTGGGTTTGATTGCAGTACCAACTTTGATTACCTTACTTAGTTCAGGGGGTGCTGGATCTGCAATCCCGGTGCTGGTTGTTGTTGGTTTGGTGGTTTTTCTAATCGTTAGATCCAATAAGAAAAACAAGGATCAAGAACCACGCCCGATCTATACTCTTCCCCCAACCATATACAGTTCAACTCCTGCACCCTCAACTGCACGCGCCCCTATCCTCACTGCCACACCAGCGCCTAGCTCACCTAATGCAACTGGAATATTGATAAATCCGCTATGCAATCACAAGTTCAAAGAAGAAACTGTCAACGCTAAACCTGTCGTGGTTTGTGATTGCGGAAATAAATTTAATTCTGCTGACCTTCAGAAATTTAATAAACTGATGGCTCAATTTGAGAAAATTGGTAGCCAGATTGATGAGCTTGAAAATCAGATGTGCGGCTTCGCAAACGGAAACCCTGTTGCAGCCTCGCAAGTCGCTCAAACTGCGGCTCCGCTTTCAAAGCCAGTTGCTGCACCTAAACCAATCACCGCCCCGGTTGCTAAGCCAAAGGTCTCATTCTCTTTGCAGCAGTGGCTAATTATCGGTGCTAGCTTGCTAGTTCTGGTTGCAGGTTCTGTATTCGTTTCAACCTATGTGAACGTTTTGGATCAGTGGGTCTTCTTTGCGGTTACGACAGTTCTAGCTGCCGGTATGGCTTTTGCATCTTTTGCAACTAGGAAGATTTCTGGAATTATTGCTAGCTTCCTTTCCGCTTTCTCAGTTGCAATGCAGATTGCGACCATGTCTATTGTTGGTGACCAGATCAGTAATGGTCAGGCTTGGGATTTCCGTTGGGATGGTGCTCCGGCCTGGTGGTGGATGATCACATTGTTCGTAGTTGCAGGCATCTCAACTCTCTTGGCTAAATACAGTTCCGTATTTGGTTACAAAGGCCTCGCTCTATTAGGTGCTACCGGTGGTTCATTGCTCCTTGGTCTGTCAGTGATTCACTCTGTGGTGCCAGCCAACTGGGCGTTACTTAGCTTGGCCATAATGGCTTTTGCCGCTGTTGGTCTGGCTTATCTATCTAAATACCTCAGGTCTATTCCTGGCCTTGAACCAACAGATAAGAAGTTCAAAGAGTATGCAGAATCAGTGGCTAAGCGTGAAGATAACAGCATTCTCACTTTCACAAGAATTGCTGCACTTATCGAAGTGGTTGCAGGTCTAGGGTTAGCACTTAACAGCTTGGGTTCTGTTATTCAATCTGGAGGTTCTCTAGCTCCAAACCCATTCTCGTTATTCATCTTCGCTTTGGTGGTTGCTGGTGTTGGTCTAAGCGCTAAAGCCTGGAGCGGTCAGCTAAGTACTGATGGAAAGGAACTGCCTAGACTTCTCCCTGTTAGCGCAGCTATCGCCTACATTTCCCTAGCTTTATCTCTTCTAAGTTTCGTCTTAGATTACTCTTCAGGCTGGTTAGCTGCTGTTCTGACTCTGGTGGTTATCATGGCTCAAGCGTTGGTCAGCGGATCCTTCAAAAAGTTGCAGCCTTCGGCACTGCTAATTACACTCACCGGATATCTATCAGCAGCTATATGGATTATCACCGTGTTCCGTAACAACTTCGACAACCCTCCAGTTGATCTTCTGGCTTGGTTCACTATTGGACTTGCTGTTGTTGTCACAGTTCTAGATAAGCGTTTTGCTATCTACACTAACTCTGGAGTGAGCGTTGCCTTAGGTTCAATAGGTGCTATTGCTCTGTTCGCCAACTTCAAAGCAACAAC
>CAIXVE010000068.1 GCA_903922825.1 uncultured Micrococcales bacterium | reverse complement strand
TTTGGGATAAAGCTAAAATACCTAAGACTAAGCTTGGGCTTTTCAACTTGGAATTCATCACACCTTCCAGAACTTCGGTAAAACCGACCCAATTGATTTCCATGTGTTTTTCTTCGCCAACTCGATCAAAGACTTCCCCACTCTTTGAAACATCGGTGGCAAGAAAAATACTTATCTCTTCGCTACTTGAACCAGGAGTGGTATAAAACACTTGAAGTAGATCCCAATTTTTCGCAAGATAATCAGTTTCTTCCAGTAACTCACGTTTAGCTGCATCGAGTTTCTCTTCGCCTTGAACATCAAGCAAGCCAGCTGGAATCTCATATAGATATTCATTTACTGGAGCTCGATACTGATTTATGAGCAAGACTTGGTCATTCTCATTAATCGCTATTACCGCTACCGCGCCAGGGTGGTCAACATATTCTCTGGTTAGAATCTGATCAAAGAAATTAAATGTTCGAGAGACAATGTTCCAAATTTTGCCTCTAAAGACTATTTCAGATTTAGTGGTGGAACTTTCATCAAGTCCCGAACGGTCAGCTAGTGGCTCTGACATAACCTTGTGCTACTTACTGTTCTGTGCGGAGAACAACTTGCCTTCAAGAGCGGCTTTGATAAGCCCATGGAACAAAGGATGAGCTTTGGTTGGTCTTGAAAGGAATTCCGGGTGGGCTTGAGTTGCAACATAGTAAGGATGAACATCCTTAGGTAGTTCAACAAACTCAACCAAATCACCGTTAGGCGATGTTCCGCTGAAGCTCAAACCAGCTGCAGAAATCTCATCACGATACTTGTTGTTTACCTCGTAACGGTGACGATGACGCTCTTTCACTGTTGTTGCACCATAGGTTTCAGCGACAACGCTCCCTGGAGTTAGATTTGCTTCAAACAAACCTAGCCGCATTGTGTGACCCATGTTTCCAGCTTCCAGAATGTCTACTTGTTCAGCCATGGTGGCAATGACTGGGTATTGGCTTTCGCTATCAAACTCGGTTGAGGATGCTCCCTCTAAACCAACAACATTGCGGGCATACTCAATCACCATGCACTGCAAACCTAAGCAAAGCCCTAGAGTTGGGATTCCATTTTGACGTGCAAACTTCAATGCCCCTAGTTTTCCTTCAATACCTCTAACGCCAAAACCACCAGGCACACAAATTGCATCAACGTCACTCAGGTGAGCCCTTGCCCCTTCATCGCTCTCACAAAGATCGCTAGCTACCCACTTGATGTTTACCTTAACCTGCTCAGCAAAGCCACCAGCACGAAGCGCTTCGGTCACCGAAAGATATGCATCTGGAAGATCAATGTATTTACCAACCAGAGCAACGTTCACTTCAGCAACCGGAGAATGAACGGCAGTTAGAACACTTGACCATCTGGTCCAATCAACTTCTTTGGCATCCAGTTCGAGCTGATTGATGATATAGGAATCCAGCCCCTCTTCATGGATAACGGTTGGGATGTCATAGATGCTATTTGCATCAGCCGCATTAATAACGGCGGCTATGTCGACATCACACATCAAAGCAATCTTCTTTTTGATGCTTTCACCAATTGGACGGTCGCTGCGACAAACAATAGCGTCTGGTTGAATACCGATAGATCTAAGCGTTGCAACAGAATGCTGAGTTGGTTTGGTTTTAAGTTCACCAGAAGGAGCAAGATATGGCACTAAAGAAACGTGAACGAAGAAAACCTTGTCACGCCCAATTTCATGTCTAACCTGACGCGCAGCCTCTATAAAAGGTTGTGATTCAATATCCCCTACGGTTCCACCAATTTCGGTAATGATCACATCTGGAGCTGGAACCTGCTGAGCCTGCATACGCATTCTGCGTTTAATCTCATCTGTGATGTGAGGAATAACCTGAACGGTGTCCCCGAGATAATCACCGGCACGTTCTCTGCGGATAACTTCGCTATAAATCTGACCGGTAGTTACGTTTGCAGCCTGAGAAAGGTTAATGTCTAGGAAGCGCTCGTAGTGGCCAATGTCCAGATCGGTTTCAGCTCCATCATCGGTAACAAAAACTTCACCGTGTTGGAAAGGGTTCATAGTGCCTGGGTCAACGTTTAGATATGGGTCCAATTTCTGCATAACAACAGAAAGACCACGAGCTCTAAGCAGGTTTCCAAGGCTGGCGGCTGTTAAGCCTTTACCGAGAGAGGATGCGACACCGCCGGTGACGAAAATTTGTCTTGTAACCCCGGAACCCATCGCATCTGCCATGGAATTTAACATTAGCACTAGGCTCGGCCAAGAACCAAAAGCAGTGCCCGCGACATGCCTTTTTCTTTCTAAACCTGCTTGGCTAAATCCAAGAGTTCATTTGCATGGCCGCGAGCTGACTCTGAATCCTGCAATCCAGAGAGCATTCGAGCAAGTTCTGTGACCCGATCTTCTCCAGCTAGGTTCTTCACATCGCTAGAGGTGAAGCCTTCTGATGTCTGTTTTATAACGGAAAGGTGATTGTCAGCAAAAGCGGCAACCTGCGCGAGGTGGGTAACGACAATAACCTGCGCCCCTCTAGCAAGTTTTGCCAACCTTCTCCCGATCTCAATAGCTGCGGCACCGCCAACTCCAGCATCAACCTCGTCAAAGATGAAAGTGCTAACCGATTCACTTTCCGCAAGGATTACTTCAATCGCCAACATAATTCGGCTCAGCTCTCCACCTGAGGCAGATTTGCCTAAGGCCCGAGGTTCGGCACCTTCATAAGATCTGAGTAAGAAACTAATTTGATCCACCCCAAACGGACCAAGCTCTGAAAGTCTTTCAACTTGAACTTCAACACTTGAGCCAGCCATGGCAAGTGCCTTAAGCTCAGCGGTTATGCGAGAACTCAACTGCTCAGCGCAATTTATCCGGTTTGCCGAAAGTTTCTCTGCAAGAACTTTAGCTTGAGCTTCTTGTTCGGCTGCTAATTCTTCCAAAGCCTCAACGCTTTCAGCTGATGAATCAAGTTCCAGTAGTCGTTTAGAGGCAGTCTTCTCGTAACTGAAAACATCGTCTAGAGTTGGTCCAAACCTTCTTAGAGCAGAAGAGATCTGTGCTCTTCTTTCTTGGATTTCATCCAAGCTCATCTTTGTTTCGCTCTCAAAACTAGCTAGATAACCTGCAAGTTCTGCCGCAACATCATTCAGTTGCTGGGTAAGGAGTCTAAGAAGTTCAACCTGTTCGCTTAGTTTCGAGTCATAAGTTGATGCAGACTCAAGTGCCTTTCTTGCGGACCCCAGTTGACCTATCGCATCAATCGCATCAAAGTGTTCAGATGTGAGGGCCTCATGAGCAAGGGTTACTGAATTGCGAAGTTGCTCAGTGTGTGTGAGTTTCTGAGCAAGTTCCGCCAATTCCATATCTTCGTTTGGCTGGATTTGAAGTTTATTTAGAAATTCGAGGTTTTCAGTTAGTTCAGCAATCTCGCGGGCTCGATTCTCCGTACCACTTTTAGTATCTTGAATCCTCCTAATAGTCAAACCCCAACTTTTATAAAGTTCCGAGTATTCAGCTAAAAGACTCAGATGCTCGCTACCAGCATATTTATCCAAGGCTATTCTTTGAGCCAAAGGCGATTTCAGTCTTATCTGATCTGACTGGCCATGAACAATTACAAGCTCCTGCCCCACTTCACTGAGCAAACCTACTGGTATTGACCTTCCCCCAGCTATAGCCTTGCTTCTGCCATCAACACCAACTTGTCTCGAGAGAATCAGTTGGCCTTCATCAACAATCGCACCAGCTTCTTCTACACGAGTGATGACTGAGTGAGTGCTCGGCAGGCTCCAGGTGCCCGAAACAGATGTAAGTTCAGCACCTGCCCTAATCGCACCTGAATCAGATCTTTCACCAAGCAATAACCCAAGAGCAGTCAAGACCATTGTCTTACCCGCGCCGGTTTCGCCAGTTAGAACAGTGAAACCTTTGTGGAAAGTTAATTCTGCGTCACTAATGACACCTAAATCTTTAATCTGAATATCTTGAATCATATTTATGAACGCTTTTTAGTTTTCAGGTGTTTCTGGACCACGCCAACCGGCAACCGGAAGAGAGAACTTTTTCACCAAACGATTAGTAAATGGACCCTGTCGCAATCTAGCTAATCGCACAGATTTACTTGAACGACTAACTTCCACTCTTGCTCCAACTGGAAGGTCAGTTGTTCTTCGTCCATCACACCAAAGCACACCTGTGCCAGCCGATCTATCCAAAACTTCAACAGCTAACAGAGATCGCGGGCTTATGACAAGAGGCCTCGCAAAAAGGGCATGCGCAGATAGAGGGACCATCAGGATAGCTTCAACACTTGGCCAAACCACCGGTCCACCTGCACTAAAGGCGTAAGCAGTTGAGCCGGTTGGAGTCGCCATGATTACTCCATCGCAACCAAAACTAGAAAGTGGGCGTGAATCAATTTCAACAACTACTTCAAGCATTCGCTCAGCAGCACTCTTTTCAACAGTTGCTTCGTTAAGTGCCCAAGTGCGGTAAACCTCTTTACCCGCCACTAAAACTTTTACATCCAAAGTCAAACGGTCCTTGACCAAATAATCTTTATCGACAACTCGGGAAACAGCATGAGATAACCCCTCGCGCTCACTTTCAGCCAAGAACCCGACATGGCCTAAGTTAATCCCCATCAGCGGCGTAGCGGTTTCTCTAACAATTTCGGCGGCCTTCAAAATAGTTCCATCACCACCAAGAACCATCACCAATTCAAGTTCTTGCTCTGGAACTTCAACGCCAAGTTCCCTTGCTTTAGCAAACAAAGGATTTCTTGTTCCAAGGAATTCATCCAATTCAACAAGCTGCTCCGGTGTCATCACTGGCGTCAAACCAGCCGCCAAAAGTTGTTCCACGGTTTCAAGGCAAGCATTGACTGCATCTTCTCGGCGCGTGTGAGCTACCACCAAGATGTTTCTTGATTGAGCCATACTAAGCACCGCCTTCACTTACTAATCTAGCCTTTGGCTTTGGCTAGTTCTTCAATTCTGCCAGACCAGTCAATACTCCAGTCCGTCTCCACAGAATTGAACCAAGCAAGGTATTCGATATTGCCGTGAGTGCCAGGAAGTGGCGACTTAATAAGCCCGTGAAGCCCTAGGCCAACGGCCTTGGCTTCAGTAATCACTTGATTCAGGGCAAAAGCGCGAAGACGATGATCGTTAACTATTCCAGAAGCATCCAAAGATTGTTTACCCACCTCAAATTGAGGCTTTATTAGAACAACTAAATCTGCCTTTGGAGCAGTCTCGTGGATTTGCTTTAGAACAAGAGTTAATGAAATAAAACTCAGATCGGCTACAACGATTGAAATTGTTGAATCGTTTATTCTTCCGCCAACTCTTTGACCGAGGCTTTCCTGAGAAAGCTCTCGAGCATTGAAATTCTCAATGTTGTAAACCATACGGTTATCCAAAAGCGACTCTGAAAGCTGGGAATGGCCAACATCCAGTGCGAAAACAGTCCTCGCCCCGCGTCTCAACAGAACATCAGTGAAACCACCGGTCGACGCTCCAACATCAAGGCAGGTAGCGCCTTCAACATCTATCTGAAACTCGGTAAGGGCGGCAGAGAGTTTATGACCGGCGCGAGAAACGTAGTCTGTAGCCGGCAAGACAACAATCTCCTGGCTATCTCCAACCAATTGAGAAGACTTCCTGGCCTCCTTGCCAGCGATGTAAACCCGTCCGGATTCGATAAGTTGAGAAGCCTGATTTCTAGATCTGGCTAATTCACGCTCAACTAAAGCAAGGTCAAGGCGTATTTGACTGTCTGCGTTCACGCTTGGTCGCTTGATTCCTGGCTACCAGGATTAAGTTGAGCGTCTAACTCAGCGTGCAATTGAGAAAAAGCCTCTGGCTGTTCTGCTAAATCCAATTTAGTAATCCCAGCAAGCTGTTCTTGAATCTGTTGTATTTTATCGTTCACCATAAACCTCTACTCGAACAAAACTTTCTGGACATCTAAAAAGTGGATGTGTTTATCCGCATTCCAAATAACTTTACACGCAGCCCTGAGCGCATTGATGGAGCGTGGTTCACCTGCAACAACTAAAACTCTCTCACCTAAGAGTTCAACCTCAGCTTCGGCACACTTCCATCCACGTTTGGTTTCTTTTAATTCTGGGTAGTCCACCAATAGATCTGCTAAAGATTCAAGAATAAAGTCTGGTCTTTCGCCGACTTTGGCGGACAGAACATCCTTCTTGTTGGATATTCCAGTTAGCACAAGTGCTGAGGTCACTCCCGCATTTGACGCGCCAAGAATGTCTGTTTCAAGTCGATCGCCAACAAACAGTGCTGTTCGATCATTGAAAACTTTAAGCGCAGTTCTAAATATTGCAGGATCTGGCTTACCAGCTACCACTGGAAATTGACCAACTGCTGTGTGAACTGCGGAAACTAAAGTGCCATTGCCAGGAGCGATGCCTCTTTCCTGGGGAAGTGTCCAGTCATTGTTAGTTGCAATCCAGATTGCACCGTTTTGAATGCAATAGGAAGCTTCTGCTAATTCTCTCCAAGAAACTTCTGGAGCAAAACCTTGAACAACTGCTGCCGGGTTATCTTGACTACTCGAAACAATTTCAAATCCAGCAGCTTCAACTCTGGAACGTAAACCTTCCCCACCAACAACATAAATCTTGGAGCCGCTGGCGACTTTAGTTTGTAAAAGTTCAACAGCAGTTTGACCTGAAGAAATAATGTCATCTGCAGTTGAATTCAGACCAAATCCATTAAGTTGATCAGCTATAGTTTGAGATTTTCTCGAAGAATTGTTGGTGACATAGCCAACTTGAACTCCTCTAGCAGCTAGCGAATTTACTGAATCAACAGCATTGTCAATTGCTTTCGTTCCTTCATAGATAACTCCATCAAGATCAGCTAGCAACAAATCAAATTGGTTCCAGATGGAACTAGCGCCCACGACCTGGTCCTCGGCTACGACCCTTAGGTGGTCCGCCGAAGCCTTTGCCGTTAGGTCCTTTGCCATTTTTAGGTGGTGGACCGAAACTGTTTTTCTTAGGTTCGAACGCTGGGCGCTTAGGTTTCTCTGGTTTTTCTTCCATGATTCTATTTTCTACCTTTAAATGAGGATTCCCGAGGTGTCTCGGTTGCGCGTTCATGCTGGGATTTTGAATACCGAACCGATGGTGACACCTCGGGAATCTGTATCTCCTCTATTACTGAGAAGACCTCGTTCTCGGGGTTGTTCATCCCGAGGAAGTGTTGCTCTGCTCTGTCGGCTAAATCGCTCCAGCGCTTCGCTTCACTTTCTCTGTTCCCGATTATAAGGGTATCTGCGTACGCACGGAAGAGGCTTGTGGAAAATTCATATACTTTTGTTGGATCGAGTTCTGGGATTTCAAGTTCAACCAAAGCCATATCATTCTGACCCAAATCCAACCGAGCCCCCGACATAACAATGGCTAAATTAACCCTCACTGAAACAGGCAACTTCGATCTGTCAACAGAACGCCCCAATTCCAAGGCCTTTTCAGGGCGGCCAAGCCCTCTTTCACAATCCACCATCAACGGAATCTGGTCATTTGAACCAGAAAGCCTGCGATATGTGGTCAATTCTCTAAGCGCTAGCCCGTAATCCCCCACCTGGTATGCCGTAATACCTAGAGTTTCACGAACAATAGCGATACGGCCGGCACGACGAGCAGCTGCAAGGGCGTGCTTGTGAGCAAGTTGTGGGTCCTGATCATGCAGCAAATTAACCATCGCTAGATGCCTCGCGGTCCATTCAGCATTCTCAGCAGTCAAAGTCTTCAGTTGAACTCGAATGCCAAGCTCTAAGTCTTCCTCAGTGATTTCGTCAGGAATCATAGGCGATTTCTCAGCATCAGGCTTAGGTGGTCGAGCTACGCGCTCCTGCCAGGCAGGACGACCCTCACTGCCACCTGAACGACGTTCAGAGGCATTACCTGAAGGTCTCCTTGCTGGACGAGAATCGTCCCTAGCAGGACGCCCCTCCGAGTTTCGACCTTCAGGTCTTCTGCCTGGGCCGCTTCTGCGTTCCGGTCGATCTGACATTTGTTCTCCTAAAAAAGAGTTTATGGTTTAAATAAAAATGGCCACCTAGATAAGGTGGCCATTTTCACTAAATTAAGTCCGGCGGTGTCCTACTCTCCCACAAGGTCCCCCTTGCAGTACCATCGGCGCAGAGAGTCTTAGCTTCCGGGTTCGGAATGTAACCGGGCGTTTCCCTCTCGCTATGGCCGCCGAAACACTATTGAGTTATGTGAATCGTGACACACAGTGAAGTGTGATCTTTTGATTCCCGAACATACCTCGGGAACCACATAGTGGACGCAAGCAAAAAGTAATCAAGTTATTGGCTTATTAGTATTGGTCAGCTCCACGAGTCTTTAGTCCTCGCTTCCACATCCAACCTATCAACGCAGTAGTCTACTGCGAGCCTCTCGACCGAAGTCATGGAAATCTCATCTTGAAGCAAGCTTCCCGCTTAGATGCTTTCAGCGGTTATCTTTCCCCAACGTAGCTAATCAGCGGTGCTCCTGGCGGAACAACTGACACACCAGAGGTTAGTCCATCCCGGTCCTCTCGTACTAGGGATAGGTCTTCTCAAATTTCCTGCGCGCGCAGAGGATAGAGACCGAACTGTCTCACGACGTTCTAAACCCAGCTCGCGTGCCGCTTTAATGGGCGAACAGCCCAACCCTTGGGACCTACTCCAGCCCCAGGATGCGACGAGCCGACATCGAGGTGCCA
>CAIXVE010000067.1 GCA_903922825.1 uncultured Micrococcales bacterium | reverse complement strand
TTAGGCTTGATTCTAAATAACCTAAGTGACGCATTAGCTATCGCGTTCAAGGCAACCACCAAAGGTTTGACCACAACAGCAAGCCCATAGACTATTGGCGCTAAAACCAGCGCTGCCCTATCCGGGATAGAGAATGAGATGTTCTTAGGAACCATCTCACCAATCAAAACATGCAGAAAAGAAACAATCACCAGGGTTATGGCAAAAGAGATTCCGGTAGTAAGAGATTCGCTAAAGCCGAAACTTCCTAAGGGCGCATGGAGCAACTCATGAATAGAAGGTTCAGCGACCAACAGGATCAAAAGACCGCTAATGGTCACACCTAATTGACAGGTAGCCAAAATAAGACTCACTTGCTCCATGGCTTTGATAGTTAGTTTTGCAGGCCTTGAACCGGCTTCTGCTCGAGGTTCAATCTGCGCTCTTCTTGCTGAAATAACTGCAAACTCGGCAGCAACAAAGAAACCATTCAACAACAACAAACCAACGAATGCTAATAAACCTGACCAAGCACTACTCATCCTGATCACCAACTACTGCATCTGGGATGAATCTAATCCGGTCAACTCTCCTAGCATCCATGCGTTCAACCAGAAGCTTTCCAGAGTCAATCTGAACTTCGTCACCAACAACTGCGACACGACCCAGCACAGACATTAGATAACCACCAACGGTTTCGTAGGAACCAGCTTCGGGAACTTTGATTCCAAGTTTGTCTAAGGCTTCATCTGGACGGAACATTCCTGGAAAAGAAACGCTCTTATCTTTGCCCGAGCGAATATCAACTTTGGCCTTATCGTGTTCATCGCCTAGTTCACCAACAAGTTCTTCAACAAGATCTTCCAAAGTCACTATCCCGGCTGTGCCACCATATTCGTCAACAACGATGGCTAACTGCAAACCTTTAGATCTGAGAACACCCATGAGTTTTTCTAGAGAAATGGTTTCTGGAACTCTAAAAGGTTCAACCATCAATGCTGTAACCGGAACGCTGTTCCTTTTTTCTCTCGGCACTGAGGCTGCTGCTTTAACGTGAACCACACCGGCGACATCATCGCTTGAACCATCAAAAACTGGAAATCTTGAGAACCCAGTCTGATCAGAAAGATGAATAATGTCCTGAACTGTTGATGATGAGTCGATTGATGAAACTTTGGTGCGCGGAGTCATAACATCTGCCGCAACTAATTGAGATAAGGCCAAAGTTTTAGTAATGAGATCTGCGGTGCGTTGCTCTAAAGCACCAAGAGAGGCTGAACGCTTAACCAGAGAACTTAGTTCATCTGCCGTTCTTGAAGAGCTGAGTTCCTCCTTAGGTTCAATACCTAAAGATCTAACAATTGCATTACCTGACCGATTTAGCAGCCAGATTAACCAACTGAAGATAAAGGTGAACACGACTTGGAACCCAACAACAAGCTTGTTTACCTGTAAAGGCAGTGTTAGTGCCAGCTTTTTCGGTATGAGCTCCCCGACCAGAGTTGAAAAGATAGTGGCAATAACCAAAGAGACAACCAGAGAAGTGTCATGAAGTCCATTCGCAGATAAACCAAGAAAAGCCAACTGTGGTTCCAGGATTGTGGCTAAAGCTGGCTCCGCTAGGAACCCAGTGAGCATGGTGGTCAACGTTATGCCCAGTTGAGCCCCTGAAAGGTGAGTGCTGGTGCGCTTTAGAGCCCTGATTGAGGCGCTCAGGCCCTTTTCTCCCCTGTCTGCCCTACCTTCAAGCTCAGTTCGCTCAAGGTTGATCATGGAGAATTCGCTGGCAACAAATATGCCGGTACCTAGGGTAAGCAGGACCCCTAGGGCAAGTAAGAACCAAGGGTCCATTTAGATTATGGCCTTTAGGTTGGGATGGTCGGAATCCATAGCATTTTTTAGCATACCCGACCCCAATCTTTACCCAGAGTTTCCTGTGGATAAAAACCTGCAAGGCATAAGCAGGTAGGCTTATATGGCACTATTCAAGCGGAATTACGAGGTGACGAGTTGTCCAACGACAACCAAGATTTTGGTCAAAATCAGTGGCTAGTTGAGGAAATGTATGGCCAATGGCTAGCAAATCCGGAGTCAGTCGACAAAGAATGGCTTCCGCTACTTGAAAGCTTCCATCAACAAAAATCAGGTCAGGTGAGCGTTGCCCCTGCGGTAACCCCAGCGGTTCAACCGGCTGCGGTTAGTGAACCAGCACCGACCGGATCTATCCCTCTGGTTGCTAAAACTACAAGAGTTGAACCTCAACCAACACCGATTCCAGCTCAAGCCCCTGTTGCATCAGCTCCGCAAACCGACGAGCAGGCAGAAGACCAAGTAAACATTCTCAAAGGTATGGCCAAGACTCTTGCTGCCAACATGGATGCCTCGCTTAGCATTCCAACTGCCACTAGCGTTCGTGCGATTCCAGCAAAACTTTTGATTGATAACCGAATTGTGATCAACTCACATTTGAATAGAACTCGCGGTGGGAAGGTTTCTTTCACCCACATCATCGGATATGCAATTATCCGTGCACTCAAAGAATTCCCTTCACAGAATGTTTATTACGAAGAAGTTGAAGGCAAGCCGGCTGCTGTTTCACCAGCAAATATCAACTTTGGACTTGCAATCGACATCCCTAAACCAGATGGCACAAGAGCTCTTCTAGTTCCAAACATCAAAAAAGCTCAGAAACTAAACTTCGCTGAGTATCTAAATGCCTATGAAGATCTAGTCAAGCGTGCAAGAGATAACAAACTAACCGCTGAAGACTTTGCTGGAACAACAGCTTCTCTAACTAACCCAGGTGGTATTGGAACTGTTCACTCAGTACCAAGACTTACTAAAGGCCAGGGCTGCATCATCGGTGCCGGTGCTCTTGATTACCCCGCTGAATTCCAAGGCATGAGCGAAGAACATCTAGCAAAACTAGGTGTTTCGAAAGTTATTACATTAACCTCCACATATGACCACAGAGTCATTCAGGGTGCAGGATCTGGTGAGTTTCTAAGAATCATCAACGAACTACTTCTTGGTGAGAGAAACTTCTACGACGAGATTTTTGCTGACCTTCGTATTCCTTACCAACCTATTCGCTGGTCAACCGATATTGAACTAAGCGACAGCGAATCTAGAAGCAAAGAAACTAGAGTTCAGGAACTGATCAACGCTTACCGCGTTCGCGGTCACCTAATGGCAGACATCGATCCACTTGAATACAAGCAAAGATCACACCCTGACCTAGATGTGCTAACTCACGGACTAAGCCTTTGGGATCTGGATAGAAGCTTCAAGACCGGTGGTTTTGGTGGCAAGTCAAAGATGCTGGTTAGAGATGTTCTAAAGATCCTTCGTGATAGCTACTGCCGAACCGTAGGTGTTGAATACATGCACATCCACTCACCTGAAGAGCGTAAATGGATGCAAGAGAAACTAGAGCGTCCTTATGAGAAGCCAACCCGTGAACAGCAACTAAGAATCCTTGAGAAGTTAAACGAAGCTGAAGCTTTTGAAACTTTCTTGCAGACCAAGTTTGTAGGGCAAAAGCGTTTCAGCCTTGAAGGTGGAGAATCAACTATTGCTGCCCTTGATGCAATTCTGCAGGCTGCTGCTGATGCCAACCTTGACGAAGTTGCTATCGGTATGGCTCACCGAGGTCGTCTGAATGTTCTAACCAACATTGCTGGTAAAACTTACGGTCAGGTTTTTAAAGAATTTGAAGGTAACACAGACACCAAGACCGTTCAGGGTTCTGGAGATGTTAAGTATCACTTGGGAACCTCAGGTGTTTTCACAAGTGCCAAGGGAAATACCACCAAGGTCTACCTAGCTGCTAACCCTTCACACCTTGAAGCAGTTAACCCTGTTCTTGAAGGTATTGTTCGAGCAAAACTTGATCGTCTAGACAAATCCCCTGAAAAAAACCCAGTTCTTCCGCTACTAATTCACGGTGATGCGGCATTTGCAGGTCAAGGTGTTGTTCCTGAAACCCTAAACATGATGAATCTTCGTGGATACAGAACCGGTGGAACAGTTCACATTGTGATCAACAACCAGGTTGGTTTCACAACCCCACCGAGCATGTCTCGTTCAACTGTTTATGCAACAGATATTGCTAAGAGCATCCAAGTTCCAATTTTCCACGTGAACGGTGATGACCCTGAAGCTGTTGTTCGTGTTTCTCAACTCGCTTTCGAATATCGTCAGACCTTCAAGAAGGATGCGGTCATTGACCTTGTTTGTTACCGCCGTCGAGGTCACAACGAAGGTGACGATCCGTCGATGACTCAGCCTTTGATGTATAACTTGATTGAAGCTAAACGTTCAGTTAGAACCCTCTACCTTGAATCTCTCGTTGGTCGAGGCGACATCACCCGTGAAGAGTTCGAAGCTTCAAACACTGACTTCACAGCAAAACTTGAGAATGCTTTCACAGAAGTTCACGAAGCAACCTCAAAGCCTGCTGAATTGCAGCAGCGTCCGGTTGGTATTGGAACAACTGCTAGCGATAACCCTGAGATTCAACACGTAAGCGCTGTGTCAAAGGCAGTTGTTGAACTCATCGGTGATGCCCACTCTAACTTGCCGCCTAACTTCAACGTTCACCCTAAGTTGCAGCAGTTGCTCGCTAAGCGTGTTGAGATGAGCCGTGAAGGTGGCATCGACTGGGGCTTCGGTGAGCTTATGGCTCTAGGTTCATTGCTGATTGAAGGCGTGAACGTGAGAATGGCTGGCCAGGACTCCCGTCGTGGAACCTTCGTGCAAAGACATGCTGTATTCCACGATCGACTCAACGGTCAGGAGTGGATGCCACTTAGAAACCTTGCCGAGAATCAAGCCAAGTTCTATATCTATGACTCACTTTTGAGCGAGTATGCAGCTATGGGCTTTGAGTATGGTTACTCGGTCGAACGCAAAGACGCTCTTGTTCTTTGGGAAGCACAGTTTGGTGATTTTGGTAACGGTGCACAAACCATCATGGACGAGTTCATCTCTTCAGCAGAACAAAAGTGGGGTCAACACTCATCACTAGTTCTACTTCTCCCACACGGTTACGAAGGCCAGGGTCCAGACCACTCATCTGCACGTATTGAAAGATACCTGCAGCTTTGTGCTGAAAACAACATGACTGTTGCTCAGCCATCAACTCCAGCTAACCACTTCCACCTTCTGCGCAAGCAGGCATACTCTCGTCCAAGAAGACCGTTAGTAATCTTCACACCTAAATCAATGTTGAGATTGAAAGCAGCTTCATCTGATGTTGCCGATTTCACTAACGGTTCATTCAAAGAAGTCATCGATGATGAGCGTGGACTAAACAAGTCTGAAGTGAAGAAGGTTCTGTTCTGTTCAGGTAAGGTCTACTGGGATCTTTTGGCTGAAGCTCAAAAGCGAAACGACACTACAACAGCAATTGTTCGAGTTGAACAGCTTTACCCAACACCGGTTGATGAGATCAAGGCTACCTATGCTCAATATCCAAACGCTGAATTGGTTTGGGTTCAGGATGAGCCAGCTAACCAGGGTCCTTGGACATACATCGGTCTATTCCTACCTAAATACATGAACGGTCAGGTTGCTAAGTTGGTTTCACGTCCAGCTAGCGCTTCCCCTGCAACCGGTTCGGCTAAGCGTCACGCTGCTGAACAGGCTGACCTAATCGAGCGAGCATTTAGCTAAGACTATGAATGAAACCAGAAGGAACATCAGAATCGTCATCATCGGTGACGATCTGATTAGTTCTGGTGGCGACCCTAAAGGTCTTGGCTGGGTTGGTCGTATAGTTGCGAAAACCCAAAGCGAATTCCCAAGAGTTGATTTCTATGCTCTTCCGACCCCTGAAGTTAACACAGCCCAACTAGCTGACCAATGGTTAGATGAAGCAGCAAAAAGATTCTCAGCAGACACCGACAACAGATTGGTGATCGCACTAAACGCTAACGACATCAATGCCGGGATCTCGATGTCTCGATCAAGATTGAACCTAGCTAACATCCTCGACACCGCAATAAGCAAAGGTGTTCAACCTTTTATTGTTAGTCCAATTCCAAGTCGCAATCCTCAGTTGAATTATGAGATTGAACATCTGTCATCTGGATTTGAGGACGTTGCAGCCAGAAGATCTCTGCCTTTTGTGGATGCTTTCCGTCCATTAGTTGATCACCAGGGTTTCAACACGGAATTGCGTAACTCAACATTTGGAATGCCTGGACAACAGGGTCACGGACTTATCGCTTGGCTAGTCTTAAACCAAAACTGGTATGGCTGGTTGGATCTACCTGAACAAGAGTTCTAAAATCCCCGGAAGCTAACTTTCTTCACTTTCCAGATCAATGTTTCTTGCTTGAGCGTTCTTGATGTCATCGATAGCGTCATCAATAGATTTGATAGCTTCATCGAATTCCTTTGATGAATCAGAAAAATCCTTTGCCAGCTGCAAGTAGGCTCTTTCCACGAGCTCACCAGTGCTTATTTTGCTCAAACTTGACGAACTAATAAATGAACTTATCTGAAGCTCAATTGCATATTCACCTGCACAGGTAACACAATCTTTCAGGTGTCCATTGATTGAGTTCTTTGTGTCATCGTCAACTTCTTGAGCCAGATAATCGTAGACCTTCTCTTTTGCTTCTTTACAGGTAACGTCACTCATTTTTACTTTTCCTTCTTCTTACCGGTAATGCCAAATTCAATGGCTAAATCTTTGAGAACAGGTGCGAGCTCTTCACGACCGCGGGACACACGGCTTGAAACAGTGTTCTGTGGGATATTCAACATTTCAGAGATCTGAGCGTAGGTGTGACCATCAATCATGTTCAGACGAATTACTTCGGCATATTGAGGTTGAATTTTCTCGATTGCTGCGTTTATCTGCTGCATGTTGAATCTTGAAATTAAATCGCCTTCGATTGAATTTCCTTGAAGGTCTGGGTGTTCCATGTTTTCCAAGAAGTCGATTTCTTCACCGTCTTCGTTGGTAACCGTGGTTTCCTGGTGCTTCGCTGCCTTCTTCTGCAGCGCATTAGCCATGGTAATGGCTTGGTTTTTTGCGACAACGGTAAGCCAAGGTCTAAGTGTGAGACCACGGTCAGTGTAGTTGTGCTGTAAACGGATAGCTTTCGCTACAGTGTCAACGAAAAGCTCCTCAACGTTTACTTTTACGCCTTTTTTGATGGCGATGGAATGGGAGATCTGGGAGCACTTCACGCGCAGCCAGTCATATTCAGTCGAGAGCAAAAGCTCCATCGGGGTTGAAGGTGTTCTGTGATCAGTCATCGATTCGAAGTCTACGCCTCCAGTTGTAGGTGTTGCGCTGCGGTATTGGTGGCGTTTCGCCTGTGGTGTGTGAGTGGTTAGTGTTTTGGTAATAGATAACCCCTTTCAAAGGTTTTGATCATGAACGGCTCTGTGACCGGTTTTTTATTGTCGCTAGGATATAACTAATGACTGAGCAGAATTATTCCCAACCGGCTAAAAAGAGTTGGTTAGCACCAACAATTAGCCATGCCGTATCGGGAACAGTCTCTCTGCCAGGATCTAAATCTCTAACCAACCGAGAATTAGTCCTTTCAGCGCTAGCTGATAGTCCTTCGACACTTGTTGCTCCTCTGGAATCCAGAGATTCCTCCCTCATGATTGGGTCCCTAGAGAACCTAGGAACCCAAATCACACGAAAGGACAACAACATAAGCATTCTCCCAGCAACCACTGACATGGACTTAAATGCCCAGATTAACTGCGGTTTAGCGGGGACTGTGATGCGGTTTGTCCCTCCGATTGCAGCGCTTTTCAAAGGAACGATCACCTTTGATGGGGATGTGGAAGCTCGATTGAGACCCATGAAGACCACCATTGATTCCCTAAGAAAACTAGGGGTTATTGTCGAGGACGAGGGACGTGGAACACTCCCCTTTACCATCACTTCAGATGGCGAGATAGCTGGTGGTGAGATCGAGATAGATGCCAGCGCTTCTAGCCAGTTTGTTTCAGGGCTATTGCTGGCAGCCCCAAGATTCACAAAGGGTCTAAAACTTAGACACGTTGGTGAGAGCGTTCCAAGCCTTCCCCACATCGAAATGACTATTGCCTGTCTAAAGGCACGTGGTGTTGACATTCTTCAACCAGAAGAGAACTGCTGGGTAGTTGAACCAGGTCCTATTCATGGCAGAGAAGTCGTGATTGAACCTGACCTATCTAATGCTGGGCCTTTCTTAGCTGCTGCTCTAGTTTCCGGTGGGACAGTTCGAGTAAAGAACTGGCCCATTGAAACTACTCAAGTTGGTAAACATTTTGTTGAAATCCTTCAAAGAATGGGTGGAACCATCACATTTAATGGAACAGATCTACTTATCTCAGGTGATGGTTCAATCAAGGGATTAGACATTGATTTGAGTATCGGTGGTGAATTGGCTCCCGTGATTATTGCTTTAGCAGTGCTAGCGGATAGCCCATCTCGAATTACAGGAATAGCTCACCTTCGTGGACATGAAACCGATAGGTTATTAGCCTTAACTTCTGAGATAAACAAAATCGGTGGCAACGCCAAAGAACTTGAGGATGGCATAGAAATCACTCCAACTGATTCGATGCATGGAGCAATCTGGGATACCTATGCGGATCACAGGATGGCCACCGCTGCTGCCATTATTGGTCTTCGTGTTGAAGACATAACCGTTTCAGATGTCTCTGTTGTGAGTAAAACTATGCCTGACTTTGTTTCAATGTGGTCAGAACTTATTGGAGCTAACTAGTTTGAGTTGGTTATACGAAGGCAACGAATCAGAGCATGATCTCGATGAAACCGATGTTCGAGTAAGACCAAACCCTAAAGGCAATAAACCAAGAACCAAGAACAGACCCAGCCACGAAAATGCTGTCGCTGGAATAATCACCCAGGTTGATCTAGGACGGTATCAGGTTGCCCTAGAGGATAATTCTGAAATAACTGCGACTTTAGGAAAAGAGCTAAGGAAAGCAGGGGCCGTTGTTGGCGACAAGGTTGGCCTAGCTGGTGACACTTCTGGTTCAGATGGTGCTTTAGCGCTAATAGTTAGGGTCGAACCTAGAACTTCGTTACTTAGAAGAAGTGCCGATGACAGTGACCAGGTTGAGCGAGTTATTGTTGCCAATGCTACTCAGATGCTCATCGTTGCAGCGGTAGCTAATCCAGAACCTAGAACAAGGCTAATTGACAGGTATCTAGCTGCAGCTTTTGATGCGGGGTTATCCCCTGCCTTATGCCTAACTAAGGTTGATTTGGCTGATTCAACTGCACTAACTCAACACTTTGCCGATCTCTCAATCCCGATCATTCTCACTCAAAAAGACAAACCGGAACTAAACCAATTACAAAACTTCCTTGATAAGCAGATAACGGTCCTTGTTGGTGCAAGCGGGGTTGGTAAGTCAACGCTGGTGAATCTACTGGTTCCAGGAGCCTATCGTTCAACCGGAGAAGTGAATGTTGTTACCGGTAGAGGACGTCACACTTCAAGCTCTGCTAGAGCACTCCAAGTCAATCCAGGCACTTGGATTATCGACACCCCAGGGGTTAGATCTTTTGGTTTGGGCCACATTCAACCAAATAACCTTTTGAGAAGTTTTGAAGACCTTTGGGAAATAGTTAAGACCTGCCCTAGAGACTGCAGCCATCTTGCTGATTCCCCGGACTGCAGTTTGGATGAGGCTGCACTAAAGAGCTCCAACGTTGCTAATCGTGTTGATTCCCTAAGAAGACTTCTAGCTTCTTCTCAAACTAACGACTACTAGTTTTTGCAAGTTCCCTTCTTCTGCGACCGGATAACCATTTATCTACCAAGGTATCTTTGACAAACCATTCATAGCTATACGCGGTGATCAACAATGCCAGCAGGGATGTCAAAGTTAATGATATCCAAAGCGTGAAACCAGC
The DNA here is from genome assembly GCA_903922825.1 of uncultured Micrococcales bacterium. Taxonomy (GTDB): domain Bacteria; phylum Actinomycetota; class Actinomycetes; order Actinomycetales; family Microbacteriaceae; genus Rhodoluna. The sequence continues at coordinate 4,977 of CAIXVE010000067.1, read as the reverse complement.
CAAGCTAAACAGGTATGCAAAAAGCAAAACAAAAATCACGTGCCAGAGGTAAACCCAATAGCTCGCATCAATAAAGAAACCGAAGAATCTAGTTCGTTTAGGTAGATACCTGATAAATATTCCAACCAGCCCAACAGTTATGAACCACATTCCGCAGGTGTATGTAAAAGCATGAAGAGAAAAACTGACGTTAAAAACTGACAGAAGACCTACACTACCCCCAGCTAATCCACCAATGACAAGGTTCAACCAAGACCATTTTTTTAGGTTTATGAGAACCTGATCAATGTCATAGAAGCAAATCCAACCAACAACATAAAACAAGGTGAATACAGCTAAAAGCGATGGATTAGGAATGAGTGCGAAAGTCATTTTGAGTGCACCATCATTGCCTAAATATCCAGGAATCAAAAGAGTTAAACCGCTTAAGAGAACCAGCCACAGTGGATTGAATGTTATTTTGCTGGCAAGGTAACCCAGAGCTCTTTTATAGCCATCTTCACTTAGCCTGCTGAAAAGCCAGTGGATAAGCAAAACTACATGGGAAATGATTGCCAGATAAAAGAGAAACCAAAGGTGTAACCACCCGTTATCCATATAACTGGAGCTACCAACAGCACTGCAAGCTTGGCACCCGTTAGGTAGCAAGACTGCCGCAATGATTGCACCGGCAACAAAGACCACGGAGACAATTCTTTTGAATCTTGAGATTATGAAACCGATATAACTGGATTTCAATAAAAGAGCAGAACCAAATATTCCAGCAAGAAAGAAGAACGTGGGCATTCTAAAGATATGGATGATTTGATAGATCCCAGCTATCGCGAGCCCATCACCGTAAGAACGATTCGGGTAGAACAAAGGCAAGATTAGAGCAGTGTGAACAAAGACGCCGAGCACCATCATGCTCGCTCTTGCGCTATCTAATGCATCAAAACGTCTGAAACTCATAAATCGCAAAACCTAGGTTCTGAAAGGAATGAATACGCTTTAGATTTTGCTAAATAGGGATTAGACACCCATAACCCCTCTCGGACTCCCCCGCTACAACTAGATTATAAGTAAGGAGGTTGTTTTGGTAACTGAAACCCAATGGCTGAAAATACAAATACTTTCAGCCGCTAACGGCCTTTCGTTTTTAGGCAGTGCATTGACCACATTTGCCGTTGTTCTCAGAGATAAAAACTCTGCAGGAGCGGCCGGTGTAGCTGCACTGTTTCTGTGTATGTTGATTCCCTCGATTTTCCTCTCCCCCTGGGCAGGTTTATTAGCCGATCGATACAGCACCAAAAAACTCATGCCGCCGCTATTAGGAATAATGAGCCTAGCTAGCCTGTCATTGGCTTTTGGTTTTCCAATCTGGTGGTCATACTTTGCTCTTCTAGTGTCAGCAAGTGCTAACACTGCGGTTAACGCTTCCTTCAATGCCTTACTTCCTTCACTCACAACCAAAGGTGATTTGACTCGAGCTAACGGATTACAAACTACCTTCTCAGCTATGGGTTCACTTATCGCTCCAGCAGTTGGTGGAATCCTGGTTAGCACGACTGGATATTTCTGGCCTTTCATAATCGACAGCGTTTCTTTTATAGGTCTCATAGTTGTGATTTTGGTCCTCAATGTGAATAGGACGGTCGGAATCTCCTCCGATGAAGGATTAAAGGTTTTAGCTGGCGTGAAGTTCATATTCCAAGACAAACTGGTTAGATCAATAGTGATTCTGGTAACAGTATTGATTGTCTCTCTAGGTGTCATCCAGGTTGGTGAAGTGTTCTTGATCATTGATGAATTGCAAGGAACACCTTTGATTTATGGTTTAGTTGGTGCAATCTTCGCTTCCGGAGCAGTTATCGGAGGTGTTTTTGCGACCTTTGCGAAAATTCCAGCTAAATTCCACTTGGCGATTGTTGCTGTTGCTATTTTGTATGTTGCAACAGCAGTCATCATCATAGGTAACGCTCACCACTGGTGGGTAGTAATGGTTTTTGGTTTCCTAGGTGGAATCTCAATGTCGCTTCTTAACACCTTCGGCACCGGTCTCATTCAGTTACGAACCCCGGATGAAGTTCGTGGTCGAGTAATGGCAACTGTGTCGGCTCTAATTACTGTTGGAACAGTTACCAGCACAGCCTTAGCTGGTGGACTAATTCAAGGTTTTGGCGTGAGAAATGTTTTTGTTGGCGCTGGCGTTCTCGGAATAATTATTATTCTTTCGCTAGGCCCATCAGTAATAAAGAACCGACCTAGATTTAGTAAATAGAAAAACTATTTCTTTACCAAGTGAAGTCTTTGACCTAATCCGGTTAAAATTTCTTGCAAAGATGCCACCGAAATCTCTTTGACTGAGACTGCATTCTTGAAAGCTAGCGCGGCACCTATACCTGTGGCCTGACCCAAAGCCATGAAATGTGGCTCCATACGTAAAGATCCGTAAGCAAGAGGTGAGGTTGACACTGCAACCGAGACCAACAAATTATCTGGTCCAGCCTTAGGAACCGTGATCGAGAAAGGCATTTCATAGACTTTAGATTGCAAGAAGGTTGTGTAGTCTCGGAATAACTGGTTCTTGTATTGGATGTTGATGCTCAGCTTGTTATCTAGAGGATATTTAGCTAAACCGATTGAGTCTGATTTAAAAGAACCAGAGAGTTCATCTGTTGCTAGAAGTGTGGATTGGCCAATTATTCTTCTGCCTTCACGAATATATGGTTCGTAAGGGATGTTGTTATTGTCGGTGAACTCATCATTGCAAATCCCAAAACCCTCCGCTGTCTGTTGCTCTAGCGCGACAGGACTATTTGGACCTTGAAGATAGGCGTATAGAGATTCAATATAATGAGCTGCCTGAAGGTTATAGCCTGCCCTAGTTGAAGGATCTGTTATGTAGTCCTGTGGCAGCGGGAAGTTGGTGAAGGAGTTCAAAGAGTTTAGATCCCATTTGTCACCTTGAACTAATGCGGTGCGCCAGAATTTAGTTACTTTGTGAGTTGGCTTATTTTCACAATCTGAACAGCCCTTTTTATAGAAGGCTTGAGCAATTAGACGCCAGGCTGGGATGTATTTTTCATCTTCAGGATAGATCTGAAAAGGTCTACTCTTACCACCCTTTGTTATGCAGAGTCGGTAGGTAAAAGAAGGCATTCCACTGGTTACTTGAATTGCCTTAGGGTCATAGGTTTCTGGATGCTGCATGAATGGAAGCGAAGCCAAACTATCTTGCTCAACATCTGTCAAATCTTTAGGAAGAGTAAGCCTTGTGCGCATTTGAAGTTTCAAAGCCGAAAAGTCATCGTAAGCATATAGGTCTTGACGTCCAAGATTGAAGGCAGTGTTTGTTAGTGGAAGCAGCTCACCCAGATAGCTGGCATCAATAAATTCTGATCCGCAAAACTGATCATCTGTAACTTTCAAACATTTGATTTTGTTATCGGTGATTGTGGCTTCTGTAGCCTGCGAGTTCAAGAAAACATCAACTTTTGCGCTTTGCAGCATGCTGAGGAAGATCTCTTCTGCTCTTCTGGATGTTACTCGCCAGGCACCTTTGTTTTTATAAGAAGCCTGAACTGCGCTAAAGAACTCTCTTGGTATACCGGTTACTAACTTTGTGTCTTTCACATCTGTAGCACCTAAACCATTGGAAATAGACCCACCAACAGTTTTTCCTTGAGCCAGTAAGGCAACTGTTAATCCCTGACGTTTTGCTGCTATCGCAGCCATAACTCCGGCAGGTGTTCCACCATAAACGATTAGGTCATAGTTATGAGGAAGTGGTGGATCTACTGGTTCATCGGCAGCGCGAGCTGGTGTAACCAGATTAAAAAGAAGGAATGATAAAAGCGCTAAGGCTAAGAGTGTCTTACTTGGGATAATTCGCTTCAATGAAAGCATGTCTTATCCCTTCGGCTCTTTATTGGAATATCCCTATTCTACAAGCAGTTTGCTGGCAGCCTCGATTTCAGGGGCCATGAAACGGTCAGGTCCAGGACCTTCAACTACTTTTCTTAGGCGTTGAAGTAGTGCTCCGGTTATGGGCGCAGGCTTCAGTGGAGCTCTAAGATCGATTGCTCTTCCAGCGGCAATAAGTTCGATTGCAAGAACGTTTCGAAGGTTATCGACAACTCTTCTCAGTTTTCTTCCAGCATGCCAACCCATAGAGACGTGGTCCTCCTGCATCGCAGAAGTTGGAATTGAATCCACGCTTGCGGGCACCGAAAGTCGTTTTGAATCTGAAACCAAGCCAGCTGCAGTGTATTGAGCAATCATTAGTCCGCTATCAACTCCAGCATCGCCAGCAAGGAACGGGTTAAGTGAGTTGTTGCGGTTCTTATCCATCATGCGATCTACTCTTCTTTCTGAAATTGAAGAAAGATCCGTTGCTGCTATGGCAAGAAAATCTAAGACATAACCCACTGGTGCACCATGGAAGTTACCATTTGAAGTTATCTCCCCGTTTTCTAGAACAATCGGGTTATCGATGGTTGCAGCCAACTCACGTGTTGCAACTAGCCTTGCATAGCTAATAGTGTCTCTAACTGCACCTGAAACCTGAGGTGCACACCGCAAGGAATATGCGTCTTGAACTTGAACATCACCGTGACGGTGTGAAGCAGTTATCTCTGAACCCACCAAAGCTGCAAACATATTCTTAGCCGATTGAGCTTGACCTGGATGTGGTCTTAGTGGTTCATGTAACTCTGCACGGAGCACCTGATCTGTACCTAGCAAACCTTCTATACTCATAGCCGCAATAACGTCCGAGTAATCCAGAAGTTTTTCCAAATCGGTTATTGCCATGATTAGCATGCCCAGCATTCCATCAGTGCCGTTGATTAGTGCCAAACCCTCTTTTTCCACAAGTTCTACTGGCGTGATTCCAGCAGAAGCTAAAAGCTTCCCAACTGGTGCCTCAACACCATCTGGGCCGAATGCTCTACCCTCACCCATTAACACCATCGCGCAGTGCGCCAGAGGTGCTAA
>CAIXVE010000066.1 GCA_903922825.1 uncultured Micrococcales bacterium | reverse complement strand
TGGTGGACGATACTGGGATCGAACCAGTGACCCCTTCCATGTCAAGGAAGTGCGCTACCGCTGCGCCAATCGTCCGGGTCTAAAACTTTTCGAGGTGGAGACGGGATTTGAACCCGTGGTTTTACAGCTTTGCAGGCTGCTGCTTTGGGCCGCTCAGCCACTCCACCACGTTTACCACGAGGCTTATAAGAGCCCGCTTCGAGCGGATGACGAGATTCGAACTCGCGACCCCAACCTTGGCAAGGTTGTGCTCTACCAACTGAGCCACATCCGCATGTCTTCTAGAAGACAAATAGAACTCTAACCGATTTTTGCAATTTTTGCACGGTTAGAGTTCTATTCGACTAGTTTCTAGGGTCTAAACGCGGTCATTCCCGAAGGCATAGGCCTCTTCTCCGTGAACAACTGTGTCGATACCTGCAATCTCGTCCTCAGCTTTGACACGAAAGCCAATGGTCTTTTCAATGGCAAGTCCGATTAGCCAGGCCAGAATGAAGCTGTAGGCAAGGACCGAGAAAGCTCCAATTGCTTGCTTTCCTAGTTGATCGAACCCAGCACCGAAAGCAGCCCCAACTCCGCGACCAAAGATTCCAATGAACAAAGTTCCGACGATTCCACCAACTAGGTGGATACCAACCACGTCCAGCGAATCATCAAAACCGAGGGCAAACTTCAGGTCGATAGCCAGTGCACATAGCGCACCTGCTAGTAAACCCAAAACCATTCCCCAAATCGGATCAAGAGCCGCACAGGCAGGAGTAATAGCCACAAGACCTGCAACAGCTCCTGAACCAGCACCAATGCTTGTTGCCTTTCCGTGACGGAACTTTTCAACAATGACCCAGCCGAGCATCGCTGCAGCAGGAGCAGCCAAAGTGTTAATGAATGCAATTGAGGCAACACCATCTGCTGCTAATTCACTTCCAGCATTGAAACCAAACCAGCCGAACCAAAGCAATGCAACACCTAGAAGAGTTAGCGGAACGTTGTGTGGCTGAGTGATGCCCTTGCTAAAACCAAAACGCTTTCCGAGTACTAGTGCCAGCGCTAGACCAGCTGCACCAGCGTTGATGTGAACCGCGGTTCCACCAGCGAAGTCGATAACGCCAAGTTTGACTAGCCAACCACCATCGTGGTGATCAGCCGCTGAACCGAAGTTGAAGACCCAACTAGCTACCGGGAAATAAACCACAGTCGCCCAAATCGCAGCAAAGATCATCCAGGCCCCGAACTTAGCTCGGTCAGCTATCGCTCCTGAGATCAAAGCGACAGTAATGATTGCGAATGTGGCTTGGAAGGCAACAAATGCCAAGGTTGGGTGTGCCGCGGTTGTTGTTCCTAAGGCTGCATTCGTTTCACCTGTAAGGCCGAGAGAAGCGGTATCAAAACCGAACCAACCAGGAATTCCGACGAAGGTAGAACTATCCGAGCTTGCGAAGCTGAAGCTATAGCCATAGAGCACCCAAAGCACTCCAACAAGGCCTAGAGCGCCCCAAGAAAGCATCATCATGCTGACCACGCTCTTAGCTTTTACCATTCCTCCATAGAAGAACGCTAGGCCTGGTGTCATGAGCAAAACTAGTGCAGCTGATATGAGTACAAAAGCGGTGTTTCCCTGATCCATTTTTCCTCCAAAGGTTGATTGATAACACTTTGGCTCAAACTTGTTTCGTGAAACACCATAAATTGTTTCAAGTTTGTTAAAGGTTTACCCCTTGGAATTCATGGCGAAGAGCCTAGAGGTGCACCTCAAATACTTCTTCTGATAAGCCCCTGTGACATGGTCCGCTCTAAATACTTGATCGGGCGAAAGCCCATTGAATTGGAATGAGATACCGGCCTCATAGCATCTGTCTATAAAACTTACGAATCGAAGACCCTCGAATTGGTCTTGTATCTCATAAAGGCCACTAACTGCTAGCGCCTCGAATTGTTCTGCAACCTTCGCATACCTCGACTGGTGAATGGACGCTAGGAACGATAGCAACTCTGTGAACGAAACGAGCAACCTGGCAGATCCAGAATCTCGTTCCAGTTCAACTGATGAGCTTCGAGTGAATTCATAATTGGCACTGCGGTGGCGGTAGTCCTCGCCATCGATTCGCATGATGGTGAAACGGTCTGCAACGGAGCTAATCTCACGCTGAAAGCCGTCAGCTGCGAATCTGCCTTCCCCTAAAGCATTCGGTGGAGTGTTTGACGTTGCTGCGAAGGAAACGTTCTTCTTAGCAAGTTCTTTAAGGAGTCTGGACATCATCATGGTGTCACCTGGGTCGTCCAGTTCGAATTCATCTATGCAGATAAGGTCGTATTCGCTGAATTGGTCCAAGGCTTCTTGGAAGCCTAGATAACCAATTATCGAAGTGTAGGCAATGAAGGGACCAAAGAGTTTCTTTGCCTTAACGGTATGAAAGATTGATGCCAAGAGATGTGTCTTACCAACACCGAAGCCACCATCTAGGTAGATTCCAGTGGAACTTGATTTCTTTCCATTTAGTCTGTTCGCGAATTCTCTGCTAGATGCAACGGCTGAAGCTTGACTAGGGAATGTTGAGTCAGGAACATAGTTGTCAAAGGAAACATTCAAGAATTCCTTAGGCGGGACAAGCTCTGCAAGCAGTTCAGCGACAGTTAGTTCAGTTCTGAGATCAGTAACATGAAGCAACATTGGCTCTAGCCGTTCTTTTTGAAGGTTATTTTTGTAAGAATAGAAGCATCTAGTTTCAATCCTAAAACCCAGAAGGTAATAAGTTGACTTTTCCTATCGACACGAACCCGAACTTTGCTGATTACGCAAAGGGCGAAGCCTTAGTGAGTACCTCCTGGGTCGATGAACACAAGGGTTCAAAGGGGCTCATCATCATCGAATGCGATGAAGACATTCTGCTTTACTCCACTGGGCACGTTCCAGGAGCAATCAAGTTGGACTGGCACACCGAACTAAACGATGCCGTCATTCGCGACTACCTCAGTAGTGAAGACATGGCAAAGCTTCTTTCGGATAAAGGTGTTTCCAGAGAAGACACCCTCGTTATTTATGGTGACAAGAGCAATTGGTGGGCAACCTATGCTTTTTGGGTCCTGAAGCTTTTTGGTCATGAAGATGTTCGAATCATGGATGGTGGTAGAGCAAAGTGGATCTCTGAGGGTCGTGAACTAACAAAGGATCTCCCTCAGTTCGAGAAAACATCATATCCAGTCGTAGAACGGCAAGACTCTAAGATACGTGCTTTTCGTGAAGATGTAATAGAGCACTTAGGAAAACCTCTAATCGACGTTCGATCCCCTCAAGAATATTCAGGCGAGAGAACTCACATGCCTGATTACCCAGATGAAGGTGCACTTCGTGGAGGTCACATTCCAACAGCTGCATCTGTTCCTTGGGCGAAGGCCGTAAACGAGGATCAAACTTTCAAATCTTTAGCTGATCTGAACCAGATCTACAGAGTTGACGCAGGAATTAAGGACGCGGATGATGTGATTGCCTATTGCCGAATTGGTGAAAGGTCTTCTCACACCTGGTTCGTACTAACCTACCTGTTAGGTATTCCTAAAGTTAGAAACTATGACGGCTCTTGGACAGAGTGGGGATCGTTGGTAAGAGTTCCAATCGTCAAGGGCACTGAACCTGGTGCGATTCCAGAGGTTTTCTAGTGGCATATAGCTCTCAGGCTCAAGAAATTCTGGAAACCTTTAGCGAGGTTCCTGATTCGTCGAAGCTTGATCTACTCCTCGAATTTGCTGACGGATTGCCTGATCTTCCTGTTAGGTATCAAGATCATCCCGAACTTCTCGAACGTGTTGAAGAATGCCAATCCCCTGTTTTTCTATTCGTTGAGGTGGACGAGAAAGTTCACATCTACCTAACCGCGCCAAAGGAAGCCCCCACCACAAGAGGCTTCGCAGCCATCCTACAAAGTGCCCTAGATAATCAGGTTCCTTCGGAAGTCTTAGCCTTCGATGACGCATTCGTAAACGAGTTAGGACTAACAAAACTTGTTTCACCTTTGCGAATAAGAGGTATGAATGGAATGCTTCACAGAATAAAGCGACAGGTTAGGCAGAAGCTCGATGCAAGTTAGTGTTCAGGCAGCAACGCAGACGAGCCTCAACATTGACTCATTCGAAGATCTAATTCCCTTTTACCCGAAACTACGTGGAATCAGATATAACCATGTCGTCTCGGCAATAAATAGTTCACAGCACAGCGACCTCCTAACCTCGCCCCTCGATCGACTTGCGTTGAAAGCGATTCGTTCACAAAGCGAGTTGATAGTCACCACGGGACTAACAGCGCGTACGGAGAAACTAAAAGCTAGTGCTTTTGCTGATTTATTAGTTCTAACCGATCAACCGAAGCTTGAGTTACCGGCGCTGGATGAAACCTCCAGCAGGAAAGTTCTAGTGACAACCGAAAAACTATCAGTTTCAAATCTCAATGCGCATGCGGTAGGCACAATCCAAGGCTCACCGACATCTTGGTTTACAGGTTGGGTTAAGGGCAAATACGATTCAATAGCTCTTGAGTCCGGAATTCGCACCGCAATGTTATTCGCTGCTGAAGGCTTAATCGCTGAAGCGTGCCTGACTGTGACTTCAGCCAGCACTCAGCATCAAGCCGAAGCGATAGCTAAGGATTTCCTAATTCAACTTGGATTAGTGGCGAAGCAAATTCAATCAATCAACGATGCTTCAACCTGGCTATTTAGATTCAGTGTGAGTTGATGAAATCTTCGATTGAGTTCTTATAGAACTCTTGGTTTTGGTTATAGAGCCTGCAATGCTTGCCATTTGTAAATTCTCTGAGTTCCATCTGTTCATTTAGGCTTTTCATTTCGTGAATTCTATCCATCGAAACATAACCATCCGTCTCGGAATAGAGAACTAAAACCGGGACATTGAATTCATGGACTAGGTCGGGCAATTTTCGATAACCGAACCCAATCAACTTAAGAAGCAAACTGTTTGTCAGCATTCTGGCGACATAATCACCAAAGGATGCTGGGTAACCCGCCAGCTTCGATTGCAAGCTCAGAGTGCTCGGGTAATCAATCAGAGGCGAGTCCATGATGACTTTAGAAATCAGCTTCGTTTTCTTACTCTGAAGAAGAAACTGTCCAACAAACATTGCGCCAAGTGACCAACCAAAAAGTATGACTTCTTGACCATCAAGTTCCTGTATCTTTTTCACGGCTACCTCAACTTGAAGCCATTCCTTGGTTCCAAGTTTAGATCTTCTTCTACCCAGGCCTTCAGGTTTCGCATCAGTTACGTGTGGCAAGAACAACTGGTTATATCCCACACGATCAAAGAGTTCAAAGTTTCTCAAGGTCTCAGCGATAGTCGCATTTCGTCCATGAACGTGGACAACCCATTTACTAGAACTCCTACGAACGAGCGTTGCAAGAGTGCCGTTTTCTAGTTGAACCTTTGAGGATTGTTGAACATCAAAGTCCTCTGGTTGCTCGCCCAACCATCCACTAAGCCAAACGAGTTCGCCATTCTCAGGTTCAGCCCTGAAGCTCTTTAGAACTTTGAATGTGATTTCGGTGTTGTTTCTCTCAATTGGTTCAACCAAGCTATGGCCGACCCTTGAGTTCCAAAACAGACTTTGCATACCGGGGACTTCAGTGGATGGGCTTCTTGGCAAGACCACGAAAAGCTCTCCATCGCGTCTAAATACGCTGGATATTGAATACTCTCCCCGAATCTTTGAGCCAAGCAACTGCAACCTAATTGAGGCGATGATTGCCTTGAAATACTTCATGTGATCCTCAATCTTGGCGTGGATGTCCAACAGGTTCGATGGTTATGGAATTAGCCTAGAACAAATGAGTTTTTATGAATTGGAAGCCGACGTTCCGGCAGAGTTTGCCCTTGCCGCACTGGCATTAGAGTCGCCTTTCCTGCGTGGTGAAGTTGAAACTACCCAGATTCCATCTCCTAAGGGAATCGCACCAACGGCATTGGCTTTCGCAGCAGAAGTGCCCAACAAGGCGGATACCGCTACCAGTCGAGGGGTTGGACGCATCGTGTTCATCCACGATCCGGATCAGTTTGCGGTTTGGGGTTCTAATTTTAGAGTCATTGCGTACGGCAAATCACCAGTTGAAACAGACACCCATAGGGATGAAGATCCAGCACACTATTACTGGAATCTACTCATTAGAGCGTTAGAAAAACACGATGTTAGATACGCAAACGAAGCGGGAACTGTCACAAAAATGACTTCAACCGGCATGGGTTCTTTGGGGAATGAAGCGGCAGCTAGCGAAGTTGAACTGCGAGCTTCTTGGTCACCTACCGAAGTTAGCTTCGGTGATCACTTTGCTGCTTGGCAAGATCTCATTGCTACCATGGCCGGGAATTTACTCGAAGGTGAAGACATTGCGCCTCTGGCCAGGAGCAAATGACCGAACTGGAAGCTCAGCCTGAGAGCAAACCCCTCAATGAACCTAGGTCACTGGTAGTTCTGGTTGACAACGATTCTTCTTTGAAAGCGTTTCTGGAAGCTCTAAAGGTAAACACAGCTCCGATAGCAATTGATGCTGAGCGCGCAAGCGGTTTTCGTTATGGCCAGAAGGCTTACCTGATACAAATCGGAATCATCAAACAAGCAATCTACTTGTTAGACCCGACTATAAACTTTGATAGCTCTACACTTAGCGAAACTATTGAACAAATAAATCAAACCCCTTGGCTAATTCATGCTGCGAGCCAAGATCTTGTGTGCTTAGCAGAATTTGGTCTAAGACCAACAGAGATTTTCGATACGGAACTTGCTTGCCGACTTCTTGGATTGCCAAAAGTATCACTGGGAACGATTACCGAGCATTACCTAAATCTAAAGTTGGCGAAAGAGCATTCAGCTGTTGATTGGAGCAGTAGGCCACTACCAAAGTCTTGGCTAGATTACGCGGCTCTTGATGTTGATGTGTTACCCGATTTACATCTGGCAATAGCAGCTGACCTTAGAGCGAATCATAAATACGACATTGCTTTAGAAGAATTCGCTTTTCTCTTAGAGTTCCAGCCAAAGGAACCCAAAGTAGATCGCTGGCGCGGAACCACGGGACTGCACGAATTCAAAGAGCAACGAGAACTGACCATAGTTAAACACATGTGGGATGCTCGTGAAGCGCTCGCTATTGAAAAGGATGTTTCCCCTGGTCGACTAATTCCAGATCTTTCTTTGATAGCAAGCGTCAAGGCAAAACCTAAGTCGAAATCTGAGCTCGCCGGATTGAGATCATTCACAGGTCGTGCATCTAGGACTTATATAGACATTTGGTGGGAAGCATATTACAAGGGCTCCACAACTGAGAAACTAGTCGATCTCAGGCCCAAGCAAACTGGTATTCCAAACCATCGCAATTGGCCTAGTAAATTTCCAGAGGCAAACATAAGGTTGCAATGGTGCAAGCTTGGCATGCACCAGCTTGCTTCAGAACTGAATATTCCTCAGGAGAACATTCTTGCGCCAGATATCATACGAGCACTTTGTTTCACACCCCCAGAGTTATCTGTAAAGTCTCTTGAACATGCTTTAGTCGCATGGAAAGCGAGATCATGGCAGATTGACGCTGTGAAAGAAGTTCTTCTGGAGTCCTTAAGTAAACGGGACTTACCACCAGCTGAAACTAACGAGGAGAGTCCGATTTCTTCGGTTCCGAATCCAGAGGTCTAGCAACTGGAATCTTTGCTCCTAGAACTTGAGCAACAATTTCTTGAGTTATAGATTGAGCTGACAGTCCAATTCGATCAAGAATTTCCCCTCTAGAAGCATGCTCCAAGAATTCATCCGGAAGGCCGAGCTCGTTCAATGGGGTGTCGATTTGATGAGCTCGCAGATCCTGCCTAATTCGAGTCCCAATTCCGCCAACACGAACACCGTCTTCAAGAGTGATTACAATTCGGTGGTCTCTTGCTAAATCGATTACGCTCTGGCGAACTGGCACAACCCAACGAGGGTCAATCACAGTCGCTCCAATACCGTGGGCGGCAAGTAACTCGGCAACTTTGATTGCTACAGGCGCCATAGCACCAACAGCGACCAGCAGCACATCCTTTGCAGCTGCTTCTCTTAGCACTTCAACCCCGTCCGCAAATCGCTTTACGGCTGGAATGTCTTGCGGTGCAGTTCCTTTAGGGAATCGAAGCACGGTTGGACGATCTTGGATCTTGACTGCTTCAGCTAGTTCCTCGCGCAGTCTTATTGCATCTCGAGGGGCTGCGATTTCAATACCAGGAACGATTTGAAGCAATGCCAAATCCCACATGCCATGATGGCTCGCTCCATCAGGACCAGTCACTCCAGCTCTATCCAGAACGAAGGTAACACCTGCATTGTGAAGAGCAACATCCATCAACACTTGATCAAAGGCTCTATTCATAAAGGTGGCGTAAACGGCGACCACAGGGTGCAAACCACCAAATGCAAGACCCGCGCTTGAAGCGACAGCATGCTGCTCTGCAATTCCAACATCAAAAACTCTGCTTGGATATTTCTTACCTAGCTTATGCAGCCCAACCGGAATCAACATCGCCGCAGTCAAGCCAACAATTTTTTCATCCTTGTCGGCAAGAGTTACTATTTCCTCTGCAAAAACAGATGTCCAAGACTGACCGGAATTAGCTTCAAGTGAAATACCAGTCTTAGGATCTATTTGACCAACAGCATGAAATTGATCATCACTGTTATCTTCAGCTAGCTGGAAACCCCTGCCCTTTTGAGTGATCGCATGGACAATTACTGGTGCGCCATAACTCTTTGCTTGAGTTAGCGCCTGTTCCATGGCTTCCTGGTCGTGTCCATCAATTGGACCGATGTATTTCAAATCAAGGTTAGGAAACATTCCTTTGGGCGTGAATGAACCCAAAAGTCCTTTACCCGCTCCTCTGAGGGTCGAGTAGGCAAGTCGACCAACAGGTCCAAACGCTGAAAAGAATTTGCGAGAGAACCTATATGCTCGCTTATAAACCTTGTCGGTTCTAACATCGTTTAGATGTCTGGCCAATCCTCCGATAGTTGGAGCGTAGGACCTTCCATTGTCATTAACAACGATTACTAAATTGCGATCATTATCATCAGTGATGTTATTTAGCGCCTCCCAGGCCATACCGCCAGTCAATGCTCCATCACCAATTACTGCGACCACCGCTCTATCGGTTTGGCCGGTTAGTTTATATGCCTTGGCAATACCGTCCGCCCAAGAAAGCGAGGACGAAGCATGAGATGATTCGACAACGTCATGTTCAGATTCCGATCTCTGAGGGTAACCTGCTATTCCACCTTTAGTTCTGATGCTTGAGAGATCATTGCGCCCTGTAACGAGTTTGTGAACATAACTCTGATGCCCAGTATCAAAAACAATACTGTCTTTAGGTGAATCAAATACGCGATGAATGGCAAGCGTAAGCTCCACAACACCTAAGTTCGGGCCTAGATGTCCACCGGTTGAGGTGATGGTCTCAACAAGATATGTTCTTATCTCACTTGCAAGTTCAATCATTTGCTCATTGCTTAGCGTCTTCAGATCCGACGGGGATTTGATTTGGCTTAGCAGCGACATGAACTAACCGACCAAACTTCTTAGAACGTATTGAAGGATTCCACCGTGGCGGTAGTAATCGGCTTCACCAGGTGTGTCGATTCGCAGGTCAACCTCAAATGAAATCTCTGTTTTGCTTGCAGCTGAGTGCGAAGAAGGCCTAGCAATGACCTGTAGACGCTTTGGTGTTCTGCCGTTATTGAGTTCTGTCACACCACTAATGCTAAAGATTTCTGTGCCATCTAAGCCGATTGAGTTCGCTGACTCTCCAGCTAAATACTGCAGAGGTAGAACACCCATTCCGATTAGGTTGCTTCTATGAATACGCTCGAAACTTTCAGCGATGACAGCTTTAACACCTAGCAGCGCAGTTCCCTTCGCAGCCCAGTCTCTTGAAGATCCCGAACCGTACTCTTTTCCAGCCAGGATGACTAGTGGAATCTCTGACGCTTGGTAATTCTGTGATGCATCATAGATAAAAGATTGGGATCCATCAACAGTTGAGAAGTCTCTGGTGTATCCACCTTCAACGTTTGTCAAAAGTTGATTACGCAAGCGAATGTTCGCGAAGGTTCCACGAATCATGACTTCGTGATTTCCTCGTCTCGAACCGTATGAGTTGAAATCAACACGGCTTACGCCATGTGCAGCAAGGTATTTTCCTGCCGGCGAATCTGCCTTTATTGATCCAGCAGGGCTGATGTGGTCAGTAGTTACTGAATCGCCAAGACTTGCCAGAACTCGAGCATCAGAAATATCTTCAACTTGCTTTGGAGCCATAGTCATGCCGTCAAAGTAAGGTGGCTTTCTAACATATGTGCTCTTAGCATCCCAACTGAATGTATCGCCTGTTGGTGTTGGGATTTGCTTCCAGCGGTCATCACCTTCGAAGACGCCTGCATACTGCGACTTGAACATCTCGGAGTTGATCGTGTTGTCGATTGTGCTTTGAACTTCTTCTGGAGTTGGCCAGATATCTCTCAGGTAAACATCGTTACCGTTTGAATCTCGACCCAGGGCTTCAACTTCAAAGTCAAAGTTCATCGTTCCAGCGAGTGCATAGGCAACGACGAGTGGTGGTGAAGCCAAATAGTTCATTTTGATGTCCGGGTTGATTCTTCCCTCAAAGTTTCTGTTACCAGAAAGAACGGCTGTAACAGCTAAATCATTTTCATTCACTGTCTGCGAAATGTGTGGGTCGAGTGGACCGGAGTTTCCAATACAGGTGGTGCAACCGTAACCAACAAGATCAAAACCCAAAGAGTTTAGGTCTTCAGTAAGGCCTGCTTTATCGAAATACTCAGTGACAACTTTGGAACCTGGAGCAAGCGAAGTTTTAACCCAAGGTTTACTCTTTAGACCCTTAGCTGCAGCTTTTCTTGCAAGTAGACCAGCCGCCATCATCACTGATGGATTAGAGGTGTTAGTGCAGGAAGTGATAGATGCAATTGCAACATAACCGTTGTCGATGGTGTAGTCGTACCCATCGACCTTTGAAGGCTTAGAGCTAGTTGAACTGTAGGTTGCAATATCCGACTGGTATTTAGCCTTAGATTCAGTCAACTCGATTCGATCTTGTGGACGCTTAGGACCGGCAATTGATGGAACCACAGTTGATAAATCAAGTTCTAGATATTCGCTGTATTTGGCCTCATTGTTTGGATCATGCCATAGCCCTTGAAGCTTGCTGTACTGCTCAACCAGCTCAATTGATTCCGGTGAACGACCTGTTGCTCGTAAGTATTCAATAGTAACTTCATCGATAGGGAAAATAGCAACGGTTGAACCGAACTCCGGACTCATGTTTCCAATGGTGGCTCGATTGGCTAGCGGAACTGAAGAAACTCCTGCACCATAGAACTCAACGAACTTACCCACAACGCCATGCTTGCGAAGCTTCTCGGTAATCGTGAGAACAACATCGGTAGCGGTTGCTCCCGTTGGAATGGAGCCAGTCAATTTGAAGCCAACAACTTTAGGGATCAACATTGAAACTGGTTGACCAAGCATTGCGGCTTCAGCTTCAATTCCACCAACACCCCAACCTAGAACACCAAGGCCATTGACCATAGTGGTGTGTGAATCTGTTCCAACACATGAATCGGGGTAAGCAGTTAGCTTCCCATCAACTTCGCGAGTCATAACTGTTCGAGCTAAGTATTCGATGTTTACCTGGTGGACAATACCCGTCCCTGGTGGAACAACTTTAAAGTCATTGAACGCACCTTGTCCCCAACGAAGAAATTGGTAACGTTCCCCATTGCGTTCGTATTCATAGGCAACGTTCTTTTCGAATGCGTCGGGTGAACCCGCTACGTCGATAACAACCGAGTGGTCAATGACCAGCTCTGCGGGAGCTAAAGGATTTACTTTCTTAGGGTCGCCACCTAAAGCAGAAACAGCCTCACGCATAGTGGCTAGATCGACGATGCATGGAACACCAGTGAAATCCTGCATGATTACACGTGCTGGAGTGAATTGAATCTCAGTGTCAGGTTCAGCAGTTGGGTCCCAATTAGCTATCGCCTGGATTTGATCTGCAGTTACGTTTGCGCCATCTTCAGTTCTCAATAGGTTCTCAAGCAGAATCTTGAGGCTGTATGGAAGCTGGTTCTTTAGAACACTGTCCAATCGGTAGATTCGGTAACTCTTACCGCTAACTGTTAAATCTGAACCCGCAGCGAAACTGTCAACTTTAGACAAGAGGCTCTCCTAGCCGTGAAAAATAGTCTTACTGGTCCAAATTACCATCTTGTTCGGGTGTAATCACCTTTCGAAGCAAACGCCATGACACCCAAACCATAGTCAAATAGAAAGGAAGCCCTAAAACTAGCTTGATAAAGCCAAGCGCAACTATGTCACCTAGTAAATACAGAGGCAATTCAACCGCTAAACGAACTGCAAAGAGTCCAACCCAGAGCAACGTGACCAAGTCGAAGAATCTAACTTTACGGCGATCCTTACGCCAGGTGAGGCCCTGTCCGGCTAGGAAACCTACGATAACACCGATAATTGGCCAACGGACGATAACGCTCAACAGTAGAACAGATCCATATGCTCCGTTAATCCAGAAGTCCTTAAGGTAAAAATCCCCCGCTTGAGCTCCGGGCCGAAGGGTTAAATAGATCGCCAGTCCAATACCCAGAAGCGAACCAACAAGTTGTGTGAGTGGTCTTTTCTTGACAATGTGTCTAACAGTTAATGCCAACACTGCTATCGCCACAACAGAGACAGAGATGAAAACTGATCGGCTAAATGCGAAAGTCACTACGTAGAGAAAAGATGGAAGTGTGGTCTCGATGAGACCTTGCACACCGCCAACACTTTCTAATAAGGACTTGGCATTGACCTGGTAACCATCTTCATTTTTGGTTATGCCGTATTTGCCGAATCCTTTATTGCTACTCAAGGGAACCCTTAGGCACAATAGCTCCGGCTGGAAGCTCTAGCGGCAACAACTCTCTAGGAGGCATTGGGGTTTCTCCCCTATTCACAACGATTCCTCGAAAGATGTCCTCCAGAAAAGCTCTCTCATCTATTTCACTCACAGCAGCTCCTACGATAGTTCCTCGAAGCAACCAGCGATCACCGCCGTACCCAAACATTCGCACCGTTGATGACTTGAGAGATTGGTCTGGAAGTTCTGCAATTAGTTCTAGACCGAAAGCACCAACTTGACTCTCAACCCGAACACCTTGGCTCATCAGGCTATTGGAAATATCCTCGACTACTTCATTCCAAATCGAGGCACCCTTAGGACTTGAGAATGCTTGAACTTGAAGACTGCTCTGCTTGTAGTCGAAAGCGATTGCAATCATCTTGCCTGATTCTTGTTCGACTTCAGCTCTTACGCTAACCAAAGAATTCGGCGTGAAAGATATCGAGCCAAAGTTAGCTACTTCTAAAGGAGCGTTCAAGTCTTTGGAGTCGTAAGGGCCAGCGATGTTTCTATCCGAATTTTGCATCACTTCACTCCAGTTGAACCAAAGCCAGCATCGCCACGAAGAGATCCTGGCAGCTCGGTAACATGGACAAATCTAACCTGTTCAAACTTTTGGAAAACTATCTGTGCGATACGATCGCCACGCTTAATCTCGAAATCAATATCTGAGTGATTGATTAGTGTTACTGCGACTTCACCGCGGTAACCGGAGTCGACAGTGCCTGGAGCATTCAAAACGGTGATACCGCTCTTCGCGGCAAGTCCGCTCCTAGGATGAACTAGACCCACTATCCCCTGCGGCATGGCAATCTTTACACTGGTTGGGATCAATGCACGTTCGTGTGCCTTAAGTGTTAGTTCAATAGCCGACCTAAGGTCATACCCTGCGTCACCTGGGTTACCCATACTTGGTGTCAAATCTTCATCGGCGATAATCAATACTTCAATTGCAGTCATGGACGTATTCTAAATGTATGAACAACTCTTCGCAGATTCCGCCATACACCGAAAGAGTCCTACCTGGTCTGGCCTACTTTGCTTCGACGCTAGTAATTCCAGTAATTAGCTTCCTCGTTTCCCTTCCATTTGGCGAGTATCTTTCATACTCAATAGCCATAGGCCTAGAGATAACCATCGTTCTTCTAGGCGTTATAAATTCGCCAGTAATTCGCATAGATTCCGCAGAGCTACGAGTCGGTAAAGCTTCCATCGCGAGGAAATTTGTGGGAAAAGTCGAACTAATTTCACGTTCTGAGTCTTTCGTTGCCAAAGGCAGAGGTCTGAACCCAATGGCGCATATCAGATTTCAGTTTGGGGTAAAGGGTCTAGTTAAGATCACACTTGATGATGTAAATGACCCAACTCCATATTGGCTGGTATCGACAAGAAACCCTGAGCTTGTAGCCAAACGTCTCAAGACTAATTAGTTAGCACAGTCGACGCATACTGCGCCGTACTTCCCGTCCTTTTTTGCCTTCTGAGAATGATGCTTCACAATGAAGCATTCACTGCAAGTGAATTCATCCTGCTGCTTAGGCACGACGATTACATCGTCGGTTTCAGTAACCTCTGGGATGGCATTTGAATCGAAGTGGTCCTCTGCATCAACATCGCTAGCGACAGAGCTAACCTCGGGACCGCGTTCTTTTAGAACCTCGATCGACTCAGTGTCATCATCGTTTTTGCGTGGTGCGTCGTAATCGGTAGCCAATTACTTTTCCTTTCAAGAAACTTCCTAGGCGCAGAGAGTATGTTCCATGCAATCTAAAAAAGCAACTACATTAACCCCCATTTGTGCGCTTTTCACAGGCATCTCTCAGTATGGGCGTGTCGCGGCACAACAAAATCAACCGAGTTCTGGACCTTTCAGGTGCCAAACTACTAGGCAGAAGGGATTAACATGGCTGATTTACGCGTTATTGGCGTTTCTAATAACAACCTAGAGCTTCAAGCTCCCGATGGTTCTAAGCACACCTTGGCTATCTCAGATGATCTTTTGAAGGCCCTGAAAACGCGTGACGTGAAGTTACCAATGACAGTATCCCCTCGAGACATTCAGCATCTTATTCGGTTAGGCGCAACTATCGATGAAGTTGCCACCAAAACTGGCGCAGATCTTGATTTGGTAACAAGATTCGCTAAACCGATCATCGCTGAATTGAATCACGTCGTGAACCTAGCAAGAAATGTCAGACTCACACTGGCAGGCGACCGTTTCGCCGATAACAACCCAATCGAATTCGGTGTTGTTATGGATGAAAGACTGAGCAACAATGGCGCTAAAAACATTTCGTGGTCGGCTTGTAAGACTAACGAAGGTGAATGGCTCATCTCCGTAAATTTTGAGACTTCAAACGGAGCGGGTAAAGCTACCTGGGCATTTGAACCAAAGCAACTATTTCTCGCTCCAGAAAACGAGGCTGCGCTTCAACTTTCAAACGGAGCTCCGGTCACTGTCGAATCTAAACTAAACGCGACTTCGAATCAACCAGTGTTGAGCGAACCCAAAGTAGAAATTTCTGAAGTCAAGCCAACTACAGCCAGTCTCTCGATAGTGCCTGAACCTGTTCTAAGTTTTGAAGATGAAATCTTTGAAGAAGAGGAGCCAGTTCAGCCTGTTCAACTAAGAGTTCTACCCGATGAACCTCCAACTGAAGTAATTGAAGTCGTTGCAGTTGTTGAAGAAATTGAAATAGTCGAAGCTGACGAAAATGAAACTCAATCTGCACCAATCGAAGAGCAAGAGACGGAGCAGTTTGAAGCTCCCGCAACCAAACCTCAGGCTTCTAGCGGTTGGGCTGAAGTTCTATTCGGCTCTAGGGATGACGAAGAAGAGAACTAAAAACCATAGCGAATCAAAGGTATCGACATTTCTTCGGGCGTAATTGAACCATGATGTCCAACCATGTTCAAAGACTTCTGTTTAGCGAAACCTCTGTGATACAGCGCCACATTCTTCCTCGCCAAAAGGATAAGTTCTGGTAGAAACTTTTCTTGGATTTTAGATTCAGTCCAATAACCAGCCTGAATGAGATCCCTAGGTTCTAAGACGTAACATTCGTTTCCATATGCATCAACTAGACGCTCCATTAAATCACCGCTTGATGCCTTGCAATAAAGAAACAGCCCTCTGGTGTCCCCTCCTACGAAGTCAAAGAGCTCTTTGGCAAAGTGTTCATCAATGTAGATTTGGTTCTCCTTAGGAACATCGACTACCCCGTGATCTGAAGTCAGGAGTAACCCACTACCTGAAGGTAGCGTGCTGGCAAGACTTTGAACCAGAGAATCTAGTTCCTCTAGAGCGTTCAGCCACTTCATGGATTCTGATCCCCACCCGTGAGCAATTTGATCTAGCTCTGGCACGTAGAGATAGACAACTCTAGCTCCAGGCATTTTCAAAAGCTCCCGAGCTTTGCTGAATCGTTCGGCCACATCATTCACACCATGAAACTCGGCTTCTCGCATTGTCGCAGCAGTGAACCCTGAGTGTTTATAGATGGCTGGTGAAACAACATCAAAACCGAGGTTGCTTTCTTTAGCTAATTCTGAGATGGTTTCCATTTTCTGGAAGGTCTCGGCTTGGGTTGTCGATTCCCAGCCAGAAAGCAAATTCATAGGAACTAAATCGTCACGATTAAAAACTTGATAGCCAACAAAGCCAGTTTGGTTTGGGCTTAACCCAGTGGCTAGAGAAGTCAAACTCGTCGAGGTAGTCGATGGATAAAAGCATGAAATCTTCTCGATATTTGAACTGTTCAAAAAGCGAGCATGACCACCAGCTTTGGTCAGGTTGCTAGCACCAAGCCCGTCGACCAATAACACGCAAACAGATCGTCGAGCTGGCAGCTTGAGCGTGTTATCGATCCCCTGGACGCTTCTGAGCGCACTTATCAACACATCGCTAAGCCTCCCCAAGGTTTTTGGAGGTGAAGGTAGCATCGTAGACATTGGAACAATTCTGCCACAGCAAACCACAGCATTAGAAAGCCCATGACAGATAGCAAGAGTGAAAATAGGTTCCCCGAGGAACGAATAGTCGATATCGACCTAACAAAAGAGCTAAGTGACTCTTTCCTTGAATACTCATACTCGGTTATTTACGCTCGAGCCCTTCCTGATGCTCGCGACGGCTTAAAGCCCGTTCACCGCAGAATCATCTTCCAGATGGGTGAAATGGGGCTTAGACCAGATCGTGGTCACGTGAAATCCGCGCGTGTTAGCGGCGAGGTAATGGGTAAACTCCACCCTCATGGTGACGGAGCAATCTATGACGCAATGGTGCGTATGGCCCAACCCTTCACACTTAGAGTCCCGCTGATCGATGGCCATGGAAACTTTGGTTCATTAGACGATGGTCCAGCGGCTGCGCGTTATACCGAGACTCGACTGGCGCCATCTGCTTTACTGATGAATGAAAGCCTCGACGAAGATGTGGTGGATTTCAAACCAAACTATGACGCTCAACTCTCCGAGCCGGAAGTTTTACCCGCTGCTTTCCCTAACCTTCTAGTCAATGGTGCATCTGGTATCGCTGTTGGTATGGCTACAAATATGGCTCCTCACAATATGCGCGAAGTCATTGCCGCTGCAATTGCTCTATTGAATAACACCAAACTTGAATCAGAAGATCTCATGGAATACATTCCTGGACCAGATCTACCTACCGGTGGCGTGATAATTGGGACCGAAGGCATCAGAGAGGCCTACACAACAGGCCGAGGATCATTTAAGACTCGAGCCAGAGTGAGCATTGAGAGTGTCTCACCCAGAAAACTAGCTTTGGTTATAACTGAACTTCCTTATCTAGTCGGACCGGAACGTGTCATCGAAAAAATTAAAGACGGTGTGAATAGTAAGAAACTTCAGGGAATCTCTGACGTAATCGATCTAACAGACCGCAACAACGGACTCAAACTTGTCATCGAGCTCAAGACAGGCTTCGACCCAAATGCTGTGCTGGAACTGCTGTACCGATTCACCCCTATCGAGGAGTCTTTCAGCATAAACAACGTGGCGCTTGTTGAAGGTAGACCAGAAACACTTAATCTTCGAGACATGTTGGGCGTCTATCTAGCTCACCGAATAGTTGTGACTAAACGACGCAGCGAGAATCGCCTTGGTAAGAAGCAAGCAAGACTTCACCTGGTTGAAGGTTTATTGAAGGCCATCCTGAGTATCGATGAGGTCATCAAGATCATTCGTGCGGCAAACGAAGTTGATGATGCTCGCAAGAAACTTATGTCCAAGTTCACACTGTCAGAAATCCAGGCAGAATACATTTTGGAACTCAAACTACGAAGACTGACCAAATTCTCAAAACTAGAATTAGAAGCCGAGCACAAAGAGCTGCTCAAAGAAATAGCCGAGCTTAACAAAATTCTGGGCAGTGAAAAAGTTCTAAGAGATTTGGTCACTAAAGAGCTTCAAGAAGTCTCTGACAAATATGGTGATGACCGCAGAACAACCATCACAGATGGGGCTGTCGAGGTAAAAACGGTAAGCGCAGCTAAGGCTGCTGCTATGGATGCACAACTTGCAGACTCCCCTTGTTTCATTGTGCTAACGGCAAGCGGCCAAGTTCAAAGAACGACCATCGAACCTACCCCGCTTGGTAAGCGTAAAAAGCACGATGCAATTAGAACAGTGCTATCCAGCACAACAAGAAGCGAAGTTGGTTTTCTAACCTCTGATGGCATCATGCACCGCCTGCACGCCAGTGACATTCCTGCAAGCGAAGATGCTTTTGACGCTTCCTCCAGCGTGAACATTGCAGAGTTTCTAGGTGTCGGTAAACAAATGAACGTGCTTGGCCTATTCGAACTAAAGGAAGACACAGTAATAGCCATGGGAACCAAGCAGGGTGTTGTGAAGCGTTTAACTGCGGACTTCCCTGCTAAGTCAACCTTTGAAGTGATCTCACTGAAAGCCGGAGATGAACTTATCGGAGCCACAGATAGCGCGGACACAGATGAACTTATCTTCATCACGGATGACGCTCAACTTCTGCGCTTTGATGCGAGTTTGGTAAGACCACTTGGCCGAGGTGCTGCCGGTATGGCAGGTATCAAGGTTTCTGAAGGAGCTCAAGCAATCTACTTCGGCTCTGTGGCTGTTGATAAAAAGACAGTTGTTTTGACGGCGGCTAACAATAGCGATTCACTCGGTGCTGTTGATGCCGGTAGCGCAAAGATCTCTTCAATAGATGAATTCCCCGCAAAAGGTCGTGCTACCGGTGGTGTTAGAGCGCACAAATTCATACGTGACGAAAATCAGCTCTACTTCGCCTATGTTGGAACTCAACCAGTTTTGGGTAGTGCGTCTGCCGGAAAGGCTCTTGAATTGCCAGAGAAGCTTGCCAAGCGCGATGCTTCTGGAACGCCCCTAGCCTCCACAATCATTTCTGCAGGAAGAGCCTAGGCGTCAATTCTTTCGCGCTCAAAGCTGTCGGCTTGATCAATAATGAAATCTCTTCTCGGAGCAACTTCATTGCCCATAAGTAGTTCAAACATCTTCTCTGCATTTGCTGCATCAGACACTGTTACGCGACGCAGACTTCTAGATTTACGGTCCATTGTTGTCTCCGCTAGCTGATCTGCATCCATCTCACCGAGACCCTTGTATCGCTGGATAGGTTCTTGGTATTTCTTTCCAGCCTTCTCCAACTTTGATAGAAGGTTCTCAAGCTCAGCTTGTGAGTATGTATAGACAACTTCGTTTGCTTTAGAGCCAGGGTTTACGATGACAACTCTGTGTAAGGGTGGAACAGCAGCAAACACTCTTCCGTCTTCTACCAAAGGTTTCATGTATTTATAGAAGAGAGTCAGCAGCAAGGTTCTAATGTGAGCACCATCGACATCGGCGTCACTCATCAAAATGATCTTTCCGTATCTAGCTGATGCCAAATCGAAGGTTCTTCCAGAGCCTGCACCTAGGACCTGAATTATGGATGCGCACTCGGTGTTGTTGAGCATGTCCGAGATGGCTGCTTTTTGGACGTTGAGAATCTTTCCGCGAATAGGCAACAAAGCCTGGTACTCGCTATTGCGGGCCAATTTAGCTGTTCCTAGAGCAGATTCACCCTCAACAATAATCAGCTCAGAGTCGATTGTGTCCTGTGTTCGACAGTCAACCAATTTGGTAGGCAAGGATGATGACTCGAGTGCCGTCTTTCTTCGTTGAGTCTCTTTATGTGTTCTAGCCGAGATGCGAGTTTTCATCTCGTTGATAACTTTTTCAAGTACTAAAGCTGTTTGTGCTTTGTCATCGCGTTTAGAACTATTGAACCTGTCGGTTAGAGCTTTGGTAACAACTTGCGAAACAATGTTTTTGATAGCAGGTGTTCCAAGAATTTCCTTGGTTTGACCTTCAAACTGCGGTTCAGGTAGCCTTACTGTCACAATTGCGGTCAAGCCAGTCATCACATCGTCTTTTTCGATTTTCTCGGCTCCAAGCTTGAATTTTCTCGCGTTGGCAGCTGCCTGATCTCTGAATACTTTCAGAACGGCCTGTTCAAATCCTTGAAGATGTGTTCCACCTTTAGGAGTTGCAATGATGTTTACGAAGCTCTTTACCTCAGTGTCATATTCAGCACCCCAACGAACAACGACATCCACCTCACACTTGCGTTCTACCTCTTTAGATTCCATGTTGCCTTTAGCATTCAACACAGGAACCGTCTCTGTGTAAGAGCCTGTCCCGCCTAAGCGCCAAACGTTGCTAAGTGGAGCGTCCTTTGCCAAGAAATCTACGAACTCTACTATTCCACCTTGGAACAAAAACTCGTGGGTTTCTGACTTTGCTTGACGAAGGTCATTTACAACAAGTTTTAGACCTGGAACGAGAAATGCGGTTTGGCGCGCTCTTGCAAGAATCTCTTCAAGTTCAAAAGCTGCACCTCTAACGAATATCTGAGTGTCAGGCCAGAATCGAATTCTTGAACCAGTCTTACCCTTCGCTACTTTCCCAATCTCACGGAGAATACTCTTCTTATCGAATGGTTTGAAATCGCTTTTCGGATCTAAATCCTTTTTATCGTTGAAGATACCCGGTTCACCACGATGGAACGACATTGCAAATGTCTTGCTGTCGCGATCCACTTCAACATCTAAACGCTCAGATAACGCGTTCACTACTGAAGCTCCGACACCGTGCAAACCACCAGATGCCGCATACGACCCAGAACCAAATTTTCCACCCGCGTGCAACTTGGTGAAAACTACTTCAACTCCAGAAAGGCCGGTCTTCGGTTCGATGTCAACAGGAATTCCGCGAGCTTCATCGCGAATTTCGACACTGCCGTCTTTATGCAAGAACACCTGAATCAGTTTTCCGTGACCGGAAAGAGCCTCGTCAACAGAGTTATCGATAATCTCCCACAAACAGTGCATAAGGCCACGACTATCCGTAGAACCGATATACATTCCTGGACGCTTACGGACGGCGTCTAGGCCCTCTAATACGGAGAGATGTCTGGCTGAGTAGTCATTGTCTGGCACCTGTCTAGCCTAAGTAAAGTAAGGCACTCTCCTTGATTTAGACACTCGCGGTGGAGAAACTATTCGCAGATAGCGAAACATGAGCCTTTAGGGAAGTTTTTCCCTACTTCGTGTGTTCATATAGTCATGGAGGCAAAAATGGAACAAACCGAAGAAACAACCCAAGTTGAAAAGACTGATGAGCTCAAACCACTAACCGCTGCAGACCGTTGCGATGTTTGTGGAGCACAGGCTTTTATTCGCGTTGTGCTTGCTTCTGGTGATCTTGTGTTCTGTGGCCACCATGGCTCAGCCAATAAAGAAAAACTAAAGCCAATCGCCATCACTTGGCAAGACGAAACTGACAAGCTCAACTAGTTTTCAAAAGCGGTCTTTCTACTGACTTTCGCCAATGAATCGACCTCATCGAGTTGCTTGTTTTTTAAGCTGACATCCGCCCAACCATTTCCTGAGATGATTTGATCGCATAAATCGGGGTTCTTGGCAAGTATCGGTCCGTGCAGCATGGTTAGCAATGAAGAACCACGCCTTTGCAAAAGTGGAACGTCTGCTGAACTATTCAAATAACCAACCACACCTTCAACATCTACGAATTCGCTTCGATGTTCACCTGTTTGGATTGGCTCAGATAAATGCTCCAACACTTTTATGTATCCAGAAGATACTGCGATAAGAGGTTTTCCTGTTTGCATAAATTCGACTGCAGATGAAATGAACTTTCTGTCGTTAGCGAGTAACGAACCCCAGGCTGCTAAAGAACCATGGCCAATAAACAGAAGATCAAGGTTGCTGAAATCCGAATCACCAGTGACGGATACTATTTCAGAACTGACCCCCCGCCATTTCAGACGAGCTGCGAGCACCAACAAGTTAGCCTGGTCACCATTTAGGTCTAGGTCCTTAGGGTAAAAGGTTCCTAAGCGAACTTTCTTAGACACGGTTCACGTCCTCAGGATCGGTGAAACCTTTATATCTCCGAAGTCGTCTCATTGCGTCAGCGCTGTAGATGACTGTCTTGTGTCCACTACTTGGTTTAGGTAAAGCAAAGAAATCGGCGATGGCCTTAAAGTAATCAGGCTCAACCCGCCCGAATGGTACCTGTTGGTAAGCTAGAGCTAGAGTTGCATCAGCGAAGTTGAATCCTGTAACGATCGCCACGTTCTTGAGTTTTGCTAGATCAACAGTCCAGAGCCAACTCGGATCATGAACATCGCGTCCAATAGCAAAGAAAATCTGTTCTAAATTATCCCCGAGATTATTTAGGTTCAGTTGAGTGCTGATCGGATTCTGCACCAAGATGAATTCAACATCTTCGCCGTCGACCCGTCTAATTTCACCTCTTGAGAAAACTGGTGGCATTTCATTCATCGCCTTAGTCGTCACTGCAGGGCTATACTCGCCTCCAAGAATCCTCTTAGCTGCAGCAACAGCAGCAACAGCATCTAAAGCGAAATGTATTCCCTTGGCAGGTAACTCGAATTGAATGCTGGTTTCCTCAATTCGCAGAGTTACTTCTCTTTCTTGCAAAGAGGTCACTTCATATTTGGAGTGAGGCTTTTCAATAGTTGGTGAATATGTGTTTGCATAAGCAATAGTTGCCTGCGAGTTTGTAACACTTTCATTGATTTCAAAATATTCAACTGCTGCCTGTAACTTGGATTGACCTATTAGCAAACAGTTTTGATCATTTGCGTTTAAGAGCACAATCTCGCTAGTCGCTTTTGCAACGATGGCTAACTTTTCTCTAACTAAGGCAGGATCAACAAACCTATCCAATTGGTCTTCAAATACATTAAGGATTACGGAGATTCTTGGCTTGATCCTTGTAACAAATGTTGCTGCATGTGCTTCATCCATTTCAAGTATTGCAATGTCTCCTGGAACTTTTCCGAATAGATTCCCGTAGCGGATAATTGTGCTGAAAAATCCCTGCTCGATGTTTGCTGTGGATGGATTTGTGAAGACATCAAGACCATGAGCTCTAGCGATACCTACAACCATTTTGGTGGTTGTTGATTTACCAGCAGTTCCAGTGATAACAACGAGACCCTTAGGAAAAGAACCAAGTGTTTTATAAACAAGATTTGGCGCAAGCTTACTCACAAGTAAACCCGGTAACGCAGAGCCGCCCCCTCTCCTGACTAATCGAACCGCGAAGCGAACAAGGCGGCCAATTAGCAGTGCAGGGAGGTAACGCAAAAGCTAGTTATCTTTGATGAAGTCCCTGAGCCATTGAGCTCTTGAAGGGTGTTTTAGCTTTGACATAGTCTTAGCTTCGATTTGTCTAATCCGTTCACGGGTAACACCATGCTCTTCACCAATTTGGTCAAGAGTTTTCATAACTCCATCTCCAATGCCGTAACGAGATCTAATTACTGCTGCTTCCCTATCGGTTAGTGTGTCTAGCAATCTTTCTATTTCTGTTTGCATAATTTGGAAAGCGACGGCGTCGGCAGGTTGAATTGCTTCAGTGTCTTCAATCAAATCACCGAACTCAGAGTCACCATCTTCACCAAGCGGTGTTGAAAGTGAAATCGGCTCGCGACCGTATTTCTGAACTTCGACTACCTTTTCAGGAGTCATGTCTAGTTCACGAGCAAGTTCCTCTGGGGTCGGTTCACGTCCGAGATCCTGAAGTAGTTGTCGTTGAACACGAGAAAGTTTATTAATGACTTCAACCATGTGCACTGGAATACGAATGGTTCTAGCCTGGTCTGCCATAGCTCGAGTAATCGCCTGACGAATCCACCAGGTTGCGTATGTGGAGAATTTGTAACCCTTGGTGTAATCGAATTTCTCGACAGCCCTAATCAGGCCGAGATTACCCTCTTGAATCAAATCCAAGAATTGCATTCCACGACCGGTGTAACGCTTAGCCAAAGAAACGACCAAACGAAGGTTAGCTTCAAGCAGGTGACTCTTGGCGCGCTGTCCATCTTTGACAACCCATTTCAAATCTCTAGACATATCGCGTGAAAGTTTCTTGTCTGTCGCAAGCTTCTCTTCCGCGAATAGACCAGCTTCAATTCTTTTCGCCAACTCAACTTCGAGCTCAGCATTTAGAAGTGCTACTTTACCTATTTGCTTTAGATAATCCTTTACTGGGTCAGCTGTTGCACCTGTGATGGTCGTGGTCTGAGCCGGAATGTCATCTTCTTCTTTGTGAGAAAGAATCAATGCACCTTCAGGAACAACTGGCGAGTCCTCTTCTTCCTCAACTTCAGGAACAACCTCTTCAACTTCGGCGACGATTACGTCAACATCATCCGTAGCGAGTAAAACTTCAGGATCTAAATCCTCTTCCTCGTCTTCGAGTTCAAGTTCCTCAGCGCCCTTGCCCTTTGTAGCAACAATCTTTTTAGCTGGCTTGACTGTTGATTTTGATTCTGCCTTTACTGCTTTACCCGCAGGTTTAGCAACAGTCTTCTTTGCAGCGGGTTTTGCGACTACCTTCTTTGCTTCAGCCTTCTTCGCGGCTGGTTTAGCAACAACTTTCTTGGCTACCGGCTTGGCAACGACTTTCTTGGCTACCGGCTTGGCAACGACTTTTTTTGCAACGGGCTTAGTCTTGCTGTCAGTCTTAGAAACTGTTTTCTTGGCCGCCGGCTTTGCAACAACCTTGGTAGAAGCAGATTTCTTTGCTGGTGCCTTCTTAGCTGGTGCGACAGTCTTCTTCGACTCCTTCGCCGAAGTAACTTTTGTCGATTTCGTTGCCATATGACCCTTCAACCTCTTTCTAGGAGGTGACCGTTATAAAATTCCAAGCACATCAAAGACCCATGTCAAATTGAAGCTCGTGACTGGGTCTTGCTTCAATTATGCCACCAACCTGCGTCAAAGCGTTCAATGACCCCGGCTTTAGGCATAACTACTATAAACAACTAAATAAATCGCGAAAGTATTCCCGGCTAGATCTTGGCTCTAAGGAATCTGCGGCGTTCCATCGTAAAAAAGACCAAACCAACAGCTATAACTAGGAATTGGGTTGAGAAACCCCATCTAAATCCATCGACTGTGTAGCGTTCAGAGGAATGAGTAATCCCTTTGTAGATGTCGATAACCAAGCCAGTCAAATACATCATGACAAAGGTTGCCAGGAAACCACCGACATTCGCAAAACCATTAGCTGAGCCAAGTCTGTCCTTACTAACTATGTCCTTAGTGAAGTCGAAGGCAACCATTGAGGCAGGCCCTCCAATGGAAATAACAATGAAGCAGCCAAAGATGACCCAGCTTGGAGCGGCATTTGGTATCGACAAAAGGCATAGCCAAGTCAAAACAATCAACCCAACAACGGCATAGACCAAAAGGCCTCTAGCAGCAGGCCGTTTGGCGCAGATCCATCCAATAACAGGACCAGTAATGAAGCCCATGAACACCATTGAAGTTAGTGTGAGCGCAGCAAAGTCATGTGATTGACCCTCAGCTGTCACTAGAAAAGGAACTGCCCATAACAATGCGACTGAAGTTGTGGTTGATTGGGTGACGAAGTGAGTCCAGAAAGCCATTCTGATCCCAGGGTTTCTGGCATTTTCTAGCAATTGACCTGCAGCAACCTTCAGAGAAGACGCTGAGTGGCTATCTTGACCTTTAGCTTGATCTGAAGTGAAAGCAATCAGGAGCAATACTGCTAGGAGCGAGGCAGTCGCCATGAAGGAAAAGGCGGCTTCCCAACCAAGTGATTCGAGCATGAACCAGAACGGTACCGCAGAAAAGAATTGGCCTAACTGGCCGATCGTAGAGATATACTGCTGCAGCCTTGAAGCTTTAGGACCTTGATACCAACCATTAATCATTCGAATCATAGAGATAAAAGTGAAGCTATCCCCCATCCCAACAAGCATTCGACCAACAACTGCAACAGCGAGATGAGGTGCAAAGGCAACTGTCAGTTGCCCTGCTGCCATAATCAAAGCACCTACGGCTAACAGAATCTTGGCACCGAACCGATCAAGCATAATCCCAACCGGTATCTGCATTCCCGCGTAGACAACTAACTGGAATACCGCAAGAGTGGCTAACTGTTGGGCGTTAGTGTGAAAACGTTCACTCGCTATGAGCGTTGCAACGCCGAGAGAAGATCTTTGTGTGACCGCCAAAAAATATGCCAGTCCAGCAACAGCTAGAACTAGACCAGGTTTGTGTTTCAGTCTTCTTCCCCGTCGTTATCTTCTTTGTTCTTCTGGTGACTAGCAAGATAACCCTCTAACTCGGCGGCTATAGATTCAGCGTCAGGTATTTCAGATTCTCGAGGTCGAATAGAGCCCATTGGACTTTGGGATTTCTCGCTGCTAAATGTCTGCTCGAGTCCTTCAACCATGCGATTAAAGTCCGGATTTTCAGCCATCTGAGCGCTCATCCGCTTGATAAAGATAACTCCCTCATCGCGCAATTCATCCGTTGGGAAGACCAAACCTAGATGGCTACTTATAAGTTCAAGACCTGTCACCGCGGCTTGAGGATAGACAGAATCTGCTAGGTAGTGAGGAACCAGAAGAACAAAACCAGTGCTTGGAACTTCCTTGCCTGTGAGTCGATACTCTAACAAGTGCATTATGTTTCCAGGTACTTGAGTTCGAGGTTTCCACTCTGAATATTTCGCTATTACTAAAGGCTGATTCCCTGAAACAGTGATACCTACTGGTCTAGTGTGTGGAATTGGAAAAGGAATAGCGTGTAGCCAAGTAAGGCTGGCTATTTCAAAATGGTCGAACAGATCCTCAATGGCATTGGCAAAAGCCTCCCACTTGAAATCAGGCTCATAGCCATTCAAGAAAAGGAATGGGTTTCCAACTTCATCCTTTACTAAATAGAGATTCAAACTAGCTGGCTGATAATCCTCGATGTGGTCCTTTTCGAAGAACATCACTGGACGTCTGGAACGATAATCCAAAAGCTGATCGTTATCGAAAGTGGCTATGATTTCAAATTCGAGGTTCCCCAGTATGCTTTCGCTAACCTGCTGCATAGCTCCACCAGCATCGGTAAAGCCTGATATTGCCGCGAACAGATTCAACCCGGATGGAACTTCAATTTCCCAATTGACGAGGCTGAAAAGTTCGTTTTGCTCTGACATGTTTCTATTCTAACTTCGGCTAGGTAGCATGGAGACATGACTTCTATCTCAATCAAATTCTCCAAAAGCCAACCAAAGACAACCCTTGATGGCATCACCGTTTACGCGGTTGCTAGCATTGAAGGCTCCGCCAAACTTCAAGGCAATGCAGCAAAGAATGCAGCGTTAAAGGACCTGAATCTCAAGGCACTTGGTATCTCAGGCACCAAAGAAGCATCGAGTCGAGTGCCGGTTGCTTCGTCAACCATCGGATTTATTGGAATTGGCGAAAAAATATCCAATTCAATGGAAGCTAGAGAAATTGGTGGAGCCATTGGAAGGTCCTTCAACGATCACAAAACCATTTATCTGGATCTTCCAATCGCTGATCAAGACTTTTTGTATGCGCTCCTAGAAGGAATCGCGATTGTTCAATACCAATACAACAACTACAAATCCGGCGAAAAGAAGCCACTAGCGCTAAAGACAGTTGCAGTATTAGGCGGGCTTGCACTAAGCAAAGCCCAGCTAGAAAAGATCAAAATCCTTTCACAAACTTTGGATGCCACAAGAGATTTAGTAAATGCACCAGCAAACGATCTTTATCCGAGTAAGTTTGCGGAGATTGTTAAGTCCCAAGGCAAAATCGAGAATGTAAAGATTGAGATTTGGGATGAGAAGAAGCTCGCTAAAGAGAAGTGCCATGGAATTCTCGCTGTTGGCCAGGGTTCTGTTCGTGGACCAAGACTTGTGAAAATTGAATACCGGCCAGCTAAAGCCAAAGCACATTTAGCTTTAGTTGGTAAAGGCATCACTTTTGACACCGGTGGCATTTCACTTAAGCCTGCAACTGGCATTCTTGGAATGAAATATGACATGGCAGGAGCTGCAACCGTAGGTGAAGCTGCTTTAGCAATAGCAAGACTTGGTTTACCTGTTGCAGTTACAGCTTTTATGTGCATCGCCGAGAACATGCCTTCAGGTAGTGCAACTAGACCAAACGATGTCATTACTTTCCGGAATGGGAAGAGTGTTGAAGTAACCAACACTGACGCCGAAGGTCGTCTTGTTTTAGCTGATGGTTTGATTCTTGCAAGCGAACTTAAGCCCGATTTGATCATCGACGTAGCCACTCTCACTGGGGCGGCGCGCGTAGCACTTGGCAACCGCTACACAGGACTCATGGGTGATGATGAGTCAGTTGCGTTTGTTCAAAAAGCAGCCAAAACATCTGGTGAACTGGTATGGCACATGCCCCTTCCAGAAGAACTATTGGAACTAATCAAGTCAGATATTGCAGACCTGATGAACTCCCGTGTGGGCAACCCATCAGGAGGCATGCTGGTCGGTGGGCTATTCCTCAAAGAGTTCGTTGGTCTTCCTAAGGCTAAGCAAAAGCAAGCCTGGGCTCACCTGGATTTTGCTACCGCAGCCAACAATGACCTAGCTCCTTATGGATACACAGTCAAAGGCGCTACCGGATCGATGATTCGCACGCTCGTTGAAGTAGCCGCACAGTTTGCAAGCAAGCCAAAGAAATAGTCCTCGTAGTAATCTTTATTAGTTGCCCAATATAAATAACAGGAGCTGAATTGGCCGAGCACAATTTTGATGTCGTAATACTTGGTGGAGGAAGTGGTGGCTATGCCGCTGCTCTTAGAAGTGCACAGCTGGGACTCTCAGTTGCACTGATCGAAAGAGACAAACTCGGTGGAACCTGTTTGCACAGAGGTTGTATTCCAACCAAAGCACTCTTACACTCTGCTGAAGTCGCTGACGTTACACGCGAAGCAGCTGCCTTCGGAATCTCAGCAACCCTGAACGGTGTTGATATGCCTGCAGTTAACAAATACCGTGACGGAATTGTTGACAAGTTATTCAAAGGTCTAACTGGATTAGTCTCCTCAAAAGCAATCACTGTTGTTGCTGGAGAAGGAAAGCTTGTAGCGCCTAAAACCATTTCTGTAAATGGAGATAACTACACTGGCAAGAACATTGTCTTGGCGACCGGATCTTTCTCCAGAACTCTTCCAGGTTTAGAAATTGGTGGCCGTGTAATTACTTCTGAGCAAGCATTGCAACTTGATTTCGTTCCAACCTCAGCCATCGTTCTCGGTGGTGGAGTTATCGGTGTTGAATTTGCTTCAATCTGGAAGTCGTTCGGTACTGATGTCACCATCATCGAAGGCTTACCAACACTCGTTCCAAATGAAGATGCTTCAGTTTCTAAGGCACTTGAGCGCGCTTACCGCAAGCGTGGAATTAACTTCAAGACTGGAGTCAGATTCTCAGGTGTGCAGCAAAGTGCAACAGGTGTCGTTGTTTCACTAGAGAACGGCGAAACCTTCGAGGCTGAACTGCTGCTTGTTGCAGTTGGACGTGGCCCTAACGCAACTGGTTTTGGTTACGAAGAAAATGGAATCAAGATGGATCGCGGCTACGTGCTAACTAACGATCGACTAGAAACAAGTCTTCAAGGTGTCTATGCCGCCGGTGACATCGTTCCTGGACTTCAACTTGCTCACCGTGGATTCCAACAGGGCATATTCATCGCAGAAGAAATTGCTGGACTAAAGCCTGTCTCAATTGACGAGAACGGTATTCCGAAAGTTACCTACAGCGAACCAGAGATTGCATCGGTTGGTCTTACTGAGGCTAAAGCGGCCGAGAAGTTCGGAGCTGAGAACATCTCGAGTTACGAATACAACCTAGGCGGGAACGGAAAGTCTCAGATTCTGGGAACAGCTGGATTCGTAAAACTAATTAGACAGAACAACGGCCCTATCGTTGGTATTCACATGATTGGTTCTCGCGTTGGTGAGCAGATCGGTGAAGCACAACTCATTGTTAACTGGGAAGCCTTCCCGGAAGATGTTGCATCTTTGGTGCATGCACACCCAACCCAGAACGAAGCTCTAGGTGAGGCCCACTTAGCACTCGCTGGCAAACCACTACACGCACACGCATAAATTTTCTAACTGCATAAGGAGCAGCAACAAATGAGTGAAGTAAAACTTCCAGCACTAGGTGAAAGCGTTACCGAAGGCACCATTACAAGATGGCTGAAGAAAGTTGGCGACACAGTCGCAGTCGACGAGCCACTGGTTGAAGTTTCAACAGACAAAGTTGACACAGAAATCCCAAGCCCTTTCGCAGGTGTGCTTCAGCAGATTCTCGTTCAAGAAGATGAGACTGCTGCAGTTGGTGCCGTACTAGCAATCGTTGCCGATGGCGCTGCAGCTCCAACTCCAGTTGAGGTTGCTCCCCCAGTCGTCGAAGCTCCTGTTGTTCCTGCACCCGTGATTGCAACACC
>CAIXVE010000065.1 GCA_903922825.1 uncultured Micrococcales bacterium | reverse complement strand
TGATTCGCGATGCTTTCCCACCAGCTGAGTTTGGTAAAGCTTTTGCCGCTTACGGTCCTGCCTTTGGACTTGGTGGAATTCTTGGACCAATCATTGGTGGATTCCTAATTGAAGGCAATGTTTTTGATCTTGGTTGGCGTGCAGTGTTTTTAGTGAATGTGCCAATTGGTATTGCTGCTTTGATTCTTTCGCTTGGCTTCCTGCAAAAAGATTCTGCAGATAAGTCTCTGAAGTTAGATCTTTTTGGTGCACTTGTTGTGATTCTTGCCTCAGGTTTATTGGTGTATCCACTGATCCAAGGACAGGACGCTGGTTGGCCAATCTGGGTTTACTTAATGCTCGCCGGTTCATTACTTGCATTTTTATTATTTGCTCGCCTAGAGTTCATTGCTAAGAAGCATGGGAAAACGACTCTTATTGATCCAACGATTTTCCAAAACAAAAACTATACGTTCGGTCTAGCGGGACTTGGATTGTATTTCGCTGGCTTCACAGGTGTGTATTTGATCTTGACCCTGTTCCTTCAGTTTGGTGAAAAGTTCACCTCAGCTCAAGCAGGTATCGGCAACATTCCGATTGCTTTAGGTTCCGCAATTGGGGGAACTATAAGTGGTGCATTCCTTGCAGAGAAAATTGGTGGTCGTTTTACCCTGCAGATAGGTGCTGCGGTTCAATTGATCGGTGTTTTAACTCTTTGGTTTACACTTCCAGCTCTGAATGATTTCAACATCTGGCAAATAGTTCCTGGGTTAGTTATCTCTGGAATTGGAACTGGTTTGATAGCAGCACCTATCTTCGACACCATTCTTTCAACGGTAAAGCCTCAACAGAGTGGGTCGGCTAGCGGTGTTCTTTCAGCTGTGCAATCAGTTTTCTCATCTGTTGGTGTCGCAGTATTCGGAACTATTTTCTTCAAATCCGCTCTAATTGGTGAAGCTGACTCTGGTTTTAAGAATGCACTACTTGCTCAAGTGGTAATCATTGCGTTGTTCTTCGCGATCTCGGCTTTCTTGCCTAAGCGGGCGGAACGTCAGTAGCTGCAATCTAGGAGCCGCTCTTACTCCGCCAATTAGCGATGTAGTATAGGGACATTAGTGCTCCCAAAGGGGGAAATAAAGAATGTTTGTTTATTTTGTTGCGGTAGGGCCGGGCCATACCGGCACAGACGCTATCGAATCAGTGCTGAAATACAAACAAAAGAATTCCACATTAATCGTTTTGAATGACACTAAAAGTGAATTCTCCGTAGCCGAAAATTGGGTCGACTGTGAGATCTTCATGCCAACAAAAGTGCCAAGTAAATATGCACAAATCAAATCCACTTATGGGCTCCTGTATTACAAGAAAATACTCCTGCTAGATTATGCAGCCAGTAAATTTCCCGAGGCTGAAGGCTATATCTATTTAGACGACGACGCACTTCTTATTCGAGAAGGCCTTGAGCATGTGACTAGTGAACTCTTTCAGGCCAATCCAAAAATTGGAATTGCTGGTGCCTATAAGCTCTCTGCAAAAGATGCATCACCAAGAGATTTTGAACCTGTGGCTAAAACTATTTCATTGCAAACTGGGCTAGTAGGTCTAATTCGAAATCGAACTAGTTGGAAGCTTGTTAGAACGGTCCTGAAGCGCGCTAAACGAAATGGCTATATTCTTGGCGAGCATGTTTTGGGTGGGGCTCTAATTTTTAGTGCGACCTTCGTGAATACACTTGTTAAGGATGAGCTTTTTTTGTCGCCTATTTGGGCTGATGTAAATGTGCCGGAGGATGCCTGTTTTGCGCTCGCTTGTTGTGCGGCAGGTTTTAGCATGCATGACTTCAGTTTGCCTGGTGATCCACTAGCCATTCAATGGCGTGGTTTATCGGCCGAACCAGACGAATTAATTCAATCAGGTAAATATCTAATTCATTCAACAGACTTCTCAGCTAAGTTGCAGCAAAAAGAAATTCTGGATTACTTCAGAGCTCAGCGCAAAAACTAAATAGTTATTTACCTAGGTGCCAGAAGTAAATCTTGGTTGGGCCTGGATGTAATGCGAGCAACGCTGAAATCGGGAAGTTGAAAGCGCCTCGACTGTGTTGTGCGACAAGAATTTCTTTAGAACTACCAACTTGAAGGATCCCACTCACGACTGTGGTGTGGTCTCTATCTCCTGAGTTATCCCAATCAAACTGAACTATGTCTCCGACTTCAACTTCACTGCGTTGACCCCAAGTCAGTGCTTTGGCTAATTTGTGGCTTTCAATGTAATCATGAAGAGCGGTTGATGAAATCCACGCTCTTGTGTAAAGCTGCTTTCCATTTACTTTTTTGTCAGACCACTCGTTGTTCATGTGCCAACCGCGTGAGTAAAGCGTTTGACTAACAAAGTTCGCGCAGTCAACATCGCCTAAGTCTCCAAAGGTTTTGGCATTAGCTGAACCGTAATACTTCTGAGCATAGGCAACTTGAGCTTTAACAGCTGGTTTGGTAGGTCCGATGAAGGTAATGCTGAGAATCTTGATGGGCGAGTAGGTCAATGCCAGGAAGCACGCAATCGTTGCAACAAGCGCCCAGTAGATCTTCTTCATCTACCTAAGACGAACTGGGCTAATGAACGCTCACAAAAAAATTGAGGACTGTGGGCCTCACCGTCAGGCTTGGCTCTAGCAAAGAAATCTTTGACACATGGTCGGTTTTCATGTGTTCATCCCACGCTTCACGTGATTCCCACTTTTCAAACATGTGCCAGACAGTTGGGTCATTTGGGTCTTCGACGAGGTCGTATAGCAAACAGCCGGTCTCGTTAACTGAATGACCGATCAACTCCTGGTAAGCAGCGATTGCATCTTCTTTTTTAGTCGAATCTGGAAATATGTCTGCTTTTAGATATAGATAAGGCATCAGCTATTACTCGTCGCTGCCATATGTGCCAGTGATTGTTCCAATCAAAGTGTCGGCCGTATATTCACTAGTTGGTGCATCGCGAACAATCTTGCCAAGTCTTAGAACAACGATTCTGTCGGTTACTTCAAGAACGTGAGGAAGGGTGTGTGAGATGAAAATAACTCCCAGCCCCTTCTTCTTGGCGCGCTTGATGACTTCTAGAACCTCACCAGCCTGACGAGCACCTAAGTGGTTTGTTGGCTCGTCAAGAATAAGAACTTTCCTTGCCCACGAAACGGCACGACCAATTGCAACGGCCTGGCGTTGACCACCAGATAGCTGTGAAACGGGACGATTGGATGAAGGGAATGCAATGCCAACAGCCTGAAGATCTGCTTCAGCTTCAGCTTCCATTTGTTTCTTTGCTAAGAAACCTAGTTTTCCAAAAATACCTTTAGTGAATTTTTCTCTACCCAGGAAAACGTTTTGACTAACCGTTAGGTGAGGCGCAAGACCTGAATCCTGATAAAGAGTTTCAATTCCTGCTTCAAGAGCCTGCTTAGGGTTGTGCCAGGTACGCTCAACGCCTTCAAGCAGAATTTCGCCGCCATCTGGCGAGTGAGCACCTGAAAGAACTTTAACTAGTGTTGATTTACCTGCACCGTTGTCACCAACTAGACCAACAACTTCACCGGCGTGAAGTTTCAAGCTGGCACCGTCAAGAGCAACAACTGCCCCATAGTTTTTCGAAACGTTTCTTACTTCGTAAATAACTTTGTTAGGCATCTTGCTTACTTCCTGCCGTTTTTCTGCAGCGTCTGAACAGCCACTGCTGCTGCAATAAGAATTGCAACTATAACCTGCTTAAGCGATGGACTCACTTGAACAACTTTAACCATCAAAAGCCCTGATTGAACGGTGAACAGTACAAGTGTTCCTAGGGCTATACCAATGATTCTTCCAACACCACCCATTAGTGAAACTCCACCGATAACAGTTGCAGCAATTGCATACAACTCCATGCCGGCACCGTTGCTAGGAGATCCCGCACCTAGACGTATGTATGCGTAGGCACCTGCAAGGCCAGCTAGACCGCCGGAGAGCATGTAAACCTTTGTGATGTGTCTTGCAGGTGAAATACCTGCTGCTCGAGTTGCGAATGGGTTTGAACCCAAAGCGTATGTGTATAAACCGAAACGAGTCTTATGTAGATATAGGCCTGCGATTACGGTGATGATTAGAACTGTTAAAACAGTTGTTGAGATTGGGAGCTGAACTCCGAAAACTGTGTAGGGGATTCCAAGATTGAAATCGTTTGGACCCTGAAGTGGCATACCGCCAGAGATGATGATTGCCATACCGGACATAGCACCCATGGTTGCCAGGGTTGCTATGAATGGAACAATCTTCAAGATGTTGATCAGGAATGCATTTAATGCACCAACGGTCAGACCAACTAAAAGTGCAACTAAAACTGCAAGTAGTACGTAAGGAATTGCGGCATCACCGGAGATGCTGGAGTCAAGGTGTAAACCCTGAACCAGCACCCAACCGGCGACGACCGAACTCAAGCTCACCGTGGAACCAACCGAAAGATCGATTCCACCAGTGATCACAACAAAGGTTTGGGCAACAGCAAGCAAGATGTATGAGCCCCAGTCGTTTAGAACTGTGGCTAGCGTTCCAGTAGTTAGGAAGATTCCTTCTGAAGCTATCTGGAAAACTACACCGAGAATTACCAAGGTGGCTACAAGCAAAACGCTTTGGTTTCTAAATGAGGTTTTGACCTTATCTAGCAAACTTGGCGCCTGGCTATCTTGAATGCTGTTACCCAATTGTGTGTGATCCTTTGTCGTACCTTTTGGAGGTTAACTTAATTTTGTACTAGTTACTTTGCAGCAACGTATGTGTACTTCTTCAAGTCTGATGCAGATGTGTTCTTGTCGATGGTTACGTTAGGGATAACAACATCGTGGTTAGAAGGCTTGGTGCCGTTCTTGATGTAGTCAACAAGAGTCTTGATTGCTAGACGAGCTTCAGCAGCTGGGTCCTGAGCGATCAAAGCAGTGAATACACCGGTCTTTACTAGCTCAACGTTAGCTGGGTAAGCATCGTAACCAACAAGAGCAATCTTGCCAACTAGGTTCTTAGCCTGAAGTGCAGCAGCTGCACCTGAAGCGTTAGTTCCGTCGATAGCGAAGATACCTGAAAGGTTAGGGTACTTGGTCAACCAGTTGTTAACGTTTGAGTTAGCAGTCTGTGGGTTAGATGCTGAGTAAGCAACGTCAACGATCTTGATGCCAGGGTACTTAGCAGCAACCTGAGCCTTGAAACCGTCTAGACGACCTACGTTAGTTGTTGCTGTTGCTGAAGTTAGACCAACTACAACCTGGTAGCTCTTACCAGCCTTGTAACCGATTGCACCAGCAATAGCGTCAGCAGCCTTTGCTCCACCATCAGCGTTGTCACCAGTGATGGTGATAACTGCGTCTGTTGTGTCAGCAGTGTGAGTGTCAACGTTAGCAACTGCGATACCAGCAGCTACAGCCTTGTCGCTTGAAGCCTGAAGACCGTTAGGGTCGGTAGGAATCAAAACTAGGCCGTCTGGCTTCTGAGCAATTACGTTGTCTACGATTGGAACCTGAGTTGCCACGTCGTAAGCTGATGGGTCTCCCTGCCAGATTAGGTCTACACCTTCAGCAGCTGCTTCGTCTGTAGCTCCAACTTTCATAGCCTGGAAGAATGGATCTGATTCTGCACCCATTAC
The DNA here is from genome assembly GCA_903922825.1 of uncultured Micrococcales bacterium. Lineage (GTDB taxonomy): Bacteria > Actinomycetota > Actinomycetes > Actinomycetales > Microbacteriaceae > Rhodoluna. The sequence goes on along the minus strand of CAIXVE010000065.1, from coordinate 8,950 downwards.
GAATGCGATTGATAGTTTCTTAGTCGATGCACAACCTGTTGCACCAAGAGTAAGACCGGCAACTGCTAGAGCAGCCATTCCTACACTCAAAATACGCTTGTTCATTTTTCTCCTAATAATTGTGTTTTGCGAGAATTGCGAGAACGCTCTCGCAAACCGTGCTATAATCTTGACAGCAGTTGATTTGGAATAGCAACTTTTCAAGGTAACAGTTCTATTACGAATCTAGTTCCCAAATAGATAGGCAATAATAAGACGATGGCTCCCAACAAAAACGTCACTATCAACGATGTCGCGGCTGCCGCGGGGGTTTCCAGAGCCACAGTTTCTCGAGCTCTATCGGGCTACGGTCGCATCCATGAGAAGACTGTTCTGCATGTGAGAAGCGTTGCCGAGAGCATTGGCTATCGACCTAACAGTTTGGCAGCAGCCATGCGAGCCGGAAAAACAAAGACCATCGGTCTTGTTGTAATTTCCGATTTCACCAATGCATTCTTTGATCGAGCAACAAAAGCTATCATCGATCAAGCCAAGGAACTTGGCTATCGAGTACTTATTTCTCACACCGACGAAAACATCGCGGAAGAAAAAGCCGCTGTTGAAACAATGCTTTCCAACCAGGTCGATGGACTAATTCTTGTGCCATCAGGTTCGACACAGCACTCACACCTAACTCCAAAGAAGTTGAACAACAAGCCGGTTGTAATTATTGACCGTAAGTTAGATACCCCTCGATTCACAACTATAACCACCGGCGACAGAGAAGCCGCCAAAGAAGCTGTGCTTCATGCAACAGAGAATGGTCACACCAATCTTGGTTTCCTTATTGCTGTTCCTGGTATAAAGGGATTCAAAAAGAAAGCGCCGGAGATTCCTATCACTTCTGTTCAAGAGCGCGCTGAGGGATTTTCCGATGGAGTTAGCGAGAGCAAACCTAAGCCCAAATCGGCTATCTGGATTTATTGTGAGGATGAAGAAGTAGCTGCGGGTTCGGCTGTGGAAGAAATGCTTGATGCAGATACGCCACCAAGCATCATCTTTACCTCCAACAACGATATGTTGTTAGCGGTTTTAAAGATCGCTGGTAACCGCGGTTTAGCGATAGGTAAAGATCTATCCGTAATCAGTTTTGATGATAGTCCTTGGGCTGCCGCAATGGTTCCTGGAATCACAGTTATAGCCCGTCCAGTTGAAGACTTAGGCCACCTTGCTGTCACAGAACTTATAGCGGCAGTTGAAGGCAAGGTGCGTCCAAAAGAAATCGTTTTAGAAGCACACCTAATCAGAAGAGGATCAGTCGCTAAGTTGCGCAAGGCTAAATAGACTTAGGGTATGTTCAAATCCGGCTGGTTAGTAGCCTCTGTTGCAGCTATCACTTTATTTAGCTCCGCCGCTGCTTACGCTTTGCCTGTATCAGGCATATCAACCACTGAATACAACGAAGGTACCGATAAGGCTGCTGAGTTCTTTAACCCTCTAGTTGTATCCGCAGTAAACCTAACTCTCCCTCAGGCATCTGTAGACGCTTTGAACAATAATCCTTATACAAGCGTTTATCAGCATGCTTCCGTCACGATAACCACAGCTGATGGCAAGGTAACCAGCCTGTCCGATATCGGTGTTCGTATAAAGGGTCAAGCCAGCAGAACCAACCTCTATGGAAAAGCCCCGTTAAAACTAAAGTTCGATTCTTTCGTGCCGGGTCAGAAGTTCATGGGGCTTACTCGAATGACCCTAAACAGCATGATTCAAGATGCGTCTTTTGTTCATGAAGACACTATTTATAGGTTGTTCCGGGCCATGAACGTAATTGCACCTAGAACCACATACTCTTGGGTGACTCTAAATGGTGCTGACTTTGGTTTGTATATGAACGTAGAGTCTGTAGACAACCAAATGCTTAAGCGTTGGGTTACTGCCAAACACCTTTATAGTTCGAACTGTTACGGTGCTGACATCACGTTCAACAAAAGTGGCTGCTATGACACCAACTATGGTGATGCCGATAGAAGTGATCTGCAAGCGGCTATCAACGTGTCTCAATATGATGGTCAGCAGTGGTGGACTGAAGTAAACAAAGTTGCTGACATGACAGAAGTCATAAATCTCATGGCAACAGATATTTACACATCCAATTGGGATGGCTATACCGATGTGGTTCAGAACAACTACTTCATGGTTTTTGATACAACTGGAAAACTAAGAATTATTCCTTGGGGTGAAGACGGCGCTTTCCCTTCGGATCCATCAGCACAAGGATATTGGGATGGGGTTGGTCCTGCTTTTAGAGGTTGGGGCAACGAACGAAGTGTGATGCTACGTAAATGTATTGCTTACGCTCCTTGTAAAACACTTTTAACTAAAGCCGAAGTAGCTGTAAAGCTAAAGGCTGACCAAATGAATTTACCTAGTTTCAAAACCAAGGTAGCCGCCGTTATCAACAACTCATATATAGCATTTGAAACTCGAGCAAACAGAAATGTAAATGACGCGATTGGCAATCAGAACTGGTTGGATTACTTCTTCACATATCGTAATCAATCACTTACCGACTATCTAAAGTTGCAAGCTCCCCTCGCTCCTGACGTAACAATGTCAGGGACCGCTCTTGTGGGTAAAACCCTCACAGCAACTGGAGCAACTTTTGATTACACGTCAACCATTGGTTATCAGTGGCTTAGAGATGGCCAGCCTTTACTAAACCAAAACCAGAGCACCTACACACTAACCTTTGATGACGAAACACATTTCATTTCCTGTTTGGTCACCAGCAACAAGACATCATTCCAGCCAGCGTCGGCCACAACGACACCGGTGCGGATATCGAGTTCCAAAGCGCAGAGTGCCAGCATCACAGGTAATGCTGTGGTTGGCGGAACCCTTGTTGCCAAACCGGATGTTGATGAAATCACTCAAGTCTCATATAAATGGTTCCGCGCTGGCAGATCTATTGCAGGCGCGACATCTGCCTCTTATGTTCCCATCGCTGCAGACCTAGGTAAGTCACTTACCGTCACCACAACTGTTCTGCAAACCGGTTATCCAAAGAACATCACAACAAGCTCTCCGGTTGTAATAGGTGCTGGTCGATTGAGTTCACCAGTAATACAACTTGATGGAAGCGGAGTCATGGCAACATCGTTAGTCTCGACTGTTACCGCAGACCCAGGTGTGAAGTTGGCTTATCAGTGGCTACGTGACGGAAACCCGATTAGCTCTGCTACTCGATATCTTTACACCATAAAAGCTGATGACACCCAGCATCTGATTTCACTTAGGGTGACTCTAACTAAAACTGGTTACACCACCTTAACCGCCACTTCAACAGTTATCGCAGCGACCGAAGGAACGATTAGTGCTTCTTCAACACCACTTATTGGTGGCGTGGTAAAAATTGGAAAGACAGTCATCGTCACACCAGGCCCTTGGGATAGTGGAGTCAAACTCAGTTATCAATGGTTGCGTAATGGGGTTGCTATTGCAGGAGCTTCGGCCAAGAGCTATAAATTGACTATTTCAGATCTTGGTAAGAGTATTACCGTTGTCGCCACTGGAATAAAACCTGGCTACATCACCGTCACTAAAACCAGTGATCCGCTCTTAGTTAATTAGTCCAGACATTATTTGGATAATGTGACCATCTGGGTCAGCGCCATCAACGTAACTTCTTGATTCATGTTCCATCACATTGTCTCTAAAGCTGCATCCATGCTTGGCAGCAGCATCTCGAGCAGCTTCGATGTTAGGAACAATAAAGACTGGTTTGATTGGATTTTCTTCACCAATAGATGGCTCAGAGCGATATTCTTCTGGCAGGAGATGAAGCAAAACTTCGTTACCATTACCTGAAACACTGGCAAACCCTTCAGTGATATAAGGTTTCGTTGCATCAAACAAGTCAGCATAAAAGGCAGCTGATCTTTGTATGTTGCTCACCCAAAGAACGATTGTGCTCATCTAACACTCCACGACGTTTACTGCGAGACCACCTAAAGACGTTTCCTTATATTTACTGGACATATCTATACCGGTCTGTCTCATTGTTTCAATGACTGTATCAAGCGAAATCTTGTGACTTCCATCACCCAGCAGCGCTAACCGAACTGCCGAGACTGCTGTTCCAGCTGCAATCGCATTTCTTTCAATGCAAGGCATTTGAACAAAACCACCAACCGGATCACAAGTTAATCCAAGATTGTGTTCCATTGCTATTTCAGCAGCGTTCTCAATCTGTTTATTAGTTCCACCTAAAACAGCAGCTAAACCTGCAGCCGCCATAGAGCACGCTGAACCAACTTCGCCTTGGCAACCAGCCTCAGCACCAGAAATAGAGGCATTTCTCTTATATAGAGATCCGATGGCTGCTGCGGTGAGTAGATAGTCCTTTTGAATTGCCTCTTCACTGACCCCTTTGAACTTCATTGCATAATAGGCAACTGCGGGAATGATGCCAGCTGCTCCATTGGTTGGAGCAGTGACAACCCTCATGCCTGCTGCGTTCTGTTCGTTGACCGCTATCGCATAAGCCTGAAGCCATTCGTTTGAAACCTCGTTTGGGTCCTCTACTTGACTAAGCTGCTCAGCCATGTCGGCTGCTCGTCGATCGACGGCCAAATAGCCAGGAAGGACGCCTCTGGTCATAAGGCCATTCTCGATGCACTCTTTCATGGCTTGCCAAATGTTATTAAGTTTTTCAATCACAGCGAGCTCCCCGTGAATAGCGCACTCGTTTGCGTAAGCAAGTTCTGCTATTGTCAAGCCTTCCTTATTACACAGCTCAAGTAAATGTTCAGAGTTTCTGAAATCGTAGAGAGCAAATGCTCTTGGTGGCCTTTGCAGTTCGTGGTCGGACTCAACGAATCCACCACCAACTGAATAAAAAGTTTGTTCCAACAATGAATTATTGTTTTCATCTAACGCTTTGAATCTCAAACCATTGGAATGTTTCTCCAAACGAATCAAAGGTTGGAAATTGAAATCTTCAACACTGAAAGAAATTTTCTTGTTAGCAATAAACCAAAAACCATCCTGGACTGCTTTATTCCAAGCTGTTAGAACTTGTTTTGGATCACATGCTTCTGGAGTTTGACCAGCGAGGCCTGAAACAATTGCATTAGTTGTTCCGTGACCTGGTCCGGTTGCACCTAATGAACCGAATAGTGTGACGCTGACTTTATGCGTCAACGAGATTTTGCCGTCAGCCTCTAAGGCTTTAGCAAAGAGCAACGCTGCTCGCATAGGACCAACAGTGTGTGAGCTTGAAGGCCCAATACCGATGGTGAATAAATCTAGCGCCGAGATGTAATCTGGCATGGTTTAAGACTAACTAGATATGGCTGTTATTTCGAGCAGGTGGTGGTCTTAGCGTTAGTTCCCTGAGCCCAGTCCGGTAGTGGGGTGATGGTCTCGGTAGGAGTCGGCTTAGGCGTCGGGCTCTTCGTCGATTTCTTAGTCTTAGTTGGAGTTGGGGTTGCGGTAGGGGCAACAATGGCACCCGAACCAGCGTTGTTCACCTTACCCAAAACCATTGGTTGATCTGCCGCAATCATGTTAAACAGAATCTGAGCTTTTTCATAGTCGGGCATTACTCTGCCCTCGTTAGGAGCTGGAAGCCCACCAACTGAAGGAAGCTGCAAGAAAGTGATCCTGCTCATAGGAATTGATTTCAGAGCAGCAGCAACACCGGCAAGTGTGGTTGGATCTGAAAGAGTGTCGCTTAGCTTCATGTTTCTAGCTGCGGTTCTTGCAAGGGAGTAAAGAGCAACCGGGTTGTTCAATATGTCTTTGCTCTTAAGCTTTCTAACCAGTGCAGTCATGTAAACCTGCTGGTTGCTGATTCTTGAAAGGTCAGAGCCATCGCCAACACCGTGACGAGTTCTTAGGAACTGCAGTGCCTGGAGTCCTTGCAGGTTGTGCATACCGGCTTTTAGATGTGTGTTTGTGTAAGTGTCGTTAATATCTTCTGCAACACAAACTTCAACACCCCCAACAGCGTTAGATAATTCGATAACTCCGTTGAAGTCAATCATCGCCAGATAAGGAATTTGCAAACCGGTTAGTTTTTCTACTGTTAGCAATGTGCAACCAGGACCACCATTAGAAATCGTCGCGTTGATTTGACCGAGTGATTGAGCGTAGTAGCCAGGACCGCCTGATGTCGATGGACATGCAGGCCAAGGGACCATGAGATCTCTTGGGAAAGAAATACCAACAGCACTCTTACGATCTTCTGAAACGTGCAAAAGAATAATTACGTCAGCGAGGTTGGAGGTGATGTTACCAAATTGATTATTGCCTGAGCCTTGACGAGTGTCACTTCCAACTAACAAGAAGTTGATTGGGCCACTCAAAGGTGGAATCTTCACATCATTACCGGCTGAATCAGTTAGGTGAAAGTGGTTACGACTAAGTTCCTGACTTAGCTGAACAAAGGAAATCCCAAGCACGGTCAAAGTTGACACGACAACGACGACAAGAGCTTTGGTGAAGATTTCTAAGACTGACCTTACGCGTCCAGTGGCTTGAACATTACCGTGACGGGCTATAGCTCGTTCGGTTTTCTTCTTCTTAGACTGTTCGGTCAATTGCATGATCCCTTCATGGAACTTGGCTTCACGTCTTAGTTAAATCACAAAAATGGCGGAGGCCGTGGGATTCGAACCCACGGAACCTTTCAGTTCACTAGTTTTCAAGACTAGCTCCTTCGGCCGCTCGGACAGACCTCCGTAGATAAGTCTAACTAATGCGCGCTTGTTATAAAAATACGGGGTGAACCTGCATTTAGCCTGTGAGTCTAGTTCTGGCTATAAATGATGCCTTCAAGGCCAGCTAGGACCTTGGCAACCCCATCATCTTCAACACTTGAGGTGACCATGCTGGCTGCTGCTTTCACTTCTTCTGGACCCTGGCCCATAGCGAAAGACAGGCCTCCACCGGCATTGGCCCACTCAAACATGTTGATGTCGTTACGGCCATCACCGATAGTGATCACCCTATTAGAAGGGATGTTTAGAGCTATTCTTCTTTGCTCTAGAGCACTGGCCTTATTAACCCCTTGCGGTGCAATGTCTAGCCAAGCGGTATAGCCAATTGCATATGAGACTGAATGGAGTCCGATTTCATTCACGATATGTAGGAAGTCGTTGACGTCCTGCTCGGGTGAGAGAACAACCACCCTGCTCACTTCACCATGCATAAGTTGATCTAGCGGAGTCTCGACATTCTTAGCCCCCAAAGCATAAGCCGGGAAAGGCTTATGGAATCGATAGGTGCCATCAATATCTTCAACAGCAAAGTGTGCTTCAGGTAGTTTCTGTATAAGTTGAGAAAGAACCGGCTGAGGATCGAAGGCAATAACCTCACGAACGTGATAGCCAGACGGTTTATTCCAGTCAACTTCAACTGTCACAGCTCCGTTGGAACAAACAACAAAACCATTTTCAATACCAACATCTTTAACAACTGGAATTGCGTTAGCTGCGGCTCTTCCAGTTGCAACCACAACATGGTGGCCTAATTCAACAACTCTCTGAACTTCTTTGACGTTAGCTGGAGATAGGAAACCGTCATCGTGAACTAGTGTTCCATCGATGTCGATGGCAATTAGCCAAGGTTCCATTTATGCAACCGGGATAAATTCTGCTCCACCAAGATATGGACGAAGAGCAGCTGGGATTTTGACTGTGCCATCTTCCTGTTGGTGGTTCTCTAGAATGGCAACCAGCCATCTTGTTGTTGCAAGAGTTCCGTTAAGAGTTGCAACAGTTGCAGTCTTACCGTCATCTTTTCTATAGCGAACGTTCAGTCTTCTGGCTTGATATGTTGTGCAGTTAGAAGTTGAAGTTAGTTCTCTGAAAGCTTCTTGAGTTGGAACCCAAGCTTCAATGTCATATTTTCTTGCGGCCGATGAACCAAGATCACCCGCAGCAGTGTCAATAACTCTGTATGGAAGTTCGCACTTTTTCAACATCTCTTCTTGCCATGCAAGTAACCTTTGATGTTCTGCTTGGGCATCTTCAGGATTGCAGTAGCTAAACATTTCAAGTTTGTTGAACTGGTGCACTCGTAAAATACCTCGGGTATCTTTACCGTGACTTCCAGCTTCACGTCTGTAGCAAGTTGACCAACCCGCATATCTCTTAGGTCCATTGCTGATATCAATGATTTCATCCGAGTGATATCCAGCTAAAGCAACTTCACTTGTTCCAGTTAAATACAAATCATCTGCGGGAAGATAATAAATCTCATCTGCGTGTGAACCTAGGAAACCAGTTCCAGCCATAACCTCAGGCTTGACAAGTGTTGGTGTAATAAGAGCAGTGAAGCCAGCATTAGCTGCTTGGTCTAAAGCAAGGTTCATCAAAGCCAGCTCTAGCCTTGCTCCCCAACCTTTGAGGAAATAGAAGCGTGAACCTGAGATCTTGGCTCCACGCTCAATATCAATAACATCAAGTAATTCACCAAGTGCTACGTGGTCTTTAGGTTCAAAGGAAAAGTTTGGCTTTGAGCCTTCTTCACGAATAACGACAAAGTCGTCTTCGCCACCGACAGGAACACCTTCGATAACAACGTTTTCAATCTGCCAAATGATTTTTTGTAATTCGGCTTCCTTTTCAGAAGACAAGGTTTCTGCCTGCTTCACTGATGAAGCTAGTTCTTGGCTCTCAGCTATAAGGGCTGGTCTTTCCTCTTTTGAAGCAGAGGCAACTAGCTTTGATTTAGCATTCTGAGCCGCTCTTAGATTCTCGAACTCGGCAAGGGCTTTACGCCAAGCTAGATCAGCAGCGACAGCATGGTCAACCAGTTCAACACTGGCTCCACGAGCAAGCTGGCTAGCCTTAACGACTTCTGGGTTTTCCCTAAGCAGGTTGGCGTCAATCATGGTTAAAGGTTACCTTTAGCGACCCTTGCGAAGCTGTTTAAGCCAGTTTTCTGCGGTATCAAACTCTTT
>CAIXVE010000064.1 GCA_903922825.1 uncultured Micrococcales bacterium | reverse complement strand
TGTTCCAAAAATAGCTCTGGTGGCTAGACCTGTCTCAGTGTGACCAGGTCTGGCATCGAGTATTTGAATCTTGTCTCTGCGCCATTCGGTGTTGATTCCGGCCAGGAATGATGCAAAAGCCATCTTGGATGTGCAGTAGGCAACCATTCCTGGGAAAACTCGTTCCGCCACAACACCAGTGATGCTGAGCACAAAACTTTCTTCTTGAAGTAGTGGCTTCAATCGGGAGATCAGATTGGAAGGACCCAGGTGATTTATTTGCATAAGCTTTTGAGCATCTGATGCTGAAGTTTCACTAACTTTGCCAAAGCCCACTACTCCGGCTGCTTGGACAATTCCGGCCAGCGGAGTGTTCTGATCTAGAAGGTAACTAACCAAGGTTTCTATGCTGTTTTGATCTTCGAGGTCAAGTTTGAGTTTGAGGACACCATCGGGGATAGCGTCGGTGTTTCGAGCGGCAGCTAGAACTGTGTACCCTTCGGTTAAAAGTTTCTTGCTGATGCTTGAGCCAAAAGAGCCTGAGGCTCCGATAACTAAAACTGTTTTCCCTGTATTGTTCACGGCTTAAGTATGGCTGGACTTAGGCTTGGATTGTGCAGATAAACCGTAAGAGCTTTCTGGTGGGTACCGCCGCCACTGTCTTACTGCCCGCCCAGCAAGCAATGGCTAGAACTAAGCCGATATTTGCGTTGCCCTCCTCAAGCACTCAGCGGTTTGCTTGGACTATAGATGATGGGGCTAGCAATAGCGCTGTGCGAAGTTATTTGAACATTGCTCAGAATACAAATCAACATCTAACTTTTTTTGTGACCAGTTCATATTCATCTTGGCGTAACAATGCATCTCAGATTAAAGACCTCTTAGAGCAAGACAAAATCCAATTAGGTAACCACACTTTTAGTCATAAGGATCTTGTTACCGCATCTGATCAAACAGTGAAATCCGAATTGCAACGTTGCCACGATTTCATTATGAATCACTTCAACTACGATGCTCGCCCATACTTTAGACCAACCTACGGCTACTGGGATAAGCGAGTTGTGAATCTAGCCGCTGAACTTGGCTATACCGTTCCAGTGATGTGGTACGGAACGATAGGTGATTCCGGTAGTACTTCAGAATCAAAGATGATTGATCTTGCCATCCAGTGGATCAAGGATGGAAGAATCGTGATTGATCATGCTAATCGAATGAAAACTAAGCACACACTAGATGAAATCACTAGGGTCATGAATGTTCGTGGTTTGAAGTCGGTAACTCTTCGTGAAGCATTCGGAAAGAACTTTAGGTAGGTAAAAATGGAAACTCATCGCGGTGTGCTCTATTCACGTAACGGTGGAGCTGCGGCTAGTCAGCCGCTAGCAGTCTCAGCTGCTCTGGAGATCCTTCGTGCCGGTGGCTCATTTATCGATGCAGGTATTGCTCTTAGCGCTGTTATCTCGGTTATTGAACCAGGTGCTTCACAATTAGGTGGCGATGCTTTCTTGATTACCCACCACGCTAAAACTAAGGAGAACTTAGCCTTCAATGGAAGTGGGGAAGCGGGTCACTCTGCAGTTCGATCTGCTTTTGAAGACAAGATAGATCACCATGGTCCAAGATCTTCAACTGTCCCAGGAACAGTCTCTGCTTGGTTTGCAGCCCATGAAAGATATGGCGTTTTGCCAATGGATGTGATTCTTGCTCCGGCAATTAGATATGCCGAGGAAGGCTTTGCAGCCACTCGAGATTTTGTGATGCGGATCCAGTTCTTTCTAAAGCAGTTCCCTGAGAGAAATTTCTTTGAAGCGATGGGCATAGATACCTCTTTAGCTATCGGAGATCTTGTGATTCAAAAAGATTTAGCTAAAACATTGAAGATTATTGCTAGAGATGGTCGAGATGGTTTCTATAAAGGTGAGATAGCTGATCTGATTGTCTCTGGAACTAACGGTTGGTTCAACCATGAAGATTTAGCTAAACATCAAACCAGGGTCGAGAAACCACTGACGGTTGACTACAAAGGCTATAGCGTTCACGGTCAACCACCGCCAACCCAGGGCATGATCTTGATGGAAGAATTATTACTTGTCGAAGGTGACGATGTTGCTTCATTACCTGAAGCTAAGCGTATTCACCTAATGGTTGAGGCCAAAAAGCTAGCGTTTTTGGATCGTAATGAGATTTTGGCTGACCCTGAATTTATTCCAGTCGATGTTCAAAGAATTCTGTCTAAAGAACACATTGCTACACGAAGAGCACAAATAGATATGAACAAGGCTTGGAACGGGCCGGAGACCAATCTTTCTGAAGGATCAGACACAACTTATTTCATTGTTGCTGATGGTCAGGGTAATGCTGTTTCTTGGATCCAGTCGGTCTTTCATGGTTTTGGTTCAGCTTTCGTTCCTAACGGAACCGGGATACTCCTAAATAACCGTGCCACCGGCTTTGACCTAGATGAAGATTCACCGAACCTGATTGTTCCAGGGAAGAGACCTGCTCACACCCTCAACGCTTGGACTGTGACCAATCCCGATGGAAGCCTTCGTTTTGTTGGTGGAACTCCAGGAGCTAACATTCAAGTTCAATCAAACTTCCAATTGGTAACGCAGCTGATAGATCTTGGACTAAATGTTCAACAGTCTTGTGAAGCCCCAAGATGGCAGCACCTCAACGGTGATTCATCATCAGTTGAGAACGGTAATGGTCAACTGCAGATTGAATCTAGAGTTGGTGAAGAAGTTATTGCAGAACTAAAAGCCCTAGGGCACGATGTTCTAGTCTTGCCACCATACGGGCATGGTTCAGCTGTTCAACTTTTAGAAGTTATGCCAAATGGGACTCTGGCTTTTGGTAGTGATGTTAGATCAGATGGATTAGCAGCCGGAATCTAGCGAGCTAATAATCCGCTAGCAGCTTCAAGAATTAGGAGAGCAGCGAGTCTCACGGTTCTCTGATCTTCAGAGTCCTTGGTTGCATCTATTTCGGTGATGTCAAAAGATTTCACTGCCGCTCTAGAGGCAATCTCTCGGGTGAAATTTCTAAGTTGATGTGCTGTTATTCCACCTGGAGCAGAAGCAGGACAGGCAGGAACAAACGCTCTGTCACAAACATCAACATCGATATCAACATGGATGGTGTCGGTGTTCAAGAAAGATAGCGCCTCATCGATGATTTCTTTGATGCTTCTTTTCTCTATGTCATTTCTAGAAATAACATGAATTCCATATTCTTTTGCTTTTGCAGCATATGAAGGCGAGTTTGAGAAATCGTTGATACCAATCTGAACAATCTTGTTACCTGGTAAACCGAAGTTTTCTATAAGTCTTCTCACCGGTGAGCCATTACTGACCCCAGTTCTAATGTCGTGGTGAGCATCGAAGGTAATAAGTCCACCACCGTTAGCCAGTGTTGCCCTGGCAACAGCGAAGGTAACAGAGTTATCGCCACCAAGAGCGATGGCTAACTTTGATTGAGATAGGGCCTGTTTGGTGAGCGCTGTGGTTCTTTCTTCACCCTCAGGGCTATCTGGTTCAGTCACATCACCAAAGTCATAAGCCTTTAGGGTTTCCAATGAACCATTACTTGACTGAAGGCTATAGCGCTGGAGGGCTGCCCTGATGGCTTGGGGAGTGTGGTTAGCACCTGTTTCAGA
>CAIXVE010000063.1 GCA_903922825.1 uncultured Micrococcales bacterium | reverse complement strand
CTTGATGGTTCTCCCCCGTTCAGCTCCAGCTAAGCCTCCAACATGGTCTAAGTCAAAGTGGGTCAACACCAAGAGATCTATCTGCTTTATACCTAATCGATCAAGACACGAATCTATTAGATTTTCATCTTTACCAACATCGATGAGTGCAACCTCATTCTTTGAGCGGACAACCAGGGAATCTCCTTGTCCTACGTCGCAACCTACTATTGACCAATCTTTTGGGGGCCAGGCTATTGACAACTTGATTTGGGGAACTAGGGAAATTGAAAAGATGAAAATCAAAGCAATAGCTAAAACTCCGGCGGTTTTATTTTTTCGCGTCAAAAAGATAGTCGAGGCAACTACGAAACCTGAGACGGCTGTGATCCCAAGAAAATCAGTCGGTACTTTCAATATCGTCTCAGGCGCCTGAGCAAAGGAATTTGCTATGAGCACAACAAACGTGGCTGGAATGGCAGCTAATTTAAAGATCACCACTCCGACGGGCGCCAACCAAGGACCCAGCAATGTTGCAACTAACCCCAAAGTAGTGATTATTGGAACCATTGGTTCTACCAAAAGATTCGCGGCAACCGAATAGGTGGTCAATCCTCCTTGAAGTTCAACAAGGATTGGAAGACACCAAAGCTGTGCTGCCAGAGTGGCCGCCAGACTTACTGCCAGCCCCTTTGGCATATGTTTTTCAAACCTTTGTGTGAAGGCTGGTGTGAGTAAAACCAGGCCGAACGTTGCCATGACCGACAGCCAGAATCCAAAGTCAGCTATTAGCCATGGATCGATTACCAAAAGTGTTGCGGCAGCCAGGAGGAGCGATGCGGGTACCCAAATTCGTCTGCCAAACTCCAAAGTAAATAAAGCAACAACCATCATGAACGCAGCTCTGAGAACACTTGGTTGGGGTCCGACCAGCGAAACATAAGCAGAAAGAGCTAGCACTGAAGCAATAAATCTTTGATTTCTTCCGAGTCTCAGCCTTCGACACAGATACCAGAACAATGACAGAACAATCGCACAATTTGCTCCTGACACCGCAGTCAGATGAGTGAGACCGGTCGATTTCATATTTGTTTTGAAACTCTTACTGAGCCCTGAATCGATTCCGATAGCTAGTCCGGCTACAAGATTTTGAGCATCTCCCGAGAAACTTCCAGCGAATGTCCTCATCTGGTTTATTACCCAGAAAAGTTTTTGGTGTTTTATGGCTCCAATAGGACGCTTTAGGTTTCCTTGAAATGCAAACCTCGAAAATCCTTCAACTCTGCTTAGTTGAAAAAGCGCGGTTTCGCAGTCACCTTCCAAAAGACTTTGACTTCCTGCGCTGATCAGACCTATTGAACCTTTGGCAACTTCACCACCGGTTACTTCCACGACCCATCTGGCTCCTAGCGGGTGTTGCGCGCAGAAAGTGAAAGTCCTTTGTTGAAAATCGGCTGCTTCCTGCAATGTTGCTCTCGGTTGGTGGATGGAACATTGAATGCTAAGCGAACCGAAGAAGAGGGAGACAAAAACTAGACCTAAGTAGACATACCGTCGAATCACAGAACAACCAGAGACTTGATGGCCGCAAACAACTTATCGCCGATTCCTCCGACCCTTCTCAGGTCATCAACTGTCTTGAATGAGCCATTGGCGTGACGCCAGTCCACAATTCTTCCGGCTAGGGTTGGACCAATTCCTGGCAACTTGTCAAAGTCGCTTGCAGTTGCCAGGTTTAGGTGGATTAACCCGTCTGAGGCTTGCGGTTTTCCCAGTGAGCTAACAATTACCTGTTCCCCATCGGTTACTGT
>CAIXVE010000062.1 GCA_903922825.1 uncultured Micrococcales bacterium | reverse complement strand
GTGGCTAGTGAGGGATTCGAACCCCCGAAGGCTGAGCCGGCTGATTTACAGTCAGATCCCTTTGGCCGCTTGGGTAACTAGCCAGTGCTCCCGGCCGCCTGTAATCAGCCGAACGGGTGCCAAATAAGAATACCCGAAATCTAGGGTGATTTAACACCAGAGATTACTTGGCGTTCTGTAAATCGTTATCAGGAGTTATCTGGAAATCAACTGAAAATCGATTCTTAGACTATTTATTACATAACCTTTTACATAGCCCCTAAATGAAAGTTTGCCCATGGCTGGAATCATCGATGTTGCTCGAGAAGCAGGTGTTTCAACTGCAACCGTGTCTCGTGCTCTAAGCGGCAAGGATTATGTCTCCCCTGAGACTAAAGAGCTGGTTCAAGAAGTTGCTAACCGTTTAGGTTATGTCCCATCATCTTCTGCATACACCTTAGTTACCGGCAGAACCAGAAACATCGGTGTTGTGGTCCCCTATGTTGATCGCTGGTTCTTCTCAACTGCTCTAGAAACAATAGATCGGGAATTAGTGAAAGCTGGTTACGACGTAACTTTATATAACCTCTCTTCGGGTGATGCTCACCGCGAATCAGTCTTCACCAATTCACTTCCAAGAAAACGTTTTGACGCTGTTTTGTGTATTGCCGTCAAGATGACCGATGAAGAGATGGCTGCATTAAATAAAGTGAACAAACCGATAGTTTCAGTTGGAGGATTACTTGAAGGTGCACATTGCATCACCATCAATGATTCCGCAGCTGGACAACTTGCCACCGAACACCTACTTGCTATGGGACACACTCAAATAGCCATGATAGGTGGAGGTTCAACTGATGAAAAACTTTTTAGTGTTTTCGATGAGCGACGAGAAGGGTATGAAACTGCACTAAAGCTTGCAGCTATAAAACCGAGAAGCGCTTGGTATAAACAGGTAAATAAATATGCCATCAGCGAAGGCTACTCCGCAGCCAAACAATTACTAGGTGATCCTCATAACTCACCAACTGCTATCTTTGCTTCCTCGGATGAACTGGCAGTTGGTGCAATGCTGGCGGCTAAAGATTTAGGACTGAGTGTTCCTGATGATGTCTCCATCGTCGGTGTCGATAATCACGAGCTAGCTGATTTCTTCGGCATCACAACCGTGGATCAGAATGTGACGGGACAGGCTGAACTTTCAGTTAAGACTCTTCTAAAAATGTTGGATAACCCAACTGAGGATGCTGAGATGGTTGTCGATTGGCCAGTTGAACTTGTTGTTCGTTCAAGCACCACCCGAGTAAGGGCAAAGGATTAGAATTCTCTCATGGCAGATTCATCATTCGATATAGTAAGCAAAGTTGATAAGCAAGAAGTTGCTAACGCTTTGAATCAAGCGCAAAAGGAAATTGAACAGCGCTATGACTTCAAAGGCGTAGGAGCTGAAATTGACTATTCAGGTGAAAAGATCCTGATGAAGGCAAACAGTGAAGAGCGCGTTAAAGCTGTTCTAGATGTCTTCCAGAGCAAACTGGTCAAGCGCAACATCTCTCTAAAGAGCCTTGATGATGGCAAGCCTTACCCTTCAGGCAAGGAATACCGCATTGAAGCCAGCATCAAAGAGGGTATTGAACAGCCTGAAGCCAAGAAGATTGCTGCTCTTATCCGTGAACAGGGACCAAAGTCTGTGAAGGCTAACATCCAGGGTGATGAGCTTAGGGTCTCTTCAAAGAGCCGCGATGATCTTCAAGATGTCATCTCACTACTTAAATCAGCAGATCTCGAGATTGACGTTCAGTTCGTCAACTACCGCTAATTAGTCAGCAACATCCAAAGCTGTTATCGGGGATGTTGGGGCATAGCCCAACACCTGATCTATCCTGTTTTGACGATTGGCAACTAGAGCACTGATCACTGTTGCAATCACAAATGTAGCTATCGGAAATAGCAACGCTAACGGCATGTTGTATTGATCAATAAGACCACCCATAAACATTCGAGCGACTATGGCAACCAATGTGTTGAACAGGAACATTCTTGATAATGCTGCTGAAGTTGATAAACCCTTGACATGGCCAGCAGCACTATAAAAACTAGGCACCATCGATGATATGCCATAGCCAGCTATTGCATAGAAGAAACAGATAACTAAAAGCGATAGGTTCTGGTCAGCAGATAACCAACTTGATAAGAAGAAAGCCAATGTATAGGCGATGGTTCCAAAGATTCCACCAACCATCGAGATCCTATTGACCTGATACTTTTCAGTTAGTTTTACGATGCTGAATCTTCCAACAATCATGGCAAGCACGAAGATCGTATAAGGCCAAGCAGCGCGAGATGCATCTAGATGCAGAATCTCTTTGCCATAAACACTAGACCAATCCATAATTACTAACTCTGGCCACATTCCAGCAAACAAACCTATGGATAGCACCCATAAATACTTAGAAGATTTAAACAATGAAACAGGTTTACCTGAACTCTTCTTCTCACCGTGAGTGTCTTCTTCATTGGTGAGTAGTTTGGTGGCCGACCACAAAAACAAACCAATACAAAGTAATGGGATTACTGCCATCTGAACTTTTAGTGGTGTGAAAGATGCGATAGCTGATGTGACAGCGGCTGAGGTAGCAGCACCGATGCTCCAGGCTCCGTGGAATGAACCAATCATCACTTTGCCAATACTCTTTTGGAACATAACTGCCTGCGAGTTAATAGCAATATTGAAAACACTAAAAGCCATCGACATCATGAAGTGAGCGAGGAGAAATAACCACCACTGATTTGGATATGGCAAAGCCAAAAGAAATACTGCAATACCTACCGAAGAGATTCTAATAATCGGAGTGGTTCCGTATTTGATGATTAAGCCGTTGGTGAAGATAAGAGGTAGCAGTGAACCAGCACCACCAATAGCGATGATGATTCCCCAGCTCTCTTTAGAAACACCAAGATTGGCAATGAATTCAGGGATACGAGGAAGCCAAGATAAACCTGCGACACCTTGGGCGAAGAAAGTCACCATCAAAGCAAATTGAGCTGACTTTATGCGTTCCTGGCTAAGTTTCAAAGCTAGTCCTCTTCAAAAGCAACAGTTATGAAGTCTTCACGATCGACAAGCTTGATCCGCTCACGACCACTAGCCTCACCTAAAGCCTTCTCCATTGCATCAATCTTTAGCCATTCTGGCCAACCTAAGAACTGAACATCTTTAGCGGTTAGGAAATCAGTAATGGCATCTTCTTCAGGGGTAGCGGGCTTCCACCAGGAATCCCGATCAGCCATCAAGCACGCAATGGTCTCCATAGCATCTGATTTGGTGTGACCAATAAGACCTATCGGTCCTCGCTTGATCCAACCAGTGGCATAAACACCAGGAACCTGATGACCCTCTTCATCTAGAACACGACCCGCTACATTCTTGATAACACCGAGCCTTTCATCAAACGGAACCTCAGGAAGTGATGAACCGAAATATCCAACTGCTCGATAAACAGCTTGAACTGGGAACTCTCTGATTTCACCAGTTGGAGTAACCCCACCATTACCGTCCAGTTCAGTTCTTTCAATCTTGATTGCAGAAACTTTACCTTCAACACCGACAATCTCTTTAGGTGCACTGAAGAAATGCAAGTGGAGTCTCTTAGTTGCTCCAGTAGGCTCAGTTCCTCGATGAGATTCCAAGGTGTTCACCATCACACGAACCTGGTTGTTGGTGTCAATGGCTTTTTGTGAACCTTCGTCATATTTGAAATCTTCGTCATAGACGATAGTGTCAACACCTTCGATGTCACAGGCTTCGCGCAATTCAAGCGGAGTGAACTTAACTTGAGCAGGACCTCTTCTACCAAACACGTGAACATCAGTTGCATTTGATTCCAATAACCCTGCATAAACATTCGCTGGGATATCAGTACTCAACAAAGTTTCAGGTTGTTTAGCCAAGATTCTTGCAACATCCAAAGCCACGTTACCGTTACCGATAACCGCTATCTCTTTAGCATCAAGTGGCCAGGTTCTAGGAAAATCAGGATGTGCGTCATACCAGTTAACAAAATCAGCAGCACCGTAGGAACCGTCAAGTTCAATACCTGGAATGTTTAGATCTGCATCCTTGATAGCACCGGTAGCAAAGATAACCGCGTTGTAGTGCATCTTCAGTTCATCAAGAGTTATATCTGTTCCGTATTTCACATTTCCAAAGAAACGAATATCTCCTCTATCCAAAACTTCATACAGGGCTCTAATAATTCCCTTAATTCTTGGATGATCAGGAGCAACCCCATAACGAACTAGACCATAAGGTGCTGGTAATAAATCAAAGAGATCGATACTAACTTCAAAGTCTCTTTCAGCTTTGATAAGTAGGTCGGCAGCATAGATACCGGCAGGGCCAGCACCAACTATTGCTAGTCGCATTTTGTTCAAAAGGTAACCTCTTTTATTGTTCGCGTTCAACAACGGCTTCAGCAAAAACTTTTAGAGCGTTCTTAACTGAAGATTCAGGAAGTGGAGCTAAAGCTGCAACTGCAGCGTTAGCCCAGGCTTTAGCGGTTAGATAAGCCTCATTTAGAGCTGGATGCTTACGCAATCTTGCAACAGCTTGAGCTAAGTCCTTATCGTCTTCTAACCCAGAGTCAATTATCTCAACAAGAGCTGCTGCCTCTGGGTCACTAGCTGCTGCTTTACGCAGCAACAACGTTGGCATGGTTGGAACCCCAGCACGAAGATCAGTGCCAGGAGTCTTCCCTGAAGCATCAGAGTCGATGTCAATAACATCGTCAATCAGCTGGAAGGCAACACCAACCTTCTCACCATAGATCCGAAGCGGTTCACGGTATTCCTCAGGTGCATCGGCATAAACAGCGCCCAGTTCAGCACTGGCTGCAATCAAGGATCCAGTTTTATCCGCAAGCACCTGAAGGTAGTGCTCAATAGGGTCATCGGTTTCACTTGGACCTAGAGTTTCGTGCAGTTGACCTAAACATAATCTTTC
>CAIXVE010000061.1 GCA_903922825.1 uncultured Micrococcales bacterium | reverse complement strand
TTGCTTTTCTAGTTGCATCCAGTGGTGCTGCATTCTTTGGAATAGGCGCAGCGTTCTGGGCAATCCTTTTAGGACTAGTGGTTATGCAACTTATGAAACTAAAAAAGCCAGGAACTAAATAAGCCCTCTGCGCTTTAGTAGTGGTTCGATGGTTGCATCGCGTCCACGGAAGTTTCTAAACATCTGCATTGAGTTCAATGATCCACCTCGTGAAAGCAAAGTGTTTCTAAAGTGATCACCGTTAGCTCTAGTCAATCCACCATTTTCTTTGAACCACTCGACAGTGTCTGCATCAAGAACTTCAGACCAGATATAGCCGTAGTAACCGGCGGAGTAACCACCGGCATAGATGTGTGAGAAGTAGGTTGAACGGTAACGAGTTGGAACTGGTGCGTAATCTAGACCGTAGTCAGCAATTGCCTTAGCTTCGAACTCTTCAACATTTGTAATCTCTTGGTCAGAAGTTACTGAGTGCCAAGCAAGGTCAAGAATTGCAGCTGCCATGTATGCAGTGGTTGAGTGACCTTCATTGAAAGTAGAAGCAGCTTTGAGGTTGGCAATCCATTCCTGAGGAAGTTTCTCACCGGTCTCATAGTGAACTGCGTAGTTATCCATGACTTCAGGCCAGGACAACCACATCTCGTTTACCTGAGATGGGAACTCAACGAAGTCTCTTTCAACGCTGGTACCAGAGAATCTTGGGTACTTAACATCGCTAAGCATTCCGTGAAGAGCGTGACCAAACTCGTGGAACAGGGTTGTGATCTCGTCATAGGTCAGAAGAGTTGGTTGACCTGCAGGAGGCTTTGGAATGTTTAGGTTGTTGCAAACCACCGGTAGTTGACCTAGTAGGAAGTTTTGGTCAACGAGGTTGTTCATCCAAGCGCCACCGCGCTTTGAATCACGGGTATAGAAATCACCGATGAACAGTGCAAGTTTTGAACCATCTTCGTTGAATACTTCAAAGGCACGAGCTTCTGGGTGGTAGGTTTTGATGTCTTTGCGCTCTTTGAAAGTTAGACCAAACAACTTGGTTGCTGCAAAGAAAACACCATCGAATAGAACACGTTCTAATTCGAAGTATGGCTTCATGGCTGCAGTGTCTAGGTTGTATTTGGCCATACGAACCTTTTCGGTGTATAGATCCCAGTCCCAAGATTCAAGTCGGAATGGCTCAAAACCTGCTGGCGTCGAACTTGATGATGGAGCTTTAGAACGAATCTCTGCAACTTTCTCTGCAGATACTCCATGTTCTTCTGCTATCTCTTCCAAAGATTTGGTTGAACCGTCGTTATTAGTTACCATGTTCAGATTCGCCAAAAGTGCACTTGCATCTGAATCTTTGAAAATTGAATTGACTAAATCTATGGCCTTTTGCTCATATTCTGCATCTATAGCCTTCTGTAATTCAGCACCTTCTGCTCTAGCGTTTCTAACTGCTGCAGGTGCGATCTGCTTCATCATGTTGTGGACGTTTGCTGGGTTCTGGGCGTTACGGTCTTGAAGAACGTACTCTGCGTGAGTCTTAACACCAAATAGTTCTGCTCTTTGAGCTCGAAGTTTAACCATCTTTAGAAGCACCTGACGGTTATCGTTCTCGTTGTCTCTGCCGCCTTTTAGGAGAGAGTTCTTCATCACACGTTCGCGTAGACCTCGGTGAGTTAAGCGTGATAGCAGCGGGTTGCCGGTGAAATTCACCATGCCAACCAGCCATTTACCTTCAAGGCCGCGATCTTTAGCGGCGGCTGCGCAAGCTGCGATCTCGTTCTCGGTCAGACCATCTAGTTCTGCAACATCGTCAACTACGACTGCTAGATCGTTGGTGTCGTTTAGCAGGTTCTTACCGAACTGTGTTTCAAGTTTTGAAAGTTCTTCGTTTAGAACTTTTAGGCTCTCACGCTGTTCATCGGTTAGATGGGCTCCAGCGTGGGTGAAGTCACGGTAGTAACGCTCAAGAAGCCAGGCGTCTTCAGTGTTGAGGTTTAGTGATTCGCGGTTATCGTAAAGGTACTTGATACGTCCCCAAAGCTTTTGGTTTAGACGAATCTCGTCCATGTGAGCTGCAAGCTTAGGTGCAATCTCTTCTTCGATGGCGTCTAGCGCATCGCTGGTATCACTTGAAGACTTGTTATAGAAAACCATCATCATGCGCATCAAGATCTGACCTGATAGTTCCATCTTCACGATGGTGTTCTCGAATGTCACTTCATCTTGCTTGATGATTTCGTGGACTTCACCTAGTTGTGCTTCACAACCGGCATAGAAGGCAGGGAGGTAGCTCTCATCGTTGATGCGGTTGAAATCAGGCATCTCGTATTCAAGAGTTGAACGCAGGGCGAAAGGGTTTTCATTTTCAAAGGTCATGAGCAAAAGCCTACTTCTATCAACTGACAGGTTTTTGCTATGTTTTCGAAAAGTTATTCAGCAACAGGAGCTAAAACAACATCCCTAACGGATAGTTCCTCACCAGCAACAAAGTCAAGGTTGGCTATTCTTCCAGCAGCCTTGAGATCAGCTTGCAGCAGGGTAATAGCCGCTACCTTGCTCTCTGGGGCGACCAGAACAGCCTGGGTAACATCAGCCTTCATTGAGGCTTTCTCGTCGCTCTTAGCTTTTCTAATGCCAAATAGTGCTTGTTCAGCAAGTTCGAGGAGTTCAAGATGTTGAGAATCCAAACCTTCGGTAAGTTCTTTTCTGGTTGGCCATTCGCTTCTATGAATCGAGCCCTGACCTACCTGCCACCAGGACCAAACTTCATCGGTAGCAAAAGGTAAGAACGGAGCAAATAGACGAAGCAGAGTTAGTAATGCTTTTCTAAGAGCAATTACTGCTGATGCTTGTTCAGCTTCATTAAAGCCACCTTGACCATAGGCACGTTCTTTTACCAGCTCTAGATAGTTATCAGTGAAGTTCCAGAAGAACTTCTCGGCAAGTTCTAGTGCCTTGGTGTGATCGTAGTTCTCAAAAGCAGTAGTTGCTTCAGAGACAACATCAGCCAGAGAAAGTAGAAGACTCTGGTCCACAGGAACGCTCACATGCTGTTCTGAACTTGGTGCTTCAAAAGATAGAACGAATTTAGCCGCGTTGAGAATCTTGATTGCCAGTCTTCTACCGATCTTCATCTGACCGGTATCAAAGGCAGCGTCAGTTCCTAATCTTGCTGAAGCAGCCCAGTAGCGAACAGCATCTGAAGAGTGTTCAACCAAAAGGTCATTAGGTGTTACTACGTTGCCTTTAGATTTAGACATCTTCTTGCGATCAGGATCCAAAATCCAACCTGAGATTGCAGCGTCAGACCAAGGAAGCTTGCCGTGCTCCTGCTGTGATCGAAGAACAGTTGAGAACAACCAGGTTCTGATGATGTCTTGACCTTGAGGTCGAAGGTCATATGGATAAACCTTCTCAAACAGTTCAGGATCAGATAACCAGCCACCACCTAGTTGTGGGGTTAGGGAAGAAGTTGCCCAGGTGTCCATGATGTCAACTTCACCGATGAAACCATTTGCTTGGCCTCTTTGTGATTCAGTGAAACCGCTAGGAACATCGGTTGAAGGATCAATCGGTAGCTGTTCAGCGCTTGGAACAATAACCTTTTCAAAATCTGGTTCACCGTTGGCATCAACCTGATACCAAACAGGGATAGGAACACCGAAGAAACGCTGTCTAGAAATAAGCCAGTCACCGGTTAGTCCATTAACCCAGTTCTCATAGCGAACCTTCATGAAATCAGGGTGGAAGTGAAGTTGCTTACCTAATTCCAGTAAACGGTTACGAAGCTCTTGGTCTCTGCCGCCGTTGCGAATATACCACTGACGAGTTGAGATGATTTCAAGTGGACGGTCACCTTTTTCGAAGAACTTCACTGGGTGAGTAGTCGGTTTAGGGTCACCAACCATATCCCCTGATTCTTGAAGTAGTTCAACAATTCTGGTTTTAGCTGAGAAGACGGTTTTCCCTGAAAGTTCTGCA
>CAIXVE010000060.1 GCA_903922825.1 uncultured Micrococcales bacterium | reverse complement strand
GCATTTTGTATGTGAATAATCCCGCCGAGGTCCTTACATAAATGAGATCACCTTTGTGTAACTTGCCCAGTTTGTTGAACACCGTGGTTCTATGACCAGAAATAATCGTGTTGTCTCTAAGCCCAGGGAGCACGCTGCTCACGTAATGACCTGCACCTCTGGCTAGTTGCTTCTGGGTGGTTCCTTCAAATATTGGCCAGCTCAGTTTTAAGGTAGGAAAAGTGATAGTTCCAATCTTGTCTCCCACCTTTGGATGTTTCAGGTAATGAGCAGGCTGATTACTTGGTGTCGGGGAATTTGATTTGACTGGCGTCACAATTGTTTTATCTTGCGTCGGGGAATGATCCCTGACCGCTAACTGCGACCATGCGATTGTTGAAAAGCCAGCAACTATGGCAAGTGCCGCCAAGATTTTGACGGCACTGCGCTTAGAAGTTGCTCGGTGTTTCGACTTAGCTACGCTTTCTGCGGATTAGCAAACCTGCAGTTCCAACGGCAACTAGTCCAGCACCAATACCGAACGGCGTTAGCCAGTCGCTAGTGTCAGTGTTTGGAAGTTCTCCACCGCCAGTGCAAATATCGTTGGTAATAGTGTTGTGATCTAGTGTCACAGCGCCGTTACGTGCAAGAAGCTGACCTTGGAAAGTTGCTCCGTTATTTGCAGTGATTGAGGTCAAAGCGAATACATGGCCAATGAAATCTGTTGTAGTTCCGAAAGTTGCAGAAGAACCAACCTGCCAAAACACGTTACATGCCTGAGCTCCGTTGATTAGTTCAACCTTGCTTGCTGAAGCAGTAGTCAAAGTTGAGCCAGCCTGGAAAATGAAAACAGCATCAGGATTATCTTCAGCATCTAGAGTCAAGGTTCCAGTTAGCCCAAGTGAGCTAGCAGAGTTGTAAACACCTTGCTTTAGTGTCTGCTCACCTAGATCTGCTGTGACGGTTGTAACCGGAGTTCTTCCAGCAGCATCGTCGTATGCAAGCACTAGATCATCTTTTGCGCCGGTTACTTTAGCATCGACTGAAGTGTATTTGGTTCCGCTAGTTGTTACATCGGCATCACCGGTAAAGGTTCCGGTAGGTGATGATCCGATGTCAGCTCCAGCTGTACCAGAGAGAGTGGTCGGCCCGGCATTTGTGATTCCAGATCCTGCAAGCACAGCGAAACTTGATGTGGTTCCAAGATCCACCGTTGGTTGAACTGCATAAGCTGAGTTAGCAATAAACATCGAAAGTGCAGTAATTCCGACTGCTAGATAAATGGATGGCTTTAGTTTTTTATTTGGCTGAATAGGCATTAGGTATACCTATCTTTAAGTTGTCCTTGTACTTGGGCTATGTTTCAACACTATGGCATTAATTCTACCCAATTGTTCACTAGCGGGAACATCAGAACCGCCTGTCGAAATCCATCTGCCAAGCTTAAAAAGACAGATCTAGTAGCCAAAATGGACTCGATCTGTCGTTAGCAGTTGATGCGAAACTAAAGTACTTAGCGAACTGTGAACGTCTTTGACGAAACTGTCGAAACCTTAAAACCAACTGAGGTTTCTGTCACTGAAAGAGATATCTTGTGGCCCCTGGCGGTGGTGGGAATCTTGAAGGAAACCTTGGTCTGCCCCTTCACGGCTTTGCCATCGATGAACCATTTGTATGAAATTACTGCTCCAGGAACCCAGCTTGTCACTTTCCCCGTTATTTGCTTACCAGCGCTAACTTTGCCCGAAATTGAAACAGGACCAGGCTTCATAGTTCCGATAGCAACCCTTGTTGCAACAGAGGTCTTAGTCCTTGTCACACCGCCTGTTGCCAAACCGGTCACGGCCACTGATATTTGAGCTTGAGCGTCAATTCCGGTGAGGGTGTAGGTCGAGGTTGTGGCTTGCGCAATAGGAGACCCGTTTCGCAACCATTGGTAGCTGAGCCTGACTCCTTCGTCCCATAAGTCTGACCCTGCAGTTAATCGCTTGCCTGCTATGAATTGCCCGGAGACCTTTGGGATAGGGGTCTTAACAAATACTCCTAGGAGTCTGCCACCGAGCAATTGAACATTGATAGGAAGGCCAACGGGAACCCCCTTCATGTTGGTGGAGATTACGTTAGTGAGGTTCGCATCTGTGAAGTTCGCATTATTGATGGCAGCGTCAGTTAGATTTGCACCTTCGAGGTTAGCTCCACTGAAGTCTGTAATGAGCAAACTAGCTCCGGTCAGATCAACACCAGCTAGGTCTAGCCCAGACAGGTCGGCATTGTTTAGGTTAGCTCCGGGACCAATCAGGTATTCATTCAATAAACGCCATGAGCTGGGTAAACCAATTGGGGATCCAATTATGTTGTTGGCATAGATTCCAGTTAACGCTGCATCAGTTAGGTTTGTGTCCGTTAGGTCTGCTCCGCTCAGCAAAACACCAGTTAAATCAGTCTTAGAAAGATCAACCCCTGATAAGTCAGCACCAGATAAGTTTGCTCCAATGAAGAAGACGCCTTTCAAATGAGCGTCACGTAAATCTTTATTAGAGAAGTCAACACTCGAAAGATTAGCTTTCGGTCCAAATAAATAACCCTGGTAGAGCTGCCATTCGTCAGATAGACCGATAGGAGTTCCAACTAGACCACTACTAATAACACCGCTTATGTCAACGCCGGTTAGGTTCGCATTTGTAATGTTTGCTTTACTCAAGTTCACATCAGTGAATTGAGTCAGAGTTAGATCCACGTTTGCAAGGTTTGCTCCTGCAAGGTTTGCTCCTGCGAGAGATGCATGGTGAAGGTTTGTGCCAGCAAAGTTAATGTTCATTAGATTCAATGAGCTCAAGTTTGCGTAAGGGCCAACGGCGAAGCCATTAATTATTTTGAAGTTAGAAGGAAGCCCTTTCGGGGTTCCACTAATTCCAATGGCTCGAATACCCTCAACATCTAATCCGGTGAAATCAGTTCGGGTTAGGTTGCAGTTAATAAATGTAATGTTTATAACATTCGTTGAAGTGAAATCAACATCAGTTAGGTCAACCCCACTAAAGACTGAAGCGGACAAGTTAGCCTCAGTGAAATCAAATTGGTTTAGGTCTATTGAACTGAGGTCTAACCCGCTGAGATTTGCGGTTGGTCCAATTAGAAGTCCGTGACTTAGCCGCCATGGTAAAGGAAGGTTTACTGGAAGCCCAAAAATGCTTCTTCCTGCAACGTTCGTCAATGTGGTTCCTGCAAAGTCAGCGCCAGTAAGCGTTGTTCCACTGAAAATTGCATTTGAAAGTGTAGCTCCAACCAAATTGGCGTTGGTTAGGTTTTGGTTAGTGAAATCAGCGTTAGTTAGGTTTGCCCCTGGCCCAACCAGGTAACCAGATAGTAACTGCCAGCCGGCTGGAAGATTACTCGGAGTTCCAGTGATGTGACCAGATGTAACACCATCCAGAGTTGCTGATTCTAAGTTAGTTCCAGCGAGGTTTGCGCCCCAAAGATCAGACCCAGTTAAATCGACCTCACTCAAGTCCAGGTTTTCAAAAGAACAGCCAGACAGAGCGAGATAGGGGCCAGGATCAGAGCAGTCAGCTGCAGAAGCAGAACTTAGATTCAACCCTAGTAAAGAAATTAGCGTCACTGAAAGCAGTGAAAAACGTCTAAACATCAGCTTCCAATCTGTTGGGTATTAGTTTCAGCCTAATCATGCTTTACCAATTTGAGTTAATGGTTTCTCTGTCTTTGTTGAGAAAAAGTCCGAGAAATTATATTCAGTGCGGAGATCTGTTGAGAAAGGATAGGCTGAATTTATGTCTAGTTCAGGACCAATTGTGCTCATCTTTGATGGTGACTGTAGTTTCTGCACGACAGTTTCGAATTTTGCAGTTAGGAACACCAGAAGAGAAATAGTTGCTGAGGCTTGGCAACTGGTGGACGCTAGCAAGTACGGTTTGACTAAAGAAGAAACAGCGAAACATGTCTATCTGATCAGTAAGGATAAGACCTACTCAGCCAGTTGCGCTGTTGCTCGATTACTTGCCAACAAGAAGAACTTCGGCTTCAGAGCAATCGGCTTTCTCCTAATGGTTCCGCCGATTAGTTGGTTAGCAATACCTGGCTATTACCTGGTTGCCAGATTCAGGCACAAACTTCCGGGCGGAACACCAGCCTGCAAGCTTTAGTTGACTCTAAGTTCTATTGCTACCTGGGTTATTTGATTTGAGGCAATCAGGCTTGGGGCGAAGGCCTGATAGTTCAAGGTGAGTGAAGTCAGCAGAATCTTGTTATTTAGCGAAGAAGCAAGTTGATTACCATTACTGTCCAAGAAATAGATATCCATAACATCGTTCTTGCAAGTGCTTGCGATGTTCTTCACAGTTATCGAGTTGAAGGCGAATGAGCCGCTAACTATTCTTGACATCATCTTCACAGTCAAAGAATTGTCACAAACACCGATAGTGACGATGCCGTTACCACCACTATCAATTGATTTATAAAGGGTGACCTGAACTTTTCTAGCTGCAGGTGTTTGACCATTACCCGGAATACCTTTAGTGCTGTGAATGGTGACTGTTCCAGCAGTTTTATGGATGTAATCACAAAGGTTCTTGGCTCTGGCATTGGCCAGTTTGGTAAGGAAGGTTTGGGTTCTGTTGTTTACGTTGTGACCGGTGAAACCCACACAACTGGCCACGACATATCCTGGGTTAGTCTGAAGCCAAAGCTTTATTTGCTTTTTTATTGGGGGAGTTAGATCTGATTTTTCAAATGCAAAGCCAGTGAAGCTAGTGGTGATTTTTGTGTTTTCTGCATGAGCTTTAGTTCCGGCGAGAAGCACTACCCCCGTGAGAATTAGTAGAGCAGCCAAAGCGGCCAGCAGACGTTGGAACTTCATTGATTACTGTCGAAGCTTTTTGATTCCGTAAACCAACAGCCAGATTCCTCCAACAATTAGCATCAACAAGAAGAATCCAGTGAAGTTAAACAAATTGCCAATACCAGGAATCTTTAAGAATACGGTTCCGACAACATCTGAACTTGGAACTGGTAACGCGTCCATAGTTGCGTTGTGATCACCCTTGAACTGATATTCATTTTTTGAATTCAAAGTTATGACTCTATGAACTACGTCCTGAGACATCATTCCATCAATACTCTTTTGGTGATATATAGCTGTGTCACCAACAGTTGGTTTAATCCAGTTTGCACTGACCACAACATCACCCGGTTGAATCTTTGGGGCCATTGAGTCAGTCAAGACGTTACGAATTGAAATAACACCAAAGAGTGATAGGACAACAGGTGCTACAAAGATGGCTGCCAGCAGAACTGACAGCCATCTTTTGAAATTGATTTTCTTCAACATCTACTAGCTAGTAGTGATAGCAACTTTGCTAACAGTTGAAGCGTCGCAACCTGAAGCAATGTTGACAGTCACTGAAGTGTCGTTAGCGCCAATAAGGAACTGGTCAGGATTTGCAGTCGTTGAATCGTGGGTTCCATCTACGCTACAAACGGTGGTTCCGCCTGATCCGATAAGTGAAACGTGGAGAGTCTTGCTTAGGCAAGCTGTGGTATCAATGTCACTAATAACAACTGTTGAAGCATCGAAGACATCACCTGTGCCTGAGTAAGCCTGGTTAATTGTTGTGGTTAGTGCTGCATCACAAGTTGTGGTGCTCTGGATGCCCTGACCAAATTCGATTGAGCTTCCGCTATTGATAGTGATGCTGTTAGCAGCGAATACGCCACCAACTGTTGCAACTAGAGCTCCGGTGCCAATAAGGGCAATTAGAAGCGGCTTGTTGCGCTTTTTCTTTTCTTGTGTTTCTTGCACTGACATGTTGGTCCTTTGCTCTTGAGATATTGGTATTCACGTATATTATTTCCAATATTATCTGTCAATGTCAAATAATTCGGGTACTTTTTAGATACTTTTGGGCCCAGAACAGCCTATTAAATGCTGATGATCTTCACCATGGCTACCGATATCGCCCTGTGGTCAAGTTTTATAACCGGAACCCCCGCATTTTGAAGTATGGCTAGCCCTATTCCTATGCAGTGAACCAGGTAAGGGATAGGACCCTGGGTCAATTCAGGCTGATTATAATCAGTGAGTCTCGTCGCGACTGTGGCATTGGTGTCACGAATGTTTTGGGCAAGACGAGCTGCAAGATTAGGTCTGCCCCTGGCTCCTAAGTGAATCTCAATTCTGAAATTTCTCCAAATTTTGCGACTTTCAGTCAACCCAGCCATCACAAATAGCCCGAAATCCTCTGGACCAAAGTTCCCTGATTGAAGCAGGGAGAAGTTCTGTTCAACAACTTTGGCGACGGCTACCTCGAAAGAACCTTCGATTAGGTCGTCGACCTTTGCATATCGGGGATAAACAGCTCCGGTAGAGACCTGTGTTTTTCTGGCGACGCGAGCCATGGATGCCGATTTGACTCCACCAGTCGAGATTATTTCGATTGCGGATTTTAGTAATTTAAATTCCAAATCCAGCTCATCAATGGCTGGTTCAGAGACTTTAGGGAGTTTTTCTAACTTTTGTTTAGTTTCAAATACGAAGTCATTAGGGACCATGGAGATTACTTGCTCGATAAATTGTGCCTCTCGAACCTTAGGGTCAATTAGATCGGTTAGCGAAACTCCTAGGCGTTCCCCCATAATCCAGATGCACTTGAGTTGGTTCATTTCACTTGTTTTAGCAAGTTCAGTCCACCAAAGTTGCATGCTTGGTCTAACAAGTTCCTCGACCTCATCTATGCGGTGGCTTGCCGCAAGGATTTCAGTCATCGCTCGATGAAGGTTCGCTTCATCTTTAGTCAATGAAGTTAAAGGTCGTTCGAGATCTATCAGATCTTTAAGCCATTGACTTGATTTTGCTAGCCAAATTTCGGCAAGCAGACCATTTATGTCACCGAAGTATGCATAGAAGGTGGGTCTAGATGTTTTTGCAATCGAGCTAACACTTTGCACAGATATGTTGTCCACACCTTCGGAAGCTATGGCTTTGATGCCCGCTTCAAGCAGGCCGACCAAAGCCGCTTTCTGCTGTTCCGGATCTACCTTACGTGCCATACCTTACAGTGTAAAGCATTTACATTATTAACTCTTCATATTGGATAGCGCGCTAAGCGCTTTCCCTTTGGTATCAACCAACGCAGCGTTAGTCATTCCCTTATTCCAAACCACAACGCCATTAGTTATTACTTCTGTAGCTAGGCCCTCCCACCACCAAACACCAACACCGTTGTTGTATTTAAGTGCTTTGAGTAGCGCCTGAATCTTCTTGATATAGGACACTTGACCGCTTGGGGTTGCCGGATAGGCGGCAACTGTCCCTTTATATGGATCAATAACATCAGAACCAAAAGTGGCAATGGTGTATGGATAAGCAGTTTCTGCAACCAGCACTGGTTTTCTAAAATCTTGAGCAACAACTTTCAGTGAAGCGTTTAGTTGGTCGATAGTGCCATGCCATTGCGGGTAGTAACTTAAACCAACGATGTCATATCCAGCGACTCCATAGCTATTCGCGGAATTCAACCACCATCTAACAGTGTCAGCCTGACCGCCGAGTTCTAAGTGAAGAATGTTTTTAGCGCTGGGGTAA
Source organism: uncultured Micrococcales bacterium (assembly GCA_903922825.1). Taxonomy (GTDB): domain Bacteria; phylum Actinomycetota; class Actinomycetes; order Actinomycetales; family Microbacteriaceae; genus Rhodoluna. Next base: position 4,891 of record CAIXVE010000060.1, on the reverse strand, counting down.
ACAGACCTAAGTCCGCTCACTGCTGAGGCATATAGTTTGGCGAAAGATCGCCAAGAAGAAGCATCATTTCCATTTATCTTGCCGAGAGGCCAAAGCATTCCACCGGCAATCTCATTTCCGAGCTGAACATAGGCGATAGGAAGATTCCTTGATTTGAATTCATTCAAAGTGTTGATCACATATGTGTTTAGCTGCGAACTAAGTGTGTCAATATTTGTCCTGCTCCAAGCAGCTGGAATGCTTTGATGGCCAGGGTCAGCCCAAGTGTCAGAGAAGTGGAAATCAAGACAGAAATCTAAACCGGCAGCCCTTGCTCTAGTCGCCAAAGCGATAGCGTCAGTTAACTGTCCATTACGTTCACTTGGATTAACAAACACTCTCACTCGCACAACTTTGAGACCACTTTGCGCTAGGAGGAGAAAAGCATCTATGGGTGTTTTTGCTGTTTTATAAAACTTGCCACCGGCAGCCTCGTAACCAGGTAGCCAAGATATATCAACACCGTTAGCGAGAATGGTGCTCGCACCGAATGATCTAGAAGACTCGAGTGCTAGATCTAGAAAACCCGCTAGTCCAATAGTCAGTAGATTCCTTCTACTAATCTTTAGAGCCATATGGATTCTCCACTCTAGATAGTTACCTTATAAATAGGTATTAACCTTGTCCTATGAACTCAATCCTAATCTCTGCTGAAGTTAGAGCTGCACTAGATGGAAACAAGCCAGTCGTTGCTCTAGAGTCCACCATCATCTCTCATGGTTTACCTAGGCCGAGAAACTATGAAGCGGCTTTAGAGTTTGAGGAAATCCTTCGATCTATTGGTGTAACGCCAGCTACGATAGCCATCCTTGATGGTGTTCCGCACATCGGATTAGATGCCGAAGGCGTCAAGCGCATAGCGAATGAAGATTTGGCTAAAGCTAGCGTTCGAGATATCCCTATTTTGGCTGCTCGTAAAGAAAGTGGAGCAACAACTGTTGCAGCCACTGCCCATATCGCATCGCTTGCGGGGATTAGAGTCTTTGCAACCGGTGGTTTAGGTGGTGTTCACAGGGGTGCCAGTTCAACTTTCGATGAATCAGCAGATCTTTCAACCCTTGCGGTAACACCAATTACTGTTGTGGCAGCAGGAGTGAAATCTGTTTTGGATATCCCTGCAACTCTGGAGCGACTTGAGAGCTTGAGTGTGCCAGTCATTGGTTGGCAAACCAAAGAGTTCCCAGCATTCTGGTTGAATAAGTCTGGTTACCAGCTTGATTGGTCCCTGGACACTGTCGAACAAATTGCTCAGGTAATGGTAAGTCAAGACGAGTTGGGCCATGGTCAGGGAATAGTAATTGCTAACCCTATTCCTTTAGAAAAGCAATGGGATCCAGAAGAGCATGATCGTGTTCTAGAGATTGCTTTTAAGGCAGCTGAGGCTGCCGGTATTCACGGCAAAGCTGTGACACCATTCCTTCTTGGTTTTATTGTTGAAGAATCTAAAGGCAAATCTCTTGAAGTGAATTTAGATTTAGCTCGCAACAATGTTGCTTTAGCTGGTCGTATTGCAACCGCTTGGGCTGCTAGATAAAAATGAACAAACTTTTGGTTATCGGCGATGTCATAGATGACATCATTGTGGTTCCTCAAGGTGAGCCTAGAACCAACACCGATACCGCTGCCACCATAGTTCAAACACTTGGTGGTTCAGCAAGTAATGTTGCTAGTTGGGCTGCTCGGCAAGGAGCCGATGTCACATTCGTTGGCTGTGTTTCAAGTAAAGATGTTGAACGTGTTACTAAAGAGTTTGAACGCTACGGCGTTAAATGCGATCTCCAACGAAGTGAACTAAACACAGGTTCATTGGTAGTTATTGTTGAATCTCAAAACAGAACAATGTTGACCGATCGCGGTGCTAATCAAGATTTGAATTTCGATGATCTCACTCAACATAAATTAAGTTCATACAGATATGTGCATCTATCTGGATACTCCATCTTCAATAAAACAGTTGAACAAGTTCAATCCTTGATAACTAAAGTTCATGATTCAGGAGCCTTTATGGTTGTTGACCCAGGTTCAACAGGTTTTATAAATGATTATGGGATTAGTAAATTCAAGGCTGCTATTTTAGGTGTTGATTTACTTCTCCCAAATGAAGAAGAGTTTCAAGTTCTAGGTTCAATAGTGAAGACAACTTTAGTAACGAAAGCATCCGCTGGAGTTGACCTATATGTCGATGGTGTTCTGGTTGAGAGTTTTAGTGCACCAGTAGTTGACTCGATAGATCCAACTGGTGCAGGAGATTCATTCGCCGGTGGAGCGTTAGCTGCTTTAGTGAATGGTGTGGAAATGCGAAACGCCATAACAGCAGGAATTAACTGTGCTGCTATGGCGGTTACGACTCTTGGTGCTAGACCTAAGCTTTAAAGCGTTCGATAGCTTCTTGAATTAACTTTTCAGCGGCTGCTTTATCTGCCCATGAACCAACTTTGACCCACTTGCCTGGTTCTAGGTCTTTGTAGTGGTTAAAGAAGTGTTCAATTTCATCTTTGGTCTGCTGAGGAACATCATTGATGTCTTGGATATGAGCCCAGCGCTTGTCCTTAGCTGGAACGCAAAGAATCTTCTCGTCGATACCTCCATCGTCTTCCATAGGAAGGACCCCTACCGGTCTAACCTCAACTACGACGCCTGGAAATACTGGGAACTCTAGGAGAACAAGGGCATCTAGCGGGTCGCCATCTCCACCTAGGGTGTGATCGAAGTAACCATAGTCAACTGGGTAAACAAAAGGGGTGAATAAGACTCGGTCTAATCTGACCTTTCCTGACTCGTGGTCAACTTCATATTTGTTGCGGCTGCCACGAGGAATCTCGATGATGGCGTCAATAGACATGGTTCTCCTAAATAGGCTTGATGTGTTAAGACTACCGAAAGGTTAAGCGTGTCTCCACGACCTAGGCTAACTCCAGCTATGGCTGATGTTCGCAGGGCTATCCGCGAGCTTTGGGCTAGCAGTGGGGTGGTTGAAGGGGATGTTGTTGCGGTTGCACTATCCGGAGGAGCAGATAGTTTGGCGCTAACTGCAGCAGCCATTTTTGAGGGACAAAGAGCAGGCATCTCAATTCTTGCTATTACGGTCAATCACAATCTTCAAGCGGGATCCGATGTTGTTGCAGAAAGAGCTAAACAAACCGCCATCGACTTAGGCGCTGACTTGGCAGAAGTAATCTCTGTTTCTGTTCGTAAAAGTTCACTCGGGATGGAAGCTGCTGCTCGCAATGCCAGATATGAAGTATTAGATGCGTTCGCTAAAAAAGTAAATGCTAAATACACAATGCTCGGGCACACTTTAGATGATCAAGCTGAAACAGTTCTACTTGGTTTAGCCAGAGGGTCAGGTGCTAAAAGTATTGCTGGGATGAGTGCAGTTAGTAGTGATGGAAAGTATCTTCGCCCATTACTTTCCATCAGAAGAGAAACCACGGTGAGTTTTTGCGTTGACAGCGGTCTTGAGTTTTGGTCTGACCCTCAAAATGAGGATTTAAAGTTTTCTCGAGTCAAAGTCAGAAAGAATGTAATTCCAGTTGTAGAAAAAGAACTCGGCCCAGGCATCGCGGAGGCTCTAGCAAGAACAGCTGGGTTGCTTCAAGAAGATATCTCCTATCTTGATGCTCAAGCCAAAGACGTTTTCCAAGCCTTAGCGAAGCTCACTGCAAACAGCGTTGTCTTTGAGGCAGCTGATGTTGCTGTCTTGCCGACAGCTATAGGCTCAAGAGTTATTCATCGGGCTTTGTTGCTACTCGGGGCTGAGCCTTCTAAATCTTCAATTGATGCAGTTTACGAGTTGGTAACTGATTGGCATGGACAGAAACCTTTGACTCTTCCCTCCGTTAGAGTTGAGAGAAAGAACAATCAGATAGTTTTGAAAAGCACTAAAACCCTAAAACCAGGAGCATGCTAAGTGGATCTAGATCAGGTTAAAAACGACCTCACCAAAGTATTAGTAACCGAAGAACAGATTGTTTCAAGGGTTAAAGAGCTGGCTTTAGAAGTCGACAAGATGTATGCGGGTAAAGACCTATTGCTGGTTGGTGTCCTAAAAGGCGCAGTCATGTTTATGGCTGATCTTTCGAGGGAAATGCAGATTCCGGTAGCTATGGACTGGATGGCTGTTTCTTCGTATGGTTCAGGAACCCTGTCTTCAGGGGTAGTTCGTATCTTGAAGGACCTAGACGCAGATGTTCTGGGCAGACACGTTCTTATCGTTGAAGACATTATTGATTCCGGCTTGACCCTGTCTTGGCTGGCTTCTAACCTTTCAGCCCGTGGTGCTGCTTCCGTTGAGATCGTCGCTTTCCTTCGTAAGCCAGATGCTGCCAAGGTGGAGGTCGATGTTGCTCTAGTTGGCTTTGACATCCCAAATGAGTTTGTTGTCGGCTATGGGCTTGATTATGCCGAGAAATACAGGACTTTGAAGGCTGTCGGCATCCTCTCACCTTCTATTTATAGCTAGTTATTCTCTCTGCGAACAGCCTTAGACACCAGCCCTTAGGGCAGGTAGCCTAGAGGTTGTTCTGCTTTATTTGAAAGGTTGGGGTTTAACCACCAATATGAAACGCCGCAAACTTGTTAGAGGTCCATTTTTCTGGATTGTTATCGCCATCGCTGTTCTGGTCTTTGGATACAACTCATTCAGTGGGTCTGGATATAAAGAGGTAAACACTTCCGTTGGCCTGAGCCTTATTGAAAGTGGTCAGGCTAAAACGGTTCTAGTTTCAGAAAGCGAACAACGAGTTGACGTTGAACTTGTTAAGAAAGATCCAAAGCTAGGCGACAAGATCCAGTTTTACTATGTAGCTCCTAGAGGATCTTTTGTTACCGGGGTTATCGCTAAAGCAGATAT
>CAIXVE010000059.1 GCA_903922825.1 uncultured Micrococcales bacterium | reverse complement strand
GTATTCTTATTTGGCACCCGTTCGGCTGATTACAGGCGGCCGGGAGCACTGGCTAGTTACCCAAGCGGCCATAGGGATCTGACTGTACATCAGCCGGCTCAGCCTTCGGGGGTTCGAATCCCTCACTAGCCACAAATTCCACCAGCTTTTAGCTGGTGGAATTTCTCCTTAAGTCCCTGTTGCTTCCGATTTTGGCCAAAAGAAGCGTTATTGTTCCACACGGGTCAAATTGTAAATTAGGAGCAAAATGAAGAACATCAACATGAAAATTCTTTCGGCAACATCATTGGTAATTTTGGTTGGGACTCTATCTGCTTGCGGTAGTGGGCCAAACTCAGCTTATGATGCGTCGTATTTAATGGGTCAAAATGCGAAGACTGCAACTATAGATGCTGGCCAATGGCCCTTGTTTGGGTCTATCACTTCTATCTGTACTGAGATTTCCACGCGCTACCAAGCGTCTGACTATCAGGGTTTTATGGATGGCTGTACTGGAACAGCAAAGAAATAGTTTTTACAAAAATGCCCAGTATCGCTACTGGGCATTTTCTTGTTAACCGCTTTCTTATTACAGTTTTATCCAAACGACCTGGTCGTGCTCTAGTTCACCTTCGAGCCTTAGGTCGTGTTGGGTAGTGACCAGGATTTCCCCTGCAGGGATTACTACAGGATCTCCTGAGAAATTAGCTAAAACTAGAATGCCGTTATTGATATAAGCGAGTGTGTTCTCGTTCATAAACTCTGGTGCCCAACGGAATTCACCGTTACCCATATCGAAAGCTTTACGTTCTTTTAGCAGACGCTTGTAAAGCTCAAGGGTTGAACCTGGGGTTCCTTCTTGTTCACTTCGGGCATATCTTCTATAGGAATCTGGTTGTGGTAACCATGATTCACCGGTGGTTGAGAATCCGTTAGATGCGTTGGCTCCTGCTTCCCAAGGAAGTGGAACACGGCAACCATCGCGACCAACTCTTTCACCTTTGGTTCTAAAGAAGGTTGGGTCTTGACGATACTTGTTATCAAGAGTTGTGTGTTCTGGCAGGCCTAGTTCTTCACCTTGGTAAATGTATGCTCCACCAGGTAAACCAAGCATGAAAGCAGAAGCAGCTCGCGCTCTTCTTTGTCCTCTTGCTTCATCGGGTTGTTCATAGTTAGGACCAACACCGTCACCTTGGCGTGGGATCTGGTTATAAGCCATGCGTGTTGCGTGACGGATAACGTCGTGGTTTGAAAGCACCCAGGTTGATGGAGCACCAACAGCGCCAAATACTTCCAGAGATTCGGTAACTACCTTCTCTAGCTTTTCTTTGTTCCAAGGAGTTTCTAGGTAACCAAAGTTAAATGTTTGGTGATACTCATCTGGTCTAACCCAACGAGCCATACGAGATAGTGGGAGCACCCAAGCTTCAGCACACATAACTCTGTCGTCATACTCATCGAGGATGCTTCTCCAACGACGAATGATGTCGTGAACACCTGGCTGACCCCAGAAAGGATTTTCTTTTTCTAGACGAGCAATTAGTTCTTCTTCTGATTCAGTTGTTTTCACATCATCTGGTGAATCTTGACCAGACATAGTTGAAGAGTGATGAATCACATCCGGTAATCCAGCAACCTTGATCATTCCGTGGGCTACGTCAATGCGGAAACCAGCTGCGCCTCGATCTAGCCAGAAACGTAGAACACTGTCGAACTCATCTTGAACTTCTTGGTTCTCCCAGTTGAAATCTGGCTGCGATGAATCAAAGATGTGTAAATACCATTGGCCTGGTTGACCATCAGCTTCAGTGATTCTTGTCCATGCGTTACCACCGAAAACAGATTCCCAGTTGTTCGGAGGTAGTTCACCGTTCTCACCCTTACCATCACGGAACACGTAACGGTTTCTTTCAGCTGAACCTGGAGCCGAGTGAAGAGCTGCTTGGAACCATTTGTGCTGGTCACTTGAATGGTTAGGCACAAGGTCAACGATGATTCGTAGCCCTAAGCTCTTGGCTTTAGCCACCATGTTGTCAAAGTCTTCAAGGTTACCGAATAGTGGGTCGATGTCCTTATAGTCAGAGACGTCATAGCCGGCATCTTTCTGAGGGGACTTGAAGAAAGGGCTGAACCAGATTGCGTCTACGCCCAGTTCTTTCAGAACATGCATTCTGGAGGTAACACCCTGAAGGTCACCCATTCCATCGCCATTGCCATCGGCAAAGGAGCGAGGGTAGATCTGGTAGATAACACTTGTGCGCCACCATCCCGCGTCTTTACGGGGCTTGGCGAGGATAGCTGAAGTAGGCATAGACATAATTTCCAAAATACTTTATATGTTCGTATTTAAACGCTTTGTTTATCATTCTGTAATCGATTGCAGAAATCAGGCCCATTTTTATGAAACTTACATAGCTGGGATCAAGGTTTGCTGGAGCAAAATATACTATTTCCTTATAGATACAGGGATATAGCGGCATCTCATACATTTGGGGTCAATATCTTTACAAGACCGTTATCGTGTAAGCGGTTTCACATTTGACTAAATGCCTGTTTATTTGGCTTACTTATACCAGCACATCCGTGCTAACTCAATATCGATATGGAGAGTAAATGTTTTCAATCAAGAAGGTAGCGGGTATTGCTGCTGCTCTTGGTCTACTTGCAGCAGGTGCAGTTTCTGTACCAGCAGACGCAAGAGCCAAGGTTGCACCAAAGATCCTTACTGTTTGGGCTGACAGCAACCGTGCTGCAAACCTAATCAAGGCAATCGGCACCGTCGCCGAGCAAACTGCTGGCGACTATGTTGCTGGTTACAAGATCAACGTTGTCGGTTACACCGGCTTCGACACTTTGAAGACTGCAGTTGACGCTGCAACTTCAGCTAACGGCCCTGACATCATCATGGGTGCGAACGACTGGGTTCCAACCCTTGCTAAGGATGGAAAGCTAGCACAGTTCACCTTGTCATCATCAGCTGCTAAGAACTTCACTGCAAACCAGTTGGGTGACCTTAGCTACAACGGCAAGCTATACGGTGTTCCACTAGACATCAACAACGTAGCGATGCTAACTAACGATGACCTAACCACAGTTCCAACCAGCTTCGGCGAAATGGTTGCTTACTACAAGGCAAACAAGGACTCAGCTGGTCTAACCCGCGGTCTATGTGTTGCTGGTGGTTCAATGAGCTGGGGTGCCGCAGGTATCCTTTCAGCTCTAGGTGGTTCTCCTTACGCCATGTCTGGCGGTAAGGCAAAGATCACTGGTGCTCCATTCACAGTAAAGACTTTCGCTCAGAACGTAAAGGACCAGCTACTTAACGTAGATGGAACTCCTAACGGTTTCTTCACCGACAGCGACTCAAACTGTAAGCAGGACTTTATCGATGGTAAGGTTCCTTACGCAGTTATCGGTAACTGGGAGTGGAAAGACTACGTAGCAGAAGGCTTCGACATGAAGAAGCTTTCATGTGTTCCTGGCATCAAGGTTAACTCTTGTGGTGCTGGCTTCGGTTCAGTTTCAGGTGCATTGCTAACAAGCTTTGCTGCTAGCGCTGGCGATGACAACGCTGCTAAGTCATTCTTGAACGACTTCTTCGGTTCAGCACAGGGTGCAATGTCCTACGAGAAGTACGAACAGCGTCCACCTGCAAACAAGGCTGCTGCCTCGATCGCTTCACCTGCTCTAAAGGGCTTTGGTCTAGCTGCATCTAAGGCATCTATCCCTCAGCTAGGTACCTTCCTAAACGGTGGTGCTAAGGACACAACTGGTCTAGTTCTAGGAACTAAGGCTGCTCCAGGAACTAAGGGTGCAGACGTACCTTCTTTCTGGGACGCTCTTCCTGCACTATGGTCAGCTCTAGTGTCAAGTGACTCAACAGTTCGCAAGGACCCAACAGTTGCTTCACAGTTGTTTGCCAACATCATGGCAGCCAACGCAGCTCACAGCGTTAACAACTAACGCGTAGCAGGCTCTAATTCTGAGGGGCTGGCGGATTATCCGCCAGCCCCTTAGAACCGCCAAAAATTTTGTAAAGTTATAAAGGTAAAAAACGAGGGAGTTCCAATGAGACTACTAAAAGGCATAAAGATCGCAGTCATACTAAAGATTGTTTTGGTCACAATTGCTTTAGCAGTTCTTGGTTTTCTCATGCAGGCAGCATTGCTTGCCGGCGATACTCAAATTGGTATCTTCTTTGGTATTGCGATCTTCCTAATCGCACTTGTTTACTTCACAAGAATTTCTATTCCGTTGAAGTTTTTCTTGCCAGGTGTTTTGCTTCTTGCAACATTCGTGATCACACCTGTTGTTTACACAATTTCTATGTCTGCCTATCAATACAAGACAGGAAATATTCTTTCTAAGCCTGAAGCGCTAAAGATGCTCAAGAGCAACGATGCTTTTGCTCAGGTTCCAAATGAGAAGAAGTTTGATCTAAAGCTTGGTTGGTGTGATGAAAAGTATGGTGACCCTAAAGATGTTGCAAATGCACCTGTCTGTGCTCTGGTTAGCTACTATCCAGACAACATCTATTTCTTGAGCACCGCAACAACTCTTACGCCTTTGACCAGAGACCGAATCATTTTCAATAAGGTCGGTCTTCCTGCGGATGTTACAAAAGTTGGAGCGAAGTACACCTGGGAACCTTTTTACGAAGATGAGTACGCAACTTTCGATAAGACCATTGTTTCAACTCGCTTCAAGTACAGCAAGCCTGGTACGTTCATGCAAGCTGAGGGTTACAGCGTTATGGCTGTTTATGCTCAGCGAATTGTTTATGACGCAAAGGCCGACACTTTCACTGACATAAAGACCGGTTTCGTTTATAAGGACAATGGCCGTGGTAACTACGCAAACACCAAGAACGGCAAAGACGTTATGTACCCGGGTTGGCGCGAAGTTGTCTGGTTTGAGAACTTTGTAAACCTTGTTAATGATCCATCAGTTCGCGACCCACTGGTAGCAGTGTTCATCTGGACCTGTATTTTTGCGGTTACAACCGTGGTAACCCAGTTTGCTTTAGGTCTTTTGATTGCCCTTACCTTACACACCAAGATGCGTGGAAGATGGATTTACCGAAGCATCATTATCTTGCCTTACGCGATGCCTAGCATTATGAGCATCATGATTTGGGGCGGTATGTTGAACACAGACTTTGGTGCTGTTAACAACTTGATTGGTTTGCTGGTTGGGCACCCGGTTCATCTAACTTGGCTAACCGATCCAACTTTGGCAAGAACTTCAGTCTTGCTGGTTAACCTTTGGCTTGGTTTCCCATACTTCTACCTAATTTCTACTGGAGCTTTGCAAGCTATCCCAGCCGAACTTACCGAAGCTGCAGCCATTGATGGCGCTTCAGGTGGCCAGACATTTAGAAAAATCACCTTGCCGCTGTTGATGCAGATGCTATCCCCACTTTTGATTTCATCATTCGCTTTCAACTTCAACAACTTTAACTTGATTTATCTTTTGACCGGTGGTGGACCGAAAGATACACTTTCAGGTCAATCAGCTGGTGCAACTGATATTTTGATTAGCTACACATACAACCTGGCTTTCAACAAGGGAACTCAAAACTTTGGTTTGGCTAGCGCTGTTTCGATTGTTATTTTCGTTGCCGTCGCAGCAATTTCGCTCTACGGTATTAGACGTTCAAAGGTATTGGAGAGCTTCGTATGATCTTCCTAAAATGGTTTTTAACTAAGTCTTGGCGTCACGCTATTGCGTGGGCAGTGTGTTTCTTCGCACTATTCCCGCTATACATGATCGTCTTGACTTCATTCAAGAAGACAACCTCTTTGCAGGTTGGTTCATTCCTTCCAACCGGGTTCTCGCTAACTAACTTCAATAGTTTGTTGACTAACCCAACAGTTCCGTTCTATACCTGGATGTCGAACTCGGTTATCATCGCAGCATTCGTTTCTGTGGTGTCGGTATTTATTGGTGCAGCTTCTGCATTCGCTTTTAGCCGTCTACGCTTCAGAGGCAAGAAGGCTTCTATTCAGTTGCTTCTTCTGATTCAGATGTTCCCAGCGGTTCTAGCGCTTTCAGCCGTTTACTCAATCATGGACCGCGTTCACGCTTTCGCGCCTTCTATTGGTCTTGGCACCATCGGTGGCCTAGTTCTTGTTTACCTTGGTGGAGCGATGGGTGTTAACATCTGGCTTCTAAAAGGTTTCGTGGACTCTATTCCAATCGAATTGGATGAAGCTGCCCGTGTTGATGGTGCTAGCCCTATGCAGATTTACTGGAGAATCTTCCTCCCTTTAGCTTCTCCTGTTTTAGCTGTTGTTTGTTTGCTTTCGTTCATTGGAACTTTCAACGAATACATCTTGGCTTCATTGTTCCTAAACGATCCTTCACAGCAGACCATCGCTGTTGGTCTTCACGGATTCATTTCAGGGCAGTTCGCAACCAACTGGGGACCTTTCGCGGCTGGTTCATTGCTAGCTTCACTTCCTATAGTGGTTCTGTTCTTGTCTTTGCAGAAATACATCGTTAATGGTCTTACCGCTGGTGCGGTGAAGGGCTAATGGCACTAAACCTGCCCCTAGCTCTCCACCCGCATCACGATGGTTCCGTCCTTTACGTTCCGAACCAGAAGCCCCAACTTTTAGACAAAGTTAAAGTTCGAATTCGTATTCACGAAGCGATGGGCAAAGTTAAATCTGTTCGTGTTCGCTTCAGTGAGAGCGGTGAAGCTTTCCCAACAGATGATGCGAAAGTCATTCGTAAGGTTGATGGTTGGTCATGGTTTGAGACCAGCATCGTCATGCATAACCCACACATGAACTATCGTTTCTACATTGAACTAGTCAACGGTGACATCTTCTGGTTGAATGCTCACGGTTTGAGTGAACTTGAGTCACCAGATGTGATGGATTTTAGAATCAACACTTTCTCAACTGCACCTGAGTGGGGCAAGAAGAGTGTGATGTATCAAATTTTCCCTGACCGTTTTGCTAGAAGCGCTAAAGCTGATGAACACAAAACTCCTGACTGGGCGTTGCCTAGAAAGTGGAGCGATGAGGTTATAGGAACTGGACCAGGAACTTCAGAGCAATTCTTTGGTGGAGATCTTTGGGGGGTTATCGAGCACCTTGATCATCTAAAGAAGCTCGGCGTAACTTTGCTTTATTTAACACCGATTTTTCCTGGTCGCTCGAATCACCGTTACGATGCTAGTTCATTTTCTAAAGTGGACCCTTTGCTTGGTGGGGATGAAGCACTTATCGCACTAGTTGAAGCAGCGCATAAAAAGGGCTTCAAGGTTATTGGGGACCTAACTAGCAATCACTCTGGTTCATCTCATGAGTGGTTCAAAGCTTCATATAAGAATCCGTCGGCCAAAGAGTCTGAGTATTACTACTTCTCTGAAGGTAATAAGAAATATGATTCCTGGTTTGGTGTTTCATCGCTTCCAAAATTCAACTGGAAATCTAAAGCTCTTAGAAAGCTCTTTATTTCTGGTAAGAACTCTATTGTTGCTAGATGGATTAAGACTCCTTTCAACATGGATGGTTGGCGTATTGACGTTGCTAACATGACTGGTCGTATCCGCGAAGAGGATATGTATTTAGAGATCAGTCAACTTATCCGTGAGAGTATGCAATCAATAAACAAAGACACTATTCTTCTCGGGGAATACACAAGCGATGCAGCTTTTCACATGCAAGGTGAAGGCTGGCACGGCGGCATGACCTACATGAATTTCACTAAGCCAGTTTGGCGTTGGTTCTATAACCCTAAGGAAACTAAGGTTGCAGGTTTTCTAGGGTTGGGTAGAACGCGCATCTCCGGTTTAGACATGATGAAGCAACACATTGATTTTGCAGCCGGCTTCCCTTGGCATGTTCGACTAAACAACATGAACCCTTTGGATACTCATGATATTCCTCGCTTCAAGACCTTCACTATCAAGGGAGCTCAAAGGGTAGCTGCCGGCATGCAGTTCACTTTCCCAGGTATGCCTGTGATTTGGGCGGGAGATGAGTTTGGTCTTGACGGCTGGAATGGAGAGAACTCAAGAACGCCTATTCCTTGGAATGATGAGCGCCCTAACGATAAGGCAATGCTAAAGACCTACCAGGAGCTTGCTGCTATCCGCAAGAACAATAGTGCTTTACACGATGGGTCTATGCGCTTTATTTATGCCAGCAAAGAGGCTTTGGTTTATGTTCGTGAAAACGGGAAACAGAGTATTTTGGTGCTGGTTTCTAGAGGGCAAGATAGCAAGATTAGTTTCCCGAGTGATGCTGTTTCAGGGTTAAAACAGGCTGAAAACCTCTTTGGTGGGGCAAAGATCACGTTCCAGGGTAAGAGCGCTATCTTGCCTAAAGTTGGTCTAAATCTTCAAATTTGGCGACTACCAGCCAAGATCTAGGTTTGCCTAGCCTAGGTGGCTGGTGGTAATCTCGACTAGTGCCTTTGCGGTTATTTGCCTAGGTCACGCCCCGATAGCTCAGTGGTAGAGCACTTCCATGGTAAGGAAGGGGTCGACAGTTCAATCCTGTCTCGGGGCTCTGCGGCGGGGTAGCTCAGGTGGTTAGAGCACACGGCTCATAATCGTGGTGTCGCGGGTTCGAGTCCCGCCCCCGCTACCACGCAAAACCTGCCAAACTTAAGCCATGGTTAATCCAAATGTTCAGGGTAAGAAATACCCAGAGACCGATGCTTATCTTGTCGGTCGGGAAAAGATACGAGAATTCGCGAACGCGGTCTTCTCTGTCAACCCAATCAACCTTGATGTGTTTGCAGCTCAGGCTGCTGGCTACACCGATCTGGTTGCACCACCTACTTTTGCTGTGGTGATTCAGGAGCGTTCACTTCACACCGTCCTAGCTGACCCTGAAGCAGATATCGATTTTTCAAGAGTGGTACATGGCGATCAGAGATTTATTGCTAACCGAGCGATTGTGGCTGGTGATGAACTAACCTCTGTTCTCACTGTTGCTTCAGTTAAATCTTTAGGTGCTCATTCGATGATTACTTTCAACACTGAAATCTTTGATGCAAACAAGGAACTTGTTTCAACTGCCATCAGCACACTAGTAGTTAGAGGTGGCGAGTAATGGACATTCTTTCATTGGAAGTTGGCCAAGAGATTGGTTCAAGAACTTTTAGTTTCACTAGAGATTCTTTGGTGAAGTATGCCGGGGCTTCAGGTGATTTCAATCCGATTCACTATCGTGATGATTTTGCTAAGTCGGTTGGGCTTGATGGTGTTCTAGCTCATGGAATGTTAACCATGGGGGCAGCAGCTCAGGTTGCTGTTGACTGGATTGGCGATAGCGGCAGAGTCATCGATTACGGAGTTCGATTCACGAAGCCGGTTTTTGTTCCTGCTGATTCTGCGGCTGAAGTTATAGTCACAGGCAAGATTGGTGCTATTGATCTTGAGAATAAAACTGTTCGAATTGATTTGAGTGCTATTTGTTTAGATGTGGCGGTTTTGGGTAAAGCTCAGGCAGTTGTGAAGTTCTAATAATGACCTCACTTTCCTCACTAACCACTATCAGAGTTGGTGGAACACCTAAAGAATATTTTGTTGCTCAAACTCATGCTGAACTTTTAGCTTTGACTGAGAAGCTGTGGGCAGGAAGCGAAGACTGGGTTGTTCTTGGGGGAGGATCGAATGTTGTTTTCGCGGACGACGTGTCATCGTTGTCGGTCCTTCACATCAAAACTAAAGGGATTGAAGATTTAGGGTCTGGAAGAGTTAGGGTTCAAGCCGGTCAAGACTGGAGTGAGTTTGTGCTCTATGCCTGTAATAAGGGTTGGGCTGGAATCGAGTCTTTAGCGGGGATTCCAGGAACTGTTGGGGCTGCACCGGTGCAAAACATTGGAGCCTATGGTCAAGAGGTTTCCACTACCGTTAAATCTTTAGAATTTCTTGATTACAAAACTGGTGAAATACAAATCCTCTCTAACGATGATTGCTCTTTTTCTTATAGGGACAGTGTCTTCAAGCAAGGCAAGCAGGGTGTAATCACCTGGGTTGAATTCCAGTTTGGTGAAGAAAGCTCCATGTCGCTTCTAACCAAAGCTAATGAAGTTATTCAGCAACGCAGCGCTAAGGGCATGGTGCTCGATAGCCAAGATCACGACACTTGGTCTTGTGGTTCTTTCTTTACTAACCCAATAGTTAGTGAAACTTTTGCTAGAACTCTTCCAGTGGAGGCTCCACAATGGGAGGTCGATAACGACATGGTGAAACTTTCAGCTGCCTGGTTGATTGAGCATGCTGGTTTATCTAAAGGTTTTAGGTTGGGTAATTCTGGGGCAACTATTTCTTCTAAGCATGCGCTGGCAATTACAAACAGAGGGAATGCAAGTTCAGAACAGATTCTTGAGCTAGCTAGGTTTATTCAAACTCAGGTCTCTAATAATTTTGGAATCAATTTAGTTCCGGAACCTAACCTAATTGGTTTTTAGAACTTCGTTACCGCAAGCGTAATTGCAAGACTAAACATCACGGCGGCAATAAAAATATCTAGGGCTTTCCAAAACATAGGCTTGCTAACCAAAACTGATGCTTTGCTAGCGCCAAAACCTAAACTAAAAAACCAAATGAAACTCGCTGAGACAGCACCTAAAACAAAAAGCCACTTGTCCACTGTGAAGGTGTTGGCCACTCCACCAATAAAAATCACTGTGTCCAGATATACGTGTGGGTTTAGAAAAGTAAGAGCAAGAGTTGTTAGCACTGATTGCTTGAGTGAGGTAATCGGCTTATCAGCTGCTGCAAGAGAATCTGATTTAGTTAGTCTGCGCAGTGAGGTGCTTCCATACCAAACTAGAAAACCAACCCCTATCCACCTTATTACTTCGATAAGCACCGGCACCGCAGTGATTAGGGAACCTAGACCTAGAACACCTAAACAGATAAGCAGTGCATCACTGAGTGAGCAGATTAGAACTATAGCCAGGACGTTTCTTCTCAAAAGCCCTTGTTTCAGAACAAATGCATTCTGAGCTCCGATGGCCACGATCAGGGAGAGCCCTGTGACTAGGCCTGCGAAGATGACGTTCATGGGTTTAAGGGTAATGGCAACGCTTTGCTGGCTCGATGTTTAGGTAGGGTTAAAAGGTGAACGAATTTCCTAGAATCTCTCATCGAATCGGATCTATTGCTGAATCAGCAACCCTAAAGGTTGATGGAAAAGCTAAGGCTCTGCAGGCTGCCGGTAAACCAGTCATCTCATATGCAGCGGGTGAGCCAGATTTCCCCACTCCAGCTCACATAGTTGAAGCGGCTGTTATTGCAGCTAGAGATCCTAAGAATCACCGTTACACACCAGCCATAGGTCTTCCAGAACTTCGTGAAGCTATTGCTCATAAAACTAAGCTTGATTCAGGAACTGAAATCACTGCGGCTCAGGTTGTTGTTACCAATGGCGGTAAGCAGGCGGTATACCAAGCTTTTGCAACACTTCTAGATCCAGGTGATGAAGTGCTTATGCCAACGCCTTTCTGGACTACTTATCCTGAGGCTATTCATCTAGCCGGTGGTGTTCCAGTTGAAGTCTTTGCAGGTTCTGATCAGAACTACCTGGTCACAGTGGACCAGCTGGAAGCAGCGAGAACCCCGAGAACTAAAGTCTTATTGTTTGTTTCCCCGTCTAACCCAACTGGTTCGGTTTATTCACGTGAAGCAGTTGAAGCTATTGGTAAATGGGCTTATGAGAATGGTTTGTGGGTTATCACCGATGAGATTTATCAGAACCTTACCTATGACGGACTAAAGGCTTACTCAATCACCGAAGTGATTCCAGAACTGGCTGATAGAACCATCATGGTTAACGGTGTTGCTAAGAGTTACGCCATGACCGGTTGGCGTTTGGGCTGGATGGCCGGTCCATTGGATGCCATGAAAGCAGCAGCCAATTTGCAATCACACCTATCTTCAAACGTCTCTAACATCAGCCAGAGAGCCGCTATTGCTGCTCTAACCGGGCCTCAAGACGAGGTGTTGGCTATGCGCGAAGCATTCAACAGAAGAAGGCTTATTGCAGTTGATGAACTAAACAAGATCCCAGGTTGGTTAGCACCAACACCTCAAGGCGCTTTCTATGTTTATAGCGATGTGACTGGGCTTTTGGGTAAAGAGTGGGGTGGAGTGAAGATTAATACTTCATTAGAACTTTGCGATTACATCCTGGACGCAGCTGAAGTTGCACTAGTTCCTGGTGAAGCCTTTGGTCCTTCAGGTTACGTGAGATTGTCTTACGCTTTAGGAGATGGTCCGCTAGTTGAAGGTGTCCAAAGACTGCAGAAGCTCTTTAGCTAAGCTTCTTTGATTCAGCGATAAGTTCATCCCAGTCGTTTGGAACTCGTCCAGATTCAAGCATCTTCTTGAAGACAATATGAGCATCTGTTTTTGATCCATAGGTGCGCAAAGTCTTGGAATCATTCACCCACCCATACACAATGATTTTTCTGATGCTGCTATATCTGAAAAAGATTCTGTATTGTTGCAAAAACTTAGCTCTAAACCAAAGTTTGTATTTTTGTCCAAGGGCATTGCCCAAGCGGAAGTCTACGGATGATGGATCTTGGGGAATTCTGTCAGTAATCTGACGTGCGAGCGTGAAGTGGCGTTTGACATCCGGGTGCTGCATCCAGTTAGGCCCCTCTTTAGCTTTTGCAGCAGCCATCTTTTGTGTAGAGATTCTTAGCTGATTCATGAATGCTGGGTGAGCAAGCAGAAACCACTCCGTTGCTGCCATCTAGAGCTCCTCGTCTTCTGGCAAAGCCTCATCCATGTCGAACGGCAATGGTTGCGCTATGAACTCGGCCAAAGTAGGAGGAAATCCGGGTACGCCAACACCTCTTTCACCTGAGAACTCGAAGACCATGTCCTCGTACCACTTTTCATCGATAGGGATCAACCGTTCAGGATGCTCAAGCATGTCTTTCTCCAAAAAATCGAGCCATTGATCAAATACAGGGTCAAAATGCTCGGTTTCTCGTGTTTTCTTGCCGACTCTGATGTTTCCCGATTCATCGATAATCCACTCAAGTTTGTCTCTCTTACTCAGCCCCAAGGCCTTTCTGATGCTCTTTGGGACTGTAGTTTGATAACGGTCGGTGAGGCTGGACTCTTCTTCGTTAGGGTTCATAGTGCGATAGTAATGCAATTGCATTACATCCTCAAGAGCCAGATTTCCCTTTGCATTTAGGGGCTTTCGCCGATAAACTCCTTAGAGGTAGTTTGACAACTGCCCGAAGCCTAATCTGGCAAATTAATCAATTTACTTTTGATAGTTAGCCTTTGCCGGCGGAACCCTTTTAGGGCAGTGGCTCAATTGGTAGAGCAGCGGTCTCCAAAACCGCAGGTTGCAGGTTCGAGTCCTGTCTGCCCTGCAAGTTAGAGCAATTGTTCTAATGAAGTTAAGAAGTTTGAGGAAGAGAAATGTCAGAAGAACTAGAACAGCCTTCAGAAGATCTCGTAGAGAAAGCTAAGGTGAACCGTGCTGCTGCACGAGGCTTCATCGGTCGCATCATTCTTTTCTTCAACCAGGTGATAGCTGAACTAAAGAAAGTTAATCGCCCAACCTTCCAAGAGCTTCGCAACTACACCGGAGTCGTACTAGGTTTCGTTGTTGTAGTGATGGTAATTATTTTTGGCCTTGATTTCATTTTCGGTAAGGGAATCATTTGGCTCTACACATTCTTTGCAACTAAGTAATAAGTTAAGGAAAACAGCGTGACTGATTTTGATTCAGAGCAGAACCCGCTTGAAGGCGTAGACCTTGAAGTGGAGTCGTCAGACTATGCAGAAACTGATCCTGCATATGTTGATGACACTAACGCTGACGAGCTTTCAGCTGAAGAGTCGGCACTACACATCGAAACTGATGTTGAGGTAGC
>CAIXVE010000058.1 GCA_903922825.1 uncultured Micrococcales bacterium | reverse complement strand
GCCACTAACGCTGAGAAGCTAAACAAGGTCCGTGTTCAGGTTGAAGCAATCGAAGGCGAACACAGCCGTCTAATTCAAGCCCTTGAAACCACAAAAGCATCGCTAGTTGAAGTTGCTGCAAAGGTTGACCAGGCTAAATCTGAGAAGGCAAGTTTCGTTGCAACGCCACGACCAACTCTTGAACTAGGGGATAGAAACATCTATGCCTTGAAAGTTGATGAAGCTAGAACTAAGGAACTTGATGTTCGAGTCGAATTGGGTGCGGCTTCAGAGCGTCTAAGGGTTGAAACAGATCGTGCTTTGGCATTGAGAAACCAAATTAGTGCAGCTTTCGAAGCAATTGAACAGGCAAAAGAGCAGACCGCTTTGCGTGCTCGCCAGCTAGCGTCAGCTAAAAGCGTCATCGAATTACTTCCAACAGTCATAGCATCAGTTTCAGAATCAGCATCTAAAGCCAAGATTGCTCTGCACGAGCTAGACAGCAAGCGTAAGAACCAGAATGAAGAATTGGTTCGTTTACGTGGTGAAACTGCAACCATTCAGAACCGACTTTCTGCTCTAACTCAAACTGTTCACGACATTGAGCTTGCCAACCACGAGAAGCGTTTGAACCTAGCCAACCTAGTTCAAAGAGTTCAAGAAGAACTTGGTCTAGACCAGTCAACTCTGGTCAATGAATATGGCCCTGACCAGTTGATTCCAGATCCTGAGAACCCTGACTCACCAAAGATTTTCAATCGTCAAGAACAGCAGAAGCGTTTGCATGAAGCAGAGCGATTGCTTGAACGCCTGGGTCGAGTGAACCCGCTGGCGCTTGAAGAGTTTGCTGCTTTGGAACAGCGTCACAAGTTCCTAACCGAACAGCTAGCGGACCTAACCAAGACCCGTGTTGATCTTCTGCAGATCATTAAGGAACTGGACGAGAAGATGCAAACCATCTTCGAAGAAGCCTTCGAAGACACCAAGCGTGCATTCGAGCAGGTATTCCCAGTGCTATTCCCTGGTGGAACTGGAAGCATTTATCTAACCAACCACGACAACTTGTTAACCACCGGTATTGAAGTTAACGTGAAGCCAGTTGGTAAGCGAATTGAAAGACTTTCATTGCTTTCAGGCGGTGAGCGATCACTTGCAGCACTTGCTCTTCTATTTGCAATCTTTAAGGCTCGCCCTTCACCTTTCTATGTGCTTGACGAGGTTGAGGCCGCTTTGGATGATGCCAACCTAGGTCGATTACTAAACATCTTTACTGACTTGAAGCAGTCATCACAGTTGGTTATCGTCACACACCAAAAGCGAACAATGGAAATTGCTGATGCACTATACGGTGTCTCTATGCGTCAAGACGGTATTAGTGCTGTTGTTGGTCAGCGCATCGAAGAGCAAGACTAATCTTGCTTTATGTTTTGGCGTAAGAAAAGCAAAGACGAGGTTTCACCTCAGGTTCAAGAGGTGGAATTACCTAAGCGCAATCTAACCAAGAGCATCAAGAGCATCTTCTCAAGAATCAAATTTGATTTAGAGGATCTAAGTTCTTTAGAAGATGTTCTAATTCAAGCTGACTTCGGTATCAACGCTGCCGAGAACATAGTTCAAGAACTAACTTCAATCGCTAAAAAGCAAGGGCTTTCAACTGAAGCTGAACTAAAAAGCGCTCTAAGGGAACTACTTACCCAGAAGATAACTAGGACAGATTCAGCGCTCAACCTTGATTCAGAACAGATCCCCTATGTGATTTTGGTTGTTGGGGTTAACGGGGCAGGCAAGACCACCACGATTGGGAAACTAGCTAACTATCTTGTTGCTGGTGGGGCAAAGGTAACTCTAGGTGCTGCCGATACATTCCGTGCAGCTGCTGTTGAGCAACTAGCAACCTGGGCAGAGCGAAGTAATTCTGAGTTGGTTGGACCTAAAACAGAAGGTCAAGATCCAGCAGCAGTTGCCTATGAAACTGTTGAAGCAGCAATAGCTAACCAGAGTGACATCGTGATTATTGATACCGCTGGTCGCCTTCAAAACAAGCAAGGTCTTATGGATGAACTGGGCAAGATTAGAAGAAGTATTGAAAAGCAAGTTCCTATCAACGAGGTGCTACTGGTCCTTGATGCAACAACTGGTCAGAACGCTCTGAGCCAGGCTAAGGCTTTCACTGAGGTCTCAAATGTGACGGGCATAGTGCTAACCAAACTGGATGGAAGTGCTAAGGGGGGCATTGTCTATGCCATTCAGCAGCAGTTGGATATCCCGGTTAAGTTAATAGGCGTTGGCGAAGGAATCGATGACTTTGGTTTCTTTGAACCAGGCGAGTTTGTTCTAGGGTTACTAGGGGAAGGTGAGTGATGTTCGGTAATCTATCGGATCGTTTAGTCGAAACATTTAAGAACCTTCGAAGCAAGGGTAAGCTCACCGCATCCGACATCGATGCAACTCTTAGAGAAATTCGTCGAGCACTACTAGAAGCCGATGTTGCTTTAGAGGTAGTCAAAAACTTTATTGCTGCAGTTCGTGAAAGAGCACTTGGCGATGAGGTTTCTAAAGCCCTAAACCCAGCTCAACAGGTTGTTCAGATTGTTCAAGAAGAACTGGTCACCATTCTTGGTGGGTCACAACGACAACTCCAGTTCGCGAAACAGCCACCAACAGTAATCATGCTTGCGGGTTTGCAAGGTTCAGGTAAAACGACATTTGCTGGAAAATTAGCTAAATGGCTTAAAGATCAGAACCAAACACCACTGCTGGTTGCCTGTGATTTGCAAAGACCTAATGCAGTAAATCAATTGCAGGTAATCGGTGAACGCGTTGGAGTTCCAGTTTTTGCACCTGAAGAGGGCAATGGTAAAGGTAATCCGGTCTCAGTTGCAAAGGATGCCATCAAGTTTGCTAAGCAGAAGCAATACTCTGTAGTGATTATCGACACCGCAGGTC
>CAIXVE010000057.1 GCA_903922825.1 uncultured Micrococcales bacterium | reverse complement strand
GACATATCCAATAGACCATCTTCGCTGGCTCTTCTAAAAGGAGTTCCGTGAGTTAGTGGTGCACCGAAATATGTGTCCCAAGTGTCCAGGTGTGCATCAAAGTGAATCACTGTTACCGGACCATAAATCTTGTTTAGAGATTTAATAATCGGGTAAGCAATAGTGTGATCGCCACCTAGAACAACTGGTTTGATTTGCTTTGCAAGTAGGTCATCCATACCAGCACCTATTTGTTCAACCGCTTCTGCAATATCAAATGGGTTAGCCGCAATATCTCCCGCATCAACGACTTGCGCTAAAGCAAAAGGGCTAGCATCTTGAGCTGGGTTATATGGTCTAAGTAATCTTGAGGACTCACGAATATGATTTGGACCAAACCGTGCACCTGAGCGGTAGCTGACACCGGCATCGAAGGGAACACCTACGATAGCGATGTCAGCTTCACTAACCTCATCAAGACGGGGCAGGCGAGCAAAGGTTCCTAAGCCAGCGAAGCGAGGGACCTTAGTTGCATCGACCTGCCCAATCTTGTTACCCGATGTGATTCTGGGTACTTCGTGAGTCAATTACTTTTCCTTACTTAACCGCTGGGATTTCGCCCTTGCTGGTTCTACCAATGCGTGGACCTTTAGGGCCAAACGCATAAGCAGGTTCAGGGAAGATGATTAGCGCTAAAACATAAAGCACTGCAGCTGAAACGATTGAAACCACAAGGCTTAGGTCGATTCCACCTGCAACACCAGACCAAACACCAACGATAACCGGTGGGTAGTAGCCGAACTGCAAACCTAGAACAGCTGAGATGATCCAAGGACCCATAGCTCTCCAGTTGATTCCGTTCTCGAACCAGTAGCGTCCACCGGTCTTCCCGCGGTTGAATACCTGAAGGTCTTCGTTTGCATACCAACCACGACGGTTCCAGAAACCAATCGCCATGATGATCATCCAAGGTGTTGTGGTCACAACAATAGCTCCAACAAAACCGTTGACTGCGCCTAGTAGGTCGACGTATAGACGCCCAACCACGATGAATGCGAAGGCAACTGAACCAATAGCAATTGTTGCCTGAACTCGTGAAAGTTTAGGAAATACGGATGAGAAATCCAAACCGGTTCCATATAGAGATGTAGTTCCAGTTGATAGACCACCGATGAAAGCCACCACGATGATTACGTAGGCATACCAAACAGGTGAAACTCCAATCAAACCAACTACATAGTCGCCACCAGAAACCAGGGTCATAGTTGCAACACCAAAGATGAATGGAATTAGTGTCATCAGCTGAGCACCAAGTGTTGCTAGAGCAAGCTTTCCGTTAGATGTTCCGTTAGGAATGTAACGAGCCCAGTCACCGAGGAATGCACCGAAAGAGATTGGGTTAGACATTGCAACTAATGCAGCCAAAATAAATGTTGGCCAGAATGAACCGAGTAGCAGAGTTCCGCTACCTGCATAGTCAGCATGGAACATCCCTGAGAACGCGAATACTGCAACCAACATAAGAGCTGTGTTCAACCAAACAGCTACACGGTTAACCAAGAGCATGAACTGGTAGCCATAAACAACAACCACAATCACAATCAAACCGATAACTGCATACAAAGCAATTCTTAGAAGTTGCGAGTCTTGAACTCCAAACAACTTAACGAAAGCACCAACAAGAGCATCACCACCAACCCAAACTGAGATTGAGTAGAAAGCGATAGCAGTCAGTAGGGATAGGAAGGAACCTGCGATACGACCTCTAACACCTAGATGAGCTCCAGATGAAACTGCATTGTTAGTTCCGGTTCTAGGACCGAAGATACCCATAGGCATAAGGAACAGGGTTCCAACTAGAACACCTAGAACAACTGCTCCAACACCTTGCCAGAATGATAGACCGAAAGCGATAGGGAAAGTTCCTAGAAGAACTGTTGCGAAAGTGTTTGCACCACCGAACTGGATTCTGAATAGATCCCAAGGAGTTGAAGTTCTGTCCTTGTCTGGAATGGTGTCGATACCGAAACCTTCGATTTCGGTGATCTTAGGTTTTGAGTTTAGAGCTTCACTGCTCATTAGTTTCCTTTCGAATTGTTGGGTTTTGCTGCCCAACTTGACTATTAGGTAATAACTTCTAAGTATGAGAATAGTTCGTGTAATTGATCTAAGTCATCCAATCGACGCTAATACCCAGGTCTATCCAGGTGACCCTGTGCCAAAGATTGAACAACACTCAACCATCGATAGGGATGGGTTCAACCTTATGAGTGTTGAGATGGGCAGCCAATCTGGTACCCACGTTGATGCTCCATACCATTTTGATAACGGCACGCCGAAGATTGATGAACTTGAGCTCACAAAATTCATTGGTCCCGCTTTGGTTATCGACTGCTCCTGGGTGCGGGCACGAGAATCAATCACTTTAGAAAAGGTCAAAGATCAACTGCCGGACGTGATTCCGCAAATGGTTCTGTTTAAAACCAACTGGGATCGGTTCTATGGAACAGACGAATATTTCAATAATCCTTATCTGGATGCTTCTCTAGTTGAGCTTTTGATAGCCAAAGGTGTTACCTGCTTTGGTATCGATGCAATCAATGTTGATGAGACGCCGGATGATGAGCACCCAGGTGTCGGGTTCCCCGTTCATCACCTTATTGCTAAAGCAGCCGGTGTGATTAGTGAGAATCTAACCAATCTTTCGGCAATTAATTTTGAAAATCCATTAGTTTCTTTACTTCCAATGAAATTTGTCGGTATAGATGGAGCTCCGGTTCGAGCTGTTGCTCTAGAAACTAAATAAGACCGATTCTTTTTAGTCTGTTCAAAGCACCTTCTTGGATTTGGTTCTCTGGACCTATAGCAACTCGAATCATTCTTAGAATGAATTTGGTTTGGGATCTAATAAACCAGTCGGGCATTGTTTTGATATTAAGCATTTTTCTGAAATCAGGTCGAAGAGAAATCACTGCAGCTTGGAATAGCAAACCATAGATGACTCTTGCCATGAAAGGCAGTGGTGGTTTTCTAATGAAGTTGATTACTCGAAGAGTGTCTTCGTTGACTCTTAGTTCACCCCTGTCTCTAAAACCATCCAGAACCTCATTTAGCTCTTTGACTGATTTAGGAACATTCGATAGACCTAACGGTTCAACAGATCTGCCCCACTGGTAAACATAGTTATCTGCACCGGTTGGTTGATCACCTTTAGGGATAGCCGTTATCCAATAACTTTCGTGGGCGACTAAAAAAGATTCCATGAACGCGCAGTGGACCCAAAGCAACAGCTTTGGATCGGCTGCTCGATAGCTTCTGGTCTCATTCTTGGCATCAACGTATTCACCTTGAACTCTGGTGTGTAATTTGTTAACACGCTCGGCTTCTTTTCTAAGCGCTGCGTGGGAACCAAAGGTGGTAACGGTTAGCCATCTGATGGTTCCAGCTAAACGACCTAAAGCATCGCTTTCATATCTGGAATGCTGGGAGACCCCAGCTAGAGCCCCTGGGTTTAGGGCTTGCATCAATAAGGCTCTAATTCCACCAACTAGGGTTCCGAAGTCCCTGTGCACGATCCAAGGGGCATCAGTAGGAAGATAAAGGCCGCCTTCGTCACCTTCAGCTATAACTTCTAACCAAGGTGGGATGCCTTTGGGGTCGCCGGAGAGGAGCTTGCGGAACTTTACTGAGAAGTACCCCTGGAGAGCATTATTTTTAGGCATGTTAACTTGAAGTCTAACTTCTGGTTAGATGTTGTTATTTTTGGGGGTATTTTTGTTGATTTTGAGGCTTGTCAGCGGTCATTTATAAAGTTCAGGTAAAGGTTGAATGTTATTCACTGCGACACGCCGAGTCCCTCCATTGATTTGGGGTTCACGGGAGAAGAATGACTAAGCAATAACTAAAAACCACTAAATAAGGGTGATTTTCCGGTTTTGACTACTACATCTAGTGTTTTCGTGCTAGTGTGATGGGACGTCGAAAAACGGCTAAAAAGCCAAAAAACCACAAACTTTTGGGAGTTTAACGCCCCCAAAAGGTTCCACAGGAGAAGTTACATGTCATCAGAAGTAAAGGTATACAGCCTTCCATCATGCGTTCAGTGCGATAGCACTAAGCGTCTATTGAAGAGCATCGACGTCGAATTTGAAGAAGTTGACATGAGCCAGGATCCAGTAGCTATGGAGATGATTAAGTCTCTTGGTTACACCTCTGCACCTGTGGTAATTGCTGGCGACGATCACTGGAGCGGCTTCAGAATGGACCGCATCAAGGCTCTTAAGTCTGCATAAAGCACCATGTACGACGTCGTCTATTTCTCTAGTGTCTCAGAGAATACAAAGCGGCTCGTAGAAAAGCTTGGTCTCAAAACGGTTCGAATTCCTTTGAAATCGGATGAGGCAGAAAGATTCACCTACGATCACGACAGTGTTCTCGTAGTCCCAACTTACGGTTCTGGCGAAGAAAAAACTTCGGTGCCTAAACAGGTCATCAAGTTTCTAAACAATCCAGAAAATCGGAAGCACATTAAAGGTGTTGTCGCCACCGGCAACACCAACTTCGGTGAATCATATGGTTTAGCCGGGGATATAGTTGCAAAGAAGCTCGGGGTTCCGTTGTTACAGCGGATCGAGATTCTAGGTACACCAGAAGATATTGAGCAGTTAAAAGAAAGGCTGAACAAACTGTGGGAACTCCAGTAGAAGTAGTAGATGACAACGGTGTAAGCACCAACACCACCGCAATTGAAAGCGCGATGAGCTATCACGAGCTAAACGCGATGATCAACTTGTGGGATAAAGACGGAAAGATGCAGCTTGATAAAGACAAGCTTGCTGCTCGTCGTTACTTCCTGGATCACGTAAACCAGAACACAGTTTTCTTTCACTCTCTTAAGGAACGTCTTGACTACCTAGTTGAGAACGAATACTACGAGAAGAGTGTTCTAGACCAGTACCGCTTCGAATTCATCGAAGAACTAGAGAAGCTTGCTTATTCAAAGAAGTTCCGTTTTGACGCTTTCATGGGTGCATACAAGTTCTATACCGGTTATGCGCTAAAGACTTTCGATGGTGCTCGTTACCTTGAGCGTTTCGAGGACCGCGTCGTTATGGTGGCTCTTGCACTTGCCGAAGGTGATGAAGGGATCGCTTGCAGCCTGGTTGAGGAAATTATTTCGGGTCGCTTTCAGCCAGCAACCCCAACTTTCCTAAACTGCGGTAAGAAGCAGCGTGGAGAATTCGTTTCATGTTTCCTACTTCGTATTGAAGACAACATGGAGTCAATCTCTAGAGGTATTAACTCAGCACTTCAGTTATCTAAGCGTGGTGGCGGTGTTGCTCTAAGCCTTTCAAACGTTCGTGAATACGGTGCTCCAATCAAGAAGATTGAAGGCCAGAGCTCAGGAATCATCCCTGTGATGAAGCTGCTAGAGGACGCGTTCTCTTACGCTAACCAGTTAGGTGCTCGTCAGGGTGCCGGTGCGGTTTACCTAAACGCTCACCACCCAGACATCCTTCGCTTCCTAGACACCAAGCGTGAGAACGCTGATGAGAAGATTCGTATCAAGACCCTGTCAATTGGTGTTGTTATTCCAGATATCACAATGCACTTGGCTAAGGACAACGAGGACATGTACCTCTTCTCTCCTTACGATGTTGAGAAGGTTTACGGCATTCCATTCGGTGACATCTCTGTAACAGAGAAGTACCAGGAGATGGTTGATGACCCTCGTATCCGTAAGTCAAAGATCAAGGCTCGTACTTTGTTTGAGCGCATTGCTGAACTTCAGTTCGAATCTGGTTACCCATACATCATGTATGAAGACACTGTTAACAATGCGAACCCAATTGCTGGCCGCATCAACATGTCTAACCTTTGTTCTGAAATCCTTCAGGTGAACACCCCAACTACTTACAACGCAGACCTTAGCTACAACGAGATCGGTAAAGACATCTCTTGTAACCTGGGCTCACTAAACATTGCAATGGTTATGGATGGACCTGACTTCGGTAAGACCATCGAGACATCTATTCGTGCTCTAACTGCTGTTTCAGACCAGTCAGACATCGAATCAGTTAGATCAATCTCTGACGGTAACCACAAGTCACACGCTATTGGTCTAGGTCAGATGAACCTGCACGGTTACCTAGCTCGCGAGAAGGTTCACTACGGTTCAGAAGTTGCGTTGGATTTCACCAACATGTATTTCTACACTGTTCTATTCCACGCACTAAAGGCTTCTAACAAGTTGGCTATCGAGCGTAAGTCTCACTTCGTGGGCTTCGAGAACTCAAAGTATGCCTCAGGTGAATTCTTCGACAAGTACATCGATCAAGTTTGGGCTCCAGAGACCGAGAAGACTAAAGAGCTTTTCACTCGTTCAAATATTGCTATCCCAACTCAGGCTGACTGGGTTGAGTTGAAGGCTTCAGTTCAGAAGTATGGTATCTACAACCAGAACCTTCAGGCTGTTCCACCAACCGGTTCTATCAGCTACATCAACAACTCAACTAGCTCAATCCACCCAATTGCTTCTCGTATTGAGATTCGTAAAGAAGGAAAGCTAGGTCGTGTTTACTACCCAGCCCCATTCCTATCTGATGAGACTTGGGAATACTACGATGACGCGTACGAGGTTGGTCCTGAGAAGATCATCGACACCTATGCGGTTGCAACCCAGCACGTTGACCAGGGTCTTTCATTGACTTTGTTCTTCAAGGACACTGACACCACTCGTGATGTGAACCGTTCACAGATCTACGCATGGCGTAAAGGTATCAAAACCATTTACTATATCCGTATCCGTCAACAGGCCCTAACCGGCACTGAGGTTGACAGCTGCGTAAGCTGCATGCTTTAAAACTAAAAAGAGGAAAACAAAATGAACACGCGTCTAGCAATTACCAGACCAGTCAACTGGAACAAGATTGAAGATCCAGTTGACCTAGATGTCTGGAACCGTCTAACCCAGAACTTCTGGCTACCAGAGAAGGTCCCAATCTCTAACGACATTCAGTCGTGGGAGACTCTAAGACCTTTCGAGCAGAAGCTGACTATGCACGTGTTCACCGGTCTAACCATGTTGGACACCATCCAGGGAACTGTTGGTGCCATGAGTTTGATGCCTGATGCTAGAACTCAGCATGAAGAGGCTGTTATCACCAACATCGCTTTCATGGAATCTGTTCACGCTAAGAGCTACTCTTCAGTGTTCTCAACTCTTTGTCTAACCACAGACATCGATGAGGCTTTCCGCTGGAGTGAAGACAACCCTAACCTTCAGAAGAAGGCAGAGATTGTTTTGAACTACTACCACGGTTCAGACCCACTAAAGCGCAAGGTTGCTTCAACTCTTCTAGAGAGCTTCCTGTTCTACTCAGGTTTCTACTTGCCAATGTATTGGTCTTCAAGAGCGAAGCTTACAAACACTGCTGACCTTATCCGATTGATCATCCGTGACGAAGCTATCCACGGTTACTACATCGGTTACAAGTTCCAGCAGGCGTATAACGAAGCTGCTCCAGAGGTTCAAAGCGAAATTAAGTCATACACCTATGAACTTTTGCTTGAGCTTTACGAGAACGAACTGAAATACACCGCTGACCTTTATGACGAGATTGGCCTAACCGCTGACGTGAAGAAGTTCCTTCACTACAACGCAAACAAGGCTCTGATGAACCTAGGTTTTGATCCGCTGTTCCCTAAGGACGAGTGTGAAGTGAACCCAGCTATCTTGGCTGCTTTGTCACCTAACGCTGATGAGAACCACGACTTCTTCTCAGGTTCTGGCTCTTCATACGTTATTGGAAAGCACGAATCAACTACAGACGACGACTGGGACTTCTAAAGCCCTTTCATTCAATAGAGATCGGAGATACTTCCGGTCTCTATTGCTTTAAGCACCCTCCCGAAGTAGTCAACAGGGGTTCGCTAAACTTGAGCAGGACCCACCTATACAAGCAGAAACGAGACTTAGGCCATGGCTTTAATTGACTTTGTTGAGCGCTTTTACGGGAGATTCCCTAAGTTACCCACTCTGGTTCCTTTCAAGAAGGTTGAAGAGTTACGTCAGCTAAGAACCAAGAGCGCCGCTATGGAGAAGACCATCGAGTCTTTGAAAGCCAAACTTATGCTTCCCCCGATAGCAACCCAGGTTGCTTTGGGCAAAAGCGTTGACGAAGCTATCGTTGCTTTTGCAAGAAGTGCTTCGGAAGAATCAGATCGTGTGATTGCCAGATCTTTCTTTCAAGCGCTAACTCTTGATGAGAAATACAAAGACATTGGTTCTATTGCTTTTGGTGTTTTACTTGCCAAAGTTGGTTTATACGACTCTGCCTATCACTACTTCACTCAAGCTAAACCTGGGATGGCTGAAGATTTAGCAGCCTACGAATTCTTTGACAGTGCTTGCTTTATTGATTCAACTGAAGGTTTTAAAGCTTTAGAGAAGCACATTGAAACCCACCGGTCAACTCTGTCTGACCCTGATCTTCTAAGCTTGATGAAATTGTTAGGCAAGTTCAGAAGAGTTGAAGCTCTGAATAAGGAAACTCAATTGTTGATTGCGTCTAAGCCTGAACTTAACGCTGAAGATGCAAGGCAGTTGGATTGGTTTTCAGCTCAACTTAACCACACCGATGAAATTACCTCCTCAGAGGGTGATGTAATAAACATTGCTGTGATGGATTACAAGATGTTAGACCGTTTCAGATCTTCAGGTAATCGTGGTGACTATGTTCAAACTCTAGCTGCGTTATCAAACCTGCTTAGATTCAAGAATGTCGAATATGTTGGCAAGAGCAAACTCAGCAACTACCTAAATGACTTGAAACTAAAAGTTCATGCTGACCGCCAGTTGGATGGACCTAAAGTCAAAGTTCAACCAGTTCCTCTGGATAGAGATTTCTCAAGCGGTCGTAAATATCCAGAAAAGACCTGGTTGATTTCTAACGGATGGTTCATGCGACGTAACTTCGCAGGACCAGTGGATTTCCCTTATCCTAAGAACGTTTTGCCACTAATGATTTCTTTTCACATTCAAGACCCAGATGTTCTAACCGAAGATGTGGTGCAAGAGCTAAAGCGAATAGAACCAATCGGCTGCCGTGACTGGACAACCGTTTATCGTCTGCGCGATTTCGGTATCAAAGCGTTCTTCTCAGGTTGTGTGACCACAACAGTGGGTCAAATACTTCCCCCAGCAACAAATACTTCAGCTAAGAAGTTGGCTCTAGTTGAAACACCGCTAAATAAAGACAAATATGGTGGTTGGCAAGTCGACAGCTTTATTCAAGTGGGTGAACAGGTTAGAGATTTTGATCTAGTTGAAGGTATCGAAGATGCTAGGACCATGCTTGCCGGATATGCCGACTATCAAGTTGTTGCAACAAGCAGACTCCACTGTTACCTTCCAGCCAGCTCCATGGGGCTTAAGGTTGATTTCACGCCTAAGAACTTCTCTGATGTTCGCTTTGAAGGTTTACTAAACCTAAATGCAGATGCTTTTGGAAAGATACGTAAAGGTATTGAAGACAAACTGGAAATCACACTCACTGCCATATTTGAAGGTAAATCTGAGGCTGAAGTTAGAAAGCTGTGGTCAGATATTTGTGCTGATGAAGTTGCCTTCGCTGAAGAATATGCGAATAGCTATTCAAAGAGCACGGAATCAGCAATCGATGTTCCAACTGCAGTTGCAACACTTGAGAAATCTAAGACTCTGGTGAATAACAACGCACGTAGCAGCAACACGGTTGAAGCAGCGTTTGCTCTAGATCAGAACCTTGAAAACATGTTCCCTGTAGTGATGCAGTCTCTGGTTGATCACACTAAACGTGAAATCAATGCACATGTTATGACTCGAGGTCTAGGTGAGGCATTCAGAATCAGAATGGGGAAGCTGTTTCCTGAGGTCAACTTCTACTTCTATAGCTTTGACAGTGTTGACTATGGAAAGTCAGTGAACCTGCTTTCACACATCTCTGTATCAACGATGGACAGGTTGTTTCTTCCAGAGATTTTGAAACACCTGGCTAAGGTTATCTATTTAGACATCGATATCCTGATTCAAGGTGACGTTGGTGAACTTTATGATCTTGAACTCGGTGAGAATGTCTTTGCCGGCAAGCGAACCAGACTAAAGAGCTGGGCAAATATGATTAGGCCGATTACTAGAGCCACCTTGCACCTAGCTCCAGAGAAAGCAACGGACATTCGTCGTCGACTCCACGCTCAAGCGGATCTCACGGCAAGAACTTTCAACGCTGGTATTTTGCTTATCAACCTTGACCTTATGCGTAAAGAGAACTTCACAGCAGAACATCTATATCTAGTTGAGCAATGTCGCATGAATGACCAAGATGTGTTCAACATCTATTCCAAAGATAGGGTTGTTCAAATTGGAACTGAATGGAACCATGTTCCAGCCCAAGATTTCAACAGCATCCCTAAAATCATTCACTGGGCAGGTCCGGCTAAGCCATGGAAACCAGAGTATGTTTTGTTGAAGGAGCGCTTCATCGCAACTGAGGCAAAAGTTCAATCAAGACTTTAAAGGAAGGCATTAGTTGAGCCAGACGAGCAACTTAGCTCCGGTTTCAGCAAGATCAGAGACCTTCAGGCCAGACATTCAGGGTCTTCGAGCTCTAGCCATAATCTTGGTTATCGCCCTGCACATGTCTCTGCCTGGATTCCTCGGTGGCTTTATTGGGGTGGACATTTTCCTGGTCATCAGTGGTTATGTGATTACTCTCTCATTGCTAAAACAACCGGTTCGAAACACATTCAGAGACGTGGCTAAGTTTTGGGCTGGTCGTTTCGTAAGAATATTCCCCGCGGCCGCCCTAGTTATCTGTGTGACTGTTGTTGCAGCGTTCTTATTACAAGGCAAAGCTTTTGATGAAGCTATCTTCGCTGACGCTAAGTGGGCAACGTTGTATGCAACTAACTTCAGACTTATTGATTCAGGAGCCAACTATTTCATAGCCGGCCTAGATCAATCTTTATTTACGCATTTCTGGGCTTTAGCACTCGAGCAGCAGTTCTATCTTGTTTATCCGGTAATAGTTTTTGCTGTTTCCTGGCTAGCTAGTGCTAAACAACGAACATGGACTCTCAGGATAATCCTTATACTAACCATCAGCATTTCTGCTACTTGGAGTTATCTTGATACCTTAGCTAACCCTGTTTCTGCATACTTCTCCCCTTTCACCAGGTTTTGGGAGTTAGCCGTAGGCGGTCTGCTGGCAACTATTGCTGTTAGTAAGAAGCAGAGTGTTTTTGGATATGTTGGTTTAGTAATAATAGGGTTTGGTCTTTTTTATCTGAATGGCCAAAGTGTTTATCCTGGTGTCTTAGCTTGGATTCCAGTTATCGGCACTGCTCTGGTTTTAGTTTTTCCGTTGAAGCCCTTGGGCTTTGCTCCACTTAGATACATAGG
>CAIXVE010000056.1 GCA_903922825.1 uncultured Micrococcales bacterium | reverse complement strand
ATCTTCCTAAACTCTGCAGCTTCTTTGTATCGGCTATTTGAATCAACCGGTGCATCTAGAGCAACCGGTTCGAATTCAACTGGCTCTTCATCAAACTCATCGTCGGAATCCTCAACGGTTTCAAAGGCAACCGTTCTGGCTTTCGGGTCAACCACCATTTCTGTCAAAGTCATGTCCTTGCCAAGAACCATTCGAGGCATTGCCTTGGTTAGTTTCTCGCCAACGGAATATTCCATACCTAAAACTCGAGCAGCATCTTTCAAACTCTGCTTAGCTTTGATAGTTCCATAGGTAATGATCTGGGCAACACGGTCATCGCCATATTTCTGGGTAACGTATCTGATTACTTCCCCACGACGGCGATCATCAAAGTCGACATCGATATCCGGAAGGCTAATACGTGCAGGGTTTAAGAACCTTTCGAAAAGCAACCCATACTTGATTGGATCTAGTGCTGTGATACCAAGCGCATAGGCAACAATTGATCCTGCTGCCGAACCACGCCCTGGCCCTACTCTGATGCCCTGCTCGCGGGCCCAGTTAATAAAATCTGCCACTACAAGGAAATAGCCAGGGAAGTTCATGTTCTTGATTACTTCGATTTCGAAGGCCACACGTTGTTTATATTCGTCGGTGAGATGCTCACCAAAGCGTTCCTTGACTCCCCGATGAACTTCAAGTTCAAACCAAGATGCCTCAGTGTGGCCTTCAGGAACTTGGAATCTAGGCATCAAATTACGCTTTTCAAATTTGATGTCAGATCTTTCCGCAATCAACAAAGTGTTGTCACAGGCTTCTGGGAAATCCGCAAAGAGTTCACGCATGGCTTTTGCGCTCTTTAGGTAATAGCCAGAGCCTTCGAATTTGAACCGGCGCTCATCCGTTAGCTTGGTTCCAGTCTGAATACAAAGTAAAGCTTCCTGGGCAGCCGAATCTCCAGGGTTAGTGAAGTGAAGATCGTTGGTTGCCACCAGTGGAATCCCAAGGTCTTTGGATAGTCTGATCAGATCGTCAAAAGTCCTACGCTCAACTTCTGCACCGTGCTGCATAATTTCGATGAAATAGTTCTCTTTACCAAAAATGTCTCGGAACTCAGCTGCGGTCTCAAGTGCCTTTTGATATTGGCCCAACCTCAAACGAGTTTGCACTTCACCACCAGCACAGCCTGAAGTCGCGATAATTCCTTTTGAATACTTTGAAAGTAGTTCGCGATCCATTCTTGGATTGAAATAATAGCCTTCAAGCCACGCATATGAAGAGAGCTTGAAAAGATTGAACATGCTTGAGTTGTCGGTAGAGAGCATCGTTAGGTGTGTGTAAGCACCTTTAGAGATATCATCTGGTCCACCATCAGCCCACTGAGTTTTACTCTTCTCAAAACGAGAACCAGGTGCCAAATAAGCCTCTATACCGATTATTGGCTTGATGCCTTTTTTGGTTGCCTGCTCCCAGAAGTCAAAAGCTCCGAAGTTATTACCATGATCGGTAATTGCAATTGCGGGCATTTCAAGTTCGACTGCTTTATCTAAAAGTTCGTTTACTTTGGCAGCCCCATCGAGCATGGAATAGTCAGTGTGCACATGTAAGTGGACAAACTTATCGCTCTTGCCAGACATTGAACTCTTATTTCGCTAGTATTTTAGGCTTCGGGCAAATAGCATACTTTGCCTAACCTCCATTAACTCTCGCGACACCGCTAGAAGACTATTCGGCCCTCAACATCGCTAAAGAATCTGCTAAGTCTGTGGGATAGGTGCTCTCGAAGAGCACATATTCCCCAGAAGTTGGATGCATAAAACCAAGTTTCATTGCATGAAGCCACTGTCTTTCAAGACCCAGTCTGGCTGCTAGCTTAGGGTCGCATCCGTAAAGCGAGTCCCCGACGAGTGGATGTTTGAAAGCTGAAAAATGAACACGGATCTGGTGTGTTCGACCAGTCTCAAGTTCAATCTCCAAAAGTGAAGCTGCTTTGAAAGCTTCTAGAGTTTCGTAGTGGGTTACCGAAGGCTTACCTTCATTGCTCACAGTGAACTTATATTCATGCTTAGGATGTCTACCAATTGGCGCATCTATAGTTCCCGAAGTTGGATCTGGGCGACCTTGAACCAAAGCGTGATAGGTCTTATCCACGGTTCTTTCCCTAAAAGCCTGCTTCATTCTGGAATAAGCAATTTCGGTTTTGGTAAGGACCATTAGTCCGCTGGTGCCAACATCTAACCGGCTAACTATGCCTTGACGTTCAGCTACCCCACTAGTCGACATTTGAATACCAAGAGCGAGCAAGGCTCCACCAACAGAAGGTCCATCCCAACCAACTGATGGATGAGCTGCAACTCCCTGCGGTTTATCAACCACAACGATATCTGTGTCTTGGTAAACAATTTTTAAATCTGGAACTAGCTCTGCCACAAGTTCCAGTGGAGGTTTTGGTTTAGGAAGATGGATTCTTAGTTCTGCATCAGCAATTAGTGAATCCGATTTGTGTATTACAACTCGGTTTTGCTGAACTAGTCCGTCCTCAATCATTTGAGCAACACTTGCTCTCGATAAACCAAGTAGCTTTGCAATTCCGGTGTCTGCTCTTGAACCTGCAAGACCTTCCGGAACGTGAACAAGACGCTCTTCCGTCACTTTTTCCCACCGATACGTTCACCGCGTATTACTCGCAAAGCAATCCAAAACGCAGCAATGCAGATAGCGCTATCCGCAAGGTTGAAAACGGGAAAATTAAAGGGCACCTGAATAAAATCTGTTACGTATCCACCAGGAAAACCAGGGCTTTTGGTTAGTCGATCAATCAAGTTGCCAACCACCCCACCAATGGCAAGCCCGCCTAAAACCAACCAACTCTTAGTTCTAAACTTTGGAACAAAATAAAGTAAGGCCAGGGCTGCAAGAGTTGAAGTTATTGTGAAAACCCAAGTACTACCTCCACCAAGCGAAAATGCTGCACGATCGTTGAAAGCTAAAGTGAAATTCAACACCGATGGGATAACCGTTACTGGTTGATATGGAGTCAAAAAGCTCTCGGCCATAAATTTAGTCAACTGATCGATAAAGATAATAGTGACCGCAACAGTCAAAGACAGAACTGTCCTTGACTTAGAACTTAGTTGACCGCTAGTTTCCAAAACTAGATCTGGATAGTATTGGTGCTGATTGGAGTCGGCGCAGTGTTTGGTCGTCCTGCAGCTTCCGCTGCGTCAAGATCGCTGAGTTGACCTTCGATGTAGTTACGAAGTTTCAGGCGGTATTCCTTCTCAAAGTTGCTCAGAGTCTGAACCTGGTTCTCAGCCAACGCCTTCTCTTGCTCTAGGCGAGACATGTCTGCCTTGTGCTGAGCCTCTGCCTCGCGAACAATACGTGCTGCTGTTGCGTGACCTTCGGCAATCAACGCATCGCGCTTTTGTAGACCCTCACGGACGTGCTCTTCGTGAAGCTTTCTTGCTAGCTGAAGCAAGTTGTTTGTGTTGTTTGATTCTAGGTTTCCAAGCGGTGAACCAGCTTCAGGGAATGCGGTCACTGGAATACTTGCTTCTGGGATTGAAGCTTCAGCAGAGTTAACCTGCTGGACTAGCGAAGCACCGCTTCGCTGAAGTTCAGAGATACGTCCATCGGCTGCAAGTAGGCGTTGGCGGAGATCTTCGTTTTCTTGAGTGATGCGACGCATTTCAAGAACGATTTCATCTAGGAAATCATCAACTTCGTCCTGGTCGTAACCTTCGCGGAACTTGGTTGGCTGAAATCTCTTATTGACTACGTCTTCGGGAGTTAATGGCATGGCCTGCTCCTTCTATTGGCTTGGGGTCAGGGTTAGCTGACTTATCTATCGAAAGTTAAGGTTACCTTACCTTGAACCCTGAAGGAACAGGACTAGAAGGTTCTGGATAAAGGCTAAGCCAAAAAATAGCACTATTAGTGAGATGTCCAGATAACTTCTGCCAATACGAATGGGTTTTATTAGCCTTCTAAGCGGCTTTACGACCCAGTCAGTGAGGATGTAAGGAACCGACAATAAGGCCAGGGAAACCCCGGTGGGCTTCATCTGAGGCCTAAGTAACCTAACCCAGTCAATGAGGATTCTAGCCACCAAGGCAATCCTGATGGCACCGATGGCACCATCGATAATAGCTGCAAAAATAATCAAATTATGGTCTGATGATTAGGCGATTATCGTCGCCATCTTGAGGCTCATCTTGATCTGACTCAATGTCTATTCCCGCAGGAGCGATGACGTAAACATCTGCTGAAGCTCTTCTGGCTGTTGCCTGAAGACCTGAGATCAAGCCCATTAAGAAGTCAAGGAAACGCTTACGATCTTCACCGCTTAGTCCACCTAGGTCAAGAACCACTGGAACATTGTCACGCAAGATGGCAGCAACATTTTCTGCTTCCTGGTAACTCTTTGCAGCGTAAGTCTCGATAACGCTTACTCCACCACCGCTACGTCCCATGCGCTGAGGTCGTTGACGTGGCTCAGAAGGTGAGCCAGTTCTTGGAGCCTTAGCTGGTCTAGATGGTTTATCACCATCTCCTAGCATTAGGAAAGATTTAACTGTGTCGACTATTCCGGCCATGAGTTCTCCTCAAAAAACTTGTTAGTTCAAGGATATTGGCGTGGACCTGTTATCGCGGTACCTATACGTGCGTGTGTCGCACCAAATTCGATGGCTATTTCGAAATCCCCTGACATGCCAGCCGAGATGTATTTAGCCTCGGGAGCTAGGCTCCTAAGATTGTGGCTTGCATCAGCAATGCGCTGGAATTCACCTTCTGGGCTAACTCCTAGACCGGCAACGCCCATAACCCCCATGAGTTCAAGTTGCGGAGTCTCTAGCACCTGTTCAGCAAAGGCAAGAAGGTTTGCTGGCTGAACACCTCCCCTATTGGCATCTCCAGTAAGGTTCAATTCAATAAAAACCGAGAGTCTCAGGCCTGGCTCTTTAGCAAGTTGCTTCTTCAATTCAGTCAAAAGGGATAAGCGATCAAGTGAATGAAGCACAGCAGCATATTCGAGTACGGATCTGACTTTGTTTGACTGCAACTGGCCAACAAAATGCCAGGTTGGGGTTAGCCCAGAAGTATTCCCCTTAGCGACTTCCAGGGCCTTAGGTTCAGCTTCCTGATTTCGGTTCTCACCAAAATTACTTTGACCTAACTCGAGTAGGTCGAAAACCAACTGTGCAGGGTTGTTCTTTGTAACAATGATTAACTCAACATCATCTTTACTTCGGCCAGATTTAGTGGCAGCGACGTCTATGCGAGATTGAACTTCAATTAAGCGCGATTGAAGTTCTTGATTCACCATGGCTACTTCAGGAAATCTGGAAGGTCAAAGCCGTCGTCAAATTTCTTAGACT
>CAIXVE010000055.1 GCA_903922825.1 uncultured Micrococcales bacterium | reverse complement strand
GTCTGGTTCAACAGTTGAGACTGACTCACAAAAGAGAATCTTCGAAGAGCTTTTCACGGCAGCCGGGATAGACAAGACAGAACGAATCATTGTTGTCACAGATCCAGGCTCTCCTATGGAAAAAGCTGCGCTAGCCGATGGTTACAAGGTCTTCAATGCAGATCCAACTGTTGGGGGACGTTATTCAGCATTAACCGCTTTTGGACTTGTTCCTTCAGGACTGGCCGGAGCGGACATACAGTCCTTGCTAACTCAGGCTCAAGCTTCTACTGCTGCACTTTTTGCAGATGATGCAGCCAACCCTGGTTTAGTTTTAGGCGCTGCGATGGCAAGGACCAGCTCTTCAAATGGTTTCAAAGACAAGATTGGAATTATTTCCGATGAGGCTTCACTTCCAGATTTTGCAGACTGGGCTGAACAGCTAATTGCTGAATCTACCGGTAAAGAAGAGCACGGAGTGCTTCCTGTCGTGCTGAGCGAAGCCAGTTTCGAATCTAATGCCGGAATAGACGACATTCTTATTGCTGAAGTTTCAGCCTCTGCACTTTCAACAAACGAATCGCGTGTTCAGGTTGAAGGAACCCTAGGCGAACAATTCATGCTTTGGGAGTTCGCTACAGTCGTCGCTAGCCGCCTAATTGGGATTAACCCATTTGATCAACCTGACGTTGAATCTGCAAAGATTGCTGCTCGCGGAATGCTTGAACAGAAAGCCGCTGTTGTTGCCAATGCTTTCACTGTCGGAAGCATCGCTGTTCGTGCTCAGGGCTTCCAACTGCCTGCGTCCCAGGATCTCGGTGACAGCCTTGCTGCTCTCCTTGCTCAACTTAGCTCAGAAGGCTATGTCTCTGTTCAGGCTTATCTGAACAGAAAAGCAAACCTAGCTGTGTCTGAACTTCGTGAAAAGATTGCTGAGAAGACCAAACGTCCAACAACATTTGGTTGGGCTCCTAGGTTCTTGCATTCAACTGGTCAGTATCACAAGGGTGGACCACGTAATGGTGTTTACCTGCAGTTGCTAAGTCAGTCCTCTGAAGATCTTCAAGTTCCCGGTCGCGATTTCACCTTCGGTGAACTTATTGCATCTCAGGCTGCTGGTGATGGAAAAGTGCTGGCAGATCTTGGCAGACCAGTGTTGACACTGACCCTTTTGGACCCAGAAAAAGACATTCAAACCCTAATTAATCTGATTGGCTAAATACTGTGACTGTGAAACTTGGCCCTGGAATTAATCCTCTACGAGATCCAGAAGATAGAAGACTAAATCGCATTGCTGGACCTTCAGGTCTAATCATTTTCGGTGTCACCGGAGACCTTAGCCGTAAAAAGCTGATGCCAGCGGTGTATGACTTAGCTAATCGTGGACTGTTGCCACCTGGATTCTCTCTCGTTGGTTTTGCAAGACGTGACTGGGAAGATCAAGATTTCGGTCAAGTTGTGCTTGAAGCTGTAAAGCAATATGCAAGAACTCCATGGAGTGATGAAGTCTGGGCTCAGCTGTCTAAAGGTATTCGTTTTGTTAGCGGTGAATTTGGTGATGATGCGGCCTTCGACAAACTCCGCGAAACCATCGAGACTCTTGATAAGGAGCGTGGCACTAACGGCAATCATGCTTTCTATCTCAGCATTCCGCCAAAGGCATTCCCATTAGTCACACAACAACTTTCACGTTCAGGTTTAGCCGATCCGAAGCCGGACCAATTCCGTCGTGTAGTAATCGAGAAACCGTTTGGTCATGATTTGCAGTCTGCTCGTGAACTTAATGAAGTTGTTGAATCGGTATTCCCTGCCGACTCAATCTTCCGAATCGACCACTACCTGGGTAAAGAGACAGTTCAGAACATTCTTGCCCTTCGTTTTGCAAACCAGCTCTATGAACCACTTTGGAATAACAACTACATAGACCACGTTCAGATAACCATGGCTGAAGATATCGGTGTTGGTGGTCGTGCTGGGTACTATGACGGTATCGGTGCGGCTCGAGATGTTATTCAAAATCATTTGCTTCAACTTCTTGCTCTAACAGCCATGGAAGAACCAGTTTCTTTTGATGCGGCTGATCTTCGTGCTGAAAAAGAGAAAGTTTTGTCAGCTATTAGATTGCCTGATGATTTAGGTAAGCACACAGCACGTGGTCAATACACCGGTGGCTGGCAAGGTGGCGAGAAGGTAACTGGATTCCTTGATGAAGAAGGCATGAATCCAAAATCCGTAACCGAGACTTTTGCTGCCATGAGATTAGACATCAATACTCGTCGATGGGCTGGTGTTCCTTTCTATCTTCGTGCAGGTAAACGTCTGGGTCGCCGGGTTACTGAAATCGCTGTTGTTTTCAAACGTGCTCCTCAGCAAATCTTTGGCGCAGGACAAACGTCTGCTCTAGGTCAAAATGCTTTGGTTATTCGAGTTCAACCAGATGAAGGTGTCACCATTCGTTTTGGTTCTAAGGTCCCTGGAGTTGGCATGCAGGTTAGAGATGTCACTATGGACTTTGGCTATGGACACGCTTTCACTGAAGCAAGTCCTGAAGCCTACGAGCGCCTAATCCTTGACGTTTTGTTAGGCGATCCGCCGTTGTTCCCTCGTCACGAGGAAGTGGAGCTGTCTTGGAAAATTCTGGACCCGATTGAAGAGTTCTGGGCGAAAAATGGCAAACCTGAGCCGTATCGTCCTGGCACATGGGGTCCTTCTTCCGCCGACCGAATGATGGCCCTTGATGGCAGAGCTTGGAGACGTCCATGATTAAGAATCTTCCAAACACAACTATTTCTAAAGTTTCAAAAGAACTTGTTACCATTCGTGAAGAAGGTGGAGCAGTTGCACTTGGTCGTGTGCTGACTCTCTTGATTCAAACTGATTTTAAGGGTCTAGAACCTGCTATTCAGGCTGCCAATGAAGCCTCCCGAGCTCATCCTTGTCGAATCATCGTGCTTGCTGAAGATAACAAACAATCAAAGGCTCAAGCCAAACTCGATGCTGAAATTCGTGTTGGTGGCGACGCTGGAGCTTCAGAAGTCATTGTTTTACGTGCCTATGGCGAAGTTATCAGCGATCCAGAATCTTTGGTTACTGGGCTACTATTGCCGGATGCTCCGGTTGTTGCCTGGTGGCCTGGTATTGCTCCTGAGAAGCCTTCAACTTCAGCGCTTGGTCGCATAGCTCAACGAAGAATTACCGATGCAGCATCACAGCCAGATCCTCACATCTGGCTATCGAGCCTTGCTAAAAACTACGCACCTGGTGATTCTGACTTTGCTTGGACAAGATTAACCCTTTGGAGAGCTCAATTAGCCGCCATTCTCGATCAGCCACCATTTGACCAGGTGACAAAAGTTGTTGTTACAGGAGCGGTGGACTCCCCTAGCACCGATCTTTTAGCTGCCTGGCTTGAAATGAAGTTGAAGGTTGAAGTCGAACTAGTTAGGACCAACAGAGGTAAGGCAGTTGCTG
The DNA here is from genome assembly GCA_903922825.1 of uncultured Micrococcales bacterium. Classification (GTDB taxonomy): domain Bacteria; phylum Actinomycetota; class Actinomycetes; order Actinomycetales; family Microbacteriaceae; genus Rhodoluna. The sequence goes on along the minus strand of CAIXVE010000055.1, from coordinate 48,789 downwards.
GCATTCGTGGAGTGAAGCTCGTTCGTAAATCAGGTGACATCGAGATTGTTAGAAATGTACCTGATGTTGCAACGTTGATTCAACCAACGCAACCTGTGAGAGATATTTCACTTCCAAGAAGGTCTCTAAGAGACTGCCTCATTGAAGATCTGCGTCGACTAGACAGCGATGATGCCTTCGGGAAACTTATTACTAAGGGCTTTGGAACAAAACGTAAGAGTCCAGTGGTTTCCGCTAAAGCGAAGAAGTAATGATGCAAAGCGTTGAAGTTCACAAGGCAATCAATGCTGCTGACGTGGCAGATCAGGCTAGCCATGTGTTTATCGATGAAGTTGTTGAGCTGCAGTCAAAGCAAGATTTTGTTCATGTCGCTCTAACCGGAGGCACGGTTGGAATACTGACTTTGAACCATCTGCAAAAGCATCCAAGGTTAAATGAAATTGATTTGAACCGTTTACACATCTGGTTCGGTGATGAAAGATATGTTGATGCTAAAAGTGTTGACCGCAACGCTCAGCAGGCAAGAGAAGCTCTTCTTTCACACATTGCAATTCCTGAACTAAACATTCACGAGTTCCCCTCCTCTGATTCAGGACTATCGGTTACTGAAGCTGCAATTGAGTTTGAAAGAACACTTTTGGAATGGTTCGATGCTGAACCGCAAATTGATCTCATGCTTTTAGGCATGGGGCCAGACGGCCATGTTGCATCGCTTTTTCCTGGTCATGACTATGCGAATAATCTCATTGTTTCTGAGTCTGACTCCCCCAAACCACCTGCAGAACGCTTATCTATGTCAATGAGAATGATAAATGCATCAAAGCGAATTATCTTTGTTGTGAGTGGAATTGACAAAGCTGAAGCGATTGAGCAGATTCATAAAAATGATGAATGCGATCTACCTGCTGCGAAAGTCTCGGCAAAGGGGCAAACACTTTGGATTATTGACGAAGCAGCTGGAGCTTCGTTCTGGAGCTGCTAACTTTATTTTTTGTTAGCTTTAGCGTTCCTTTTAACTTCAGCTTTAGCTTCAGCAAGCAAACGCTCTCTTCTGTCTCGAACTGAAGCTACGGCTTCCTCAAGTAAGGCTTTGGCCTCAGCTTCGGTTCTACGCTCTTTAACGTAGGCCAAGTGAGTCTTGTATGGTTCGTGTTTAGCGATAACCGGTGGGTTGTCTTTGTCTTGACCTGCAGGTAAACCACAGTGCGGGCAGTCAAGTTCAACTGGAATCTCTTCAATAGTTAAATCTGCCGAGAACGATGGGCTAAAGCTGTGGTCGTTGAAGCAGTAGTAACTTCGCTTAACGCGATCTGCTTGGAATCCATTGTCTTGCTCGCCCATTGGACCAGCGCCAACTCGAGAGCCTCTGATTGCTGCGCCGTTAGTTGCCATCTTTATTTACCAACCGTAAGTTGATGCAAGTCCAAGAATCACGATTGTGACTACCCAAACCAAGCCAAGGATCACCGTGATACGGTTCAAGTTACGCTCTGCAACACCTGAGGAACCCATGGTGTTGTTGATTCCACCACCGAACATGTCGCTAAGGCCACCACCACGTCCCTTGTGAAGAAGGATAAGTAGGGTAAGAATCAAGCTGGTAACGCCTAAAAGGATTCTCAAGGCAATCAAGATACCGGTCATGTTTGTGTTCTTTCGTGTTAGTCAGGGCTAAATAAACCCTATAAATGAAATTATAAGGTTAGGTGCTTCAAGAAGCGGGCTATGCCAGAAAACTCTTCAACGACAAGGCTAGCTCCACCCACCAAAACGCCGTCAACTTCAGGACTTTTCAGGAATCCAGCTACATTTGCAGCCTTTACAGAGCCTCCGTAGAGGATTCTGGTGGCTTGAGCAACCTCTGGACTTAGTAGTTCCTCAATGGTTGATCTGATCTTGGAAGCTACTTCAGCGGCCTGTTCTGGGGTTGCCACAAGACCTGTTCCAATAGCCCAGACCGGCTCGTATGCAACAATGAACTCGCCTACCGAGGCATGACCAGCTAAAGCAGCCTTAATTTGTTCAACTGGGATAGCGCTTTGTCCGTGAGTTTCAAGTTCCTCTTGGGTTTCACCAACACAAATCACTGGAATTAGGTTGTATCGGAAAGCTGCGGCTACTTTAGCTTGAACAGTTTCGTCGTCTTCGTTGTGATATGTTCTGCGTTCGCTGTGACCGATAAGCACATACTTCACATCAAGTTTTTTTAGGAAGGCCCCTGATACTTCACCTGTGTAGGCACCAGAATCAAACTTGCTGAGATCTTGTGCACCTAACTTTAGTTCAAATTTCTCAGCATCAATAAGGGTTTGAATGCTACGAAGGTCTGTGAACGGAGGGAAAACTGCAACTTCAGTCTTTGCATAATCGTGATTCGCGTCAGCTAAAGTCCACGCTAGCTTCTGCACTAAAGCGATTCCCTGCTGGTGATCTAGATTCATCTTCCAGTTACCTGCGATGAATGGAACTCTTTCATTACTCACTTCAAGACCTCCAGGCCTGGCATTGTTTTTCCTTCAAGGTATTCAAGTGATGCTCCACCGCCGGTTGAGATGTGACCGAACTGGTTATCTTCAAATCCAAGCTGTCTAACTGCAGCGGCAGAGTCTCCTCCACCAACAACAGACAGGCCATGAACCTCGGTTAGAGCCTTAGCAACTTCTCTGGTTCCATTGGCGAACTTATCCATCTCGAAAACACCCATAGGGCCATTCCAGAAAACTGTTTTAGCTGAACGGATGTTATCTGCAAATAATTTTGCTGAGTCTGGGCCGATATCTAAACCTAGCCCCTTATCTCCAAATGGGGTTTCTTCCATCGTTGAAGCCGAAGTGATTTGAACTTCTGCATCCGCACCAAACTTGCTGGCAACAACAATATCAGTTGGTAGAACAATCTCTACACCCAGTTCTTTCGCTTTAGCTAAATAACCTAGACAAGTCTCAATCTGATCTTTTTCAAGAAGTGAAGAACCTACCTTGTTACCAAGGGCCGTTAGGAAAGTAAATACCATTCCACCACCAACAAGAATCTTGTTTACTCGTGGCAGTAGATGATCTATAACACCTAACTTGTCTGAAACCTTTGAACCACCTAGAACAACCACGTAAGGCTTTTCAGGGCTATCAGTAAGTCTTTCTAGAACCTTTAGTTCTGCTTCAATCAACAAGCCAGCCGCGCTAGGCAAAAGCTTTGGCAGGTCGTACACGCTTGCTTGCTTGCGGTGAACGACACCAAAACCGTCGCTTACAAACACATCACCTAGTTCTGAAAGATCCTTCGCAAACTCTTCACGACCAGCATCATCTTTAGCCGTTTCACCTGGGTTGAACCGCAAGTTCTCTAGAACAAGCACCTCACCTGAACCCAGTTCAGAAACAGCCCTAGATGCTTTCGCACCCACGGTCTCTTCGACAAAACCAACCGGCTTTCCTAGAAGTTCACCTAGTCTTTTTGCAACTGGCTCTAGCGAATACTGTGGATCTGGAGCACCTTCAGGTCTTCCAAGGTGTGAAATAACAATCACCTTGGCACCACGTTCGATTAGGTACATGAGTGTTGGCACGGATGCACGAACACGACCGTCATCAGTAATAGTTTTACCATCGAGCGGAACGTTTAGGTCACAGCGAACAATTACTCGCGTACCAGAAAGTTCAGGCAGATCTTTCAGTGTTCTCATCTATTTAGAGTTTGCTTGCTACTAACTCGGTTAGATCAACAAGGCGGTTTGAGTAACCCCACTCGTTGTCATACCAAGATGAAAGCTTCACTGTGGTTCCACCGATAACCCGAACTAGACCAGCATCGAAGATTGATGAGTGTGGGTCGGTAACGATGTCGCTTGAAACAATCTCGTCTTCTGTGTACTTCAGAATGCCCTTTAGTGGACCTGAAGCGGCAGCCTCTTTGTATGCAGCCTTGATTTCTTCGATAGTAACTTCCTTAGCAGAAACGAAAGTTAGGTCAACAATAGATCCGGTCGGAACTGGAACACGAAGAGCGAAACCATCAAGCTTGCCCTTTAGTTCTGGAAGAACAAGTCCGATTGCTTTAGCGGCACCGGTTGAGGAAGGAACAATGTTGATTCCTGCAGCACGCGCACGGCGAAGGTCTGAGTGTGGACCGTCCTGAAGGTTCTGGTCAGCTGTGTAAGCGTGAACAGTTGTCATCAAACCGTTGACGATTCCCCACTTGTCGTTGAACACCTTAGCCAAAGGGGCTAGACAGTTGGTTGTGCAAGAAGCATTAGAAATGATGTGGTGGTTAGCAGAATCGTATAGATGCTCGTTCACACCAATAACGAATGTGCCGTCTTCTCCTGTTGCAGGAGCCGAGATTATTACCTTCTTGGCGCCGGCTTCAATGTGCTTGATTGCATCTTTAGCATCAGTGAAACGACCGGTTGATTCGATAACAATGTCTACGCCTAAATCTCCCCAACCCAAGTTGGCTGGATCACGCTCAGCAAGAACCTTGATTACGGTTCCATCAACGATGATGTTCTGTCCGTCAACACGAACCTCACGATCAAGGCGACCGGTTACAGAGTCATACTTCAGCAGGTGAGCTAAACCTTTAGGGTCGCTTAGATCGTTAACTGCAACGATTTCAAGATCTGTTCCTTTAGCAATCTCTGCTCTTAGGAAATTACGGCCAATACGGCCAAATCCATTGATACCAACGCGTGTGGTCATTACTCTTACTCCATTTATTTCAGGCGCTACAAGGCGCATTTATTGTGGTTTTTAGGGGTTTTATGCCACTCAACGCTGGGTGGATTACTACTTTTAGGGTAGCAGAAGAGGCGCGCTGTTTCGGCTAGCCTCAGCAAAGCGTGCCTGAACATCAGCCCAAGAAACGATGTTCCAGAAGGCTTTTACATAGTCTGCCTTCACGTTCACATAGTCAAGGTAGAAAGCGTGTTCCCACATATCAAGCATCAAAAGAGGCACTGAGCCAACAGCTAGGTTACCCTGGTGATCGTAAAGCTGCTCAATTAGAAGTTTTTGACCCAAAATGTCCCAAACCAATATTGACCAACCAGAACCCTGGATTCCCAAAGCACTAGCTGTGAAATGAGCCTTGAAAGCATCGAAAGAACCAAAGAACTCATCGATAGCTGCGGCCAACTCTCCCACTGGCTTATCTCCACCATCTGGTGAAAGGTTCTTCCAGAAAACAGTGTGGTTAACGTGACCAGCAAGGTTGAAAGCAAGATCTTTTTGGAACTTGTTCACCATAGACAGATCGTTTTTATCGCGAGCCTCAGCAAGTGCATCGATTGCAGTGTTAGCTCCGTTTACGTAAGCCAAATGATGCTTGTCGTGGTGAAGTTCCATGATGCGACCTGAGATGTTTGGCTCGAGAGCTGCATAGTCATAGCTCAGGTCTGGAAGTACATATTTACTCATTTTGATTTCTCCTTGTTGGTTATTCTTCTGAATCCGCTAAATCTAATTCGGTGCCAGCAATGCCTTTGTCGCTGGCAACTTTGTCAGCTAGTGCTAACAGTCTTCTAATTCTTCCCGCTATTGCATCTTTAGTAAGCGGAGGGCTGGCTAGCCTTCCCAAGTCATCCAAGGATGCATCTCTGTGCTTCAAACGCAACTCACCGGCCATCTTTAGGTGAGCCGGCACATCATCACCAAGAATCTCCATTGCTCGCTTAACTCTAAGTCCTGACGCAACTGCTGCCTGCGCTGAACGCATCAGGTTAGCGTTATCGAAATTAGCTAAGCGGTTCTGCTTGCCTCGAACTTCTCTTCTAACTCTGAGCTCTTCATATTTCAAAACCACTCCGTGTGCACCGACATGCTTCAGAATCTGAACTATCGCGTCACCTTCGCGGACCACAACACGATAAACACCTCTGGCTTCACGAACTTTAGCGCTAACTTCCAATCTTCTGGCTATACCAACTAAAGCCATCGCAGCTTCATTACCTGGAGCTGTGATCTCTAGAGTTGCTGACCGTCCTGGATCGGTGAGTGATCCATGGGCCAAGATAGCACCACGCCAAACCGCTTCGGCATCGGCTTTACTTCCTGAAACCAAAGCTGCTGGAAGGCCTCTAACCGGACGGTTCCGAGTGTCGATAAGGCCTGTTTGGCGAGCCAAAATATCGGCACCTTCAGTTACTCGAATTTGATACTTAGCGCTCTTTCGAATCCCGCCGGCGGCAATCATGGCTAGTTCTGAGTCAACACCAAACACATCCGCTAGGTCTTTTCTCACTCTTCTAGCTAGTTGTGCAGTGTCCACTTCAATCTCAACAACAATCTTTGCTCCAACCAAATGCAGACCACCGCAGAAGCGAAGGATTGTGGATAGCTCGGCAGCTCTAACCGTGCTCTTAGTGATTTCAACTCTAGCCAGTTCATCTTTAAGTTCAGCTGTTAAAGCCATGATTACTCTTTCCCTAAATCTCTGTGCTTCAAGCGCACTTCTATTCCCGAAACTTCACCTAAGCGTTTAGCAATCTCGATGGCCGTTGCCACAGATCTATGTTTACCGCCAGTGCAACCGATAGCTAAGGTTGCGTGTTTACGATTCTCGCGGAGGTAGCCAGCAATAACAGTTTCTAGAGTCGAAACATACCTCGCGATAAACTCCTCGGCACCTTCTTGAGCTAAAACGAAATCAGAAACCTGTTTATCTTCACCGGTGAAAGGCCTTAGTGATTCATTCCAATGCGGGTTAGGTAGGAATCTCATATCTGCTACCAGATCTGCATCCGTTGGTATTCCATATTTGAAACCAAAGCTTTCAACTACAAGCTGAAGTTTTTTCACATCTTGTGAACTAAAACTTTCAGAGATTTTACTTGCCAGTTGATAGATGTTGAGATCGCTGGAATCAATGATGTAGTCAGCCTGACCTCTGAGTGTGAGAAGTTGCGACCGCTCCGCTTGAATACCATCGATGATTGTGCCGTTGGCCTGCAGCGGATGTGGTCTTCGAACCTGCTCGAAGCGTTTCACCAAAGTTTGATCGTTGGCCTCTAGGAATAAGACCTCAATATTTATGTTGCTACTTTTCAAAACGTTTATATGCTCACTGAGATCCTGGAAGAATTGCCCACCTCGAGCATCAATGATCACAGCTAACCGAGGCAACGTCTTGTCGGCTCTGCTAAATAACTCAGCCATTGGTTTAATCATCTGGGCTGGAAGGTTATCAACCACATACCAGTCCATGTCTTCCAAGGCATTGCCCACGGTGGAACGCCCTGCACCCGACATGCCGGTCACTATCAGCAATTCGTAGGAATGTTCGCTATTCACTGGGCTCTCTGTTCTTGTTACCTCTAACAATAGTCATATTGCGACACGCCCGAGAACCAAATCTTATTCTGAGCTCTTGAGCTTCTCCAACACCGCATTGGCCAATTGTGGCCCAATTCCTGCAACCTCCGCTATTTCCTCCAAAGTGGCCAGTTTTAGCCTTTTTGCTGACCCAAAACGCCTTAACAGGGCCGTGACGCGTTTATCCCCTAGACCTTCAATAAGACTCAATTCGGTCGCTATAGCCGACTTACGCTGCTTGCGCTGGGCTGTGATGGCAAAGCGGTGCGCTTCGTCTCTGACTCTTTGCAACATAAACAAAGCTTCAGTGCCTCGAGCCAAAATCACTGGGAACGGGTTATTTGGAAGCCAAATCTCCTCCAAACGCTTAGCCAGACCAATAACGGTTATGTCTTTGATGTTCATGGCTTCAAGTGCTCTTGAAGCTGCGTTGACCTGTGGCTGTCCACCGTCGACGATCAAAAGACCAGGCCGGTAGCTGAACTTATTCTCGTTATCTGAAACACCTTCATTCAAATACTTCAAACGCCTGGTTAGGACTTGGAACAAGGATTCAGTGTCGTCGGCAGAAGATTCGATGTTGAACTTGCGATATTGGCTCTTCTTAGCCAAGCCATCTTCGAAAACCACCATCGAACCAACGATCCCTGTTCCAGACATGTGAGAAATGTCATAACACTCGATACGTAGCGGTGCGGTTTCCAAGTTCAACACTTCTTGCAATTGGGCCAACGCTTCACTACGAGCCGTGAAATCGGCAGTTCGCTTGAGTTTATAGAGACCTAGTGCGTGCTTGGCATTAGTCAATGCAGTCTCGGCCAAAGCCCTCTTATCTCCCCTTTGAGCAACACGAAGATCAACTTTGCTTCCACGTTGCTCCGAAAGCCACTGCGTCAAAGCAGCAGAATCTGGAGGGAGAACAGGAACCAAAACCTCTTTCGGTATGTCATTACCAATCTCGGCATAAACGTTTTGAATGAGGTACTCAACCAGCTCTTCAGTGCTTCTTTCAATTTCCTTATCGACCACCCAGCCACGAGCACCTCGGATGCGTCCACCGCGAACTCGAAACAAACTAACAGCAGCAGTTAGCTCATCATCGGCTATTCCGAACAGATCTGCATCGGTGTTGTCTGTGAAAACCACAGTTGATTTCTCTAGAACAGTCTCTAAAGCCTCAACATCGTCCCTTAGTTTTGCTGCCAGTTCGTAACTTTCGCTCTCCGAAGCTTCGAACATTTTTGTTCTTAGGGAATCAATGTATTTCTCATCACCGGCAAGCATGAAGTCCGCAAATTTCTTGGCGGTTGCTTTATGTTCTTCTGGGGTAATTCTGCCAACACAAGGTGCGGAACATTTACCAATGTCAGCAAGCAGGCAAGGTCGATTACTCATTTTTGCTCGAGAATAAACACCACTAGAGCATGATCTAATCGGATAAACCTTGAGCAAAGTGTCAAGAGTCTCTCTAACAGCCCAAGATTGTGTATAGGGACCGAAGTAACGTGAGGATTTGTTATCACGATTACGAGTGATCATAACTCGAGGAATTTGTTCACCCATAGTTATAGCTAGGTAAGGGTAGCTCTTGTCATCTTTGAAGCGAACATTGAAAGGCGGGTCATATTCTTTGATCCAAGTAAATTCAAGTTGCAGTGCCTCAAATTCGCTTTTGACGATGGTCCAATTCACGTCACTCGCGCTGAGCACCATTCTTCTGGTCTTCTCTTGAAGAGAGTTCAACGGTGCGAAATAGGAAGAGAGCCTTGCTCTTAGATTCTTAGCTTTACCAACATACAGAACCCGTCCGGTGGCATCTAAAAATCTGTAAACACCTGGGTTAGTTGGAATGTCCCCCGTGTTTGGGCGGAAACCAACCTCGTTAGCCATGATTACTTCAAAATCTCAGCTAAGAACTTACCGGTGTGTGACTTTGCAACTTTAGCTACCTGTTCCGGTGTTCCGGTTGCAATGACTTCGCCACCACGAGAACCACCTTCAGGTCCAATGTCGATAAGCCAGTCAGCATTTTTAATGACATCAAGATTATGCTCAATCACAATCACGGTATTACCTTTATCCACCAAACCATTGAGAACTAGCAGCAGCTTTCTAACATCCTCGAAATGAAGACCCGTAGTTGGTTCATCGAGCACATAAACACTTCTACCGTTAGATCTCTTTTGAAGTTCGGTTGCAAGTTTCACGCGTTGAGCTTCACCACCTGATAATGTAGTTGCGCTTTGGCCCAGACGAACGTATCCAAGACCAACCTCGACAAGCGTCACCAAATATCTTGAGATTGCCGTTATGGCCTCAAAGAAGACTGCTGCTTCAGAGATCGGCATCTCCAATACTTCTGCAATTGATTTGCCTTTATATTTCACTTGAAGAGTCTCACGGTTGTATCTTGCACCGTGACATACCTCACAGAGAACATAAACATCAGGCAAGAAGTTCATTTCAATCTTGAGAGTCCCATCACCACTACAAGCCTCACAACGTCCGCCTTTAACGTTGAAAGAGAATCTTCCCTGCTGGTAGCCACGAGCCTTAGATTCAGCTGTGTCTGCAAAGAGCTTCCTAATGTGATCAAAAACACCGGTGTATGTAGCTGGGTTAGATCTCGGTGTTCTACCAATAGGGTTCTGATCGACGTGAACCACCTTGTCCAGTTGATCCAGACCTTCGACTCTGGTGTGCTTTCCAGCAACCCCTTTAGCACCATTTAGTTTGTTAGCCAATACTTCATACAGCACATCATTTACCAGAGAAGACTTACCTGAACCGGACACTCCAGTAACAGCCGTGAAGGTTCCTAGTGGGAATGCCACATCAATGTTTTTGAGGTTGTTCTCTTTAGCCCCAACAACTTTGATTTGCCTTTTAGGATCAGCCTTTCTTCTGTCTTTAGGAGTTGAGATGCTCTCTCGTCCTGAAAGAAACGCTCCGGTGACTGACTCCTTGTTGGTCAGAATAGCTTTATAGCTACCGCTGTGAACAACTTCACCACCATGAACACCAGCGCCAGGACCAATGTCAACCAACCAGTCTGCAGCTTTAATGGTGTCCTCGTCATGCTCAACAACAATCAAGGTATTGCCTAGATCACGTAACTTGATAAGTGTTTCAATCAGTCTGCGGTTATCGCGCTGGTGCAAGCCAATACTTGGCTCATCTAAAACGTAGAGCACACCGGTTAGCCCAGCACCAATCTGGGTTGCCAGGCGAATACGCTGAGCCTCACCACCAGATAGCGTCGCAGCAGCTCTTTCTAAACTCAAGTAGTCAAGCCCAACTGCGATTAGGAATTCGAGTCTTGCCCTAATCTCTCTAAGTACCTGAGCGGCAATCTTCTCATCACGTTTATCTAGTTTTAGCTTGTCGAAAAAGTCCATTGACTCACCAAGGCTGATCACACAAACATCAGCGATAGATTTACCCGCTACCTTAACGGCCAACACCTCGGGTCTTAATCTTGAACCACTACATTCAGGGCAAGGAGTCTCACGTAGATACTCTCCCCAACGACTGCGCCCGTAGTCATTCTCTGCTTCAAGATACTTACGTTCAATGTAGTTAACCACACCTTCAAAGCCGGTTGTGTAACGAAGTTCGCGACCGTAGCGGTTCTTCCACTTCATTTGAACATCGAAATCATTGCCATAAAGGACAGCTTCTTGAACTTCTTCAGGAAGATCCTTCCAAGCAGTCTTCAAGGAGAAATCTAGATCCTTAGCTAAACCAGCTAAGAGTCTTGTGTAGTAAGTAAACAGACCTTTACCTTGAGTAGACCATGGTCTAATCACACCACCGTTGATTGACTCAGCAGGGTCACCAATAATCAACTCTCGATCAACGGCCATCTTGGTGCCCAGTCCAGAGCAAGCAGGACAAGCACCGAAGGGAGCGTTGAACGAAAACGTTCTTGGTTCAATCTCGGTTAGCGCCAACGCATGTTCATTAGGGCAGGACATTTTCTCGCTGTAGTTACGATATTTGCCCTCGCCTCTAACATCCACTAAGTCGATTGTCACTCGCCCGCCAGCTAACTTAAGCGCAGTTTCAACTGACTCGGTAAGGCGCTGTGTGATGTCACTTTTAGCCACAAGACGATCAACCACAACGCTAATGTCATGCTTGTATGTCTTTCTAAGTGGTTTAGCTTCAGCTAAAGTAATCACTTCGCCATCAACAACTGCTCTTGCAAAACCCTGAGCAATTAGCTCTCTGAATAGGTCAGCGAACTCGCCTTTTTTCTGATCAACAATTTGAGCTAGCACCTGGAACTTAGTTCCAGCCGGCAATTGCATTATTTGGTCGACAATCTGTTGAGTTGTCTGCTTGGTGATACGCTCTCCACATTCAGCGCAGTGCGGTATTCCGATGCGAGCCCAAAGAAGTCTTAGGTAATCGTGAATCTCAGTGATGGTTCCAACAGTTGACCTAGGGTTACGGTTGGTGGACTTTTGGTCAATCGACACAGCAGGCGATAAACCTTCAATGAAATCAACATCGGGTCGATCAACTTGCCCCAGGAATTGCCTGGCATAAGCACTCAGCGATTCAACATAACGACGTTGACCTTCGGCAAAGATTGTGTCAAAGGCAAGGGATGATTTACCTGATCCGCTCAGGCCAGTGAAGACCACCATTGCGTTTCGGGGGATTTCAAGGGTTAGATTTTTAAGATTGTGGACCCGAGCGCCCTTGATTACAAGCTTCTCTTTAGTTGGGATCTGGATTACCGGCATTACCTAAGTTTAACTCTCTAGACCTTATCAATCTGCCTGATGGTGTATTTCAACTCGCTGATTTCATCCCTCAGACGTGCCGCCAACTCGAAGTTCAGCTGACCGGCAGCAGATTTCATCTGCTCGTCCAAGTCCACGACAAGTTCAAGCAGTTCGTCATAACTAGCGTTCTGATTGACTCGCTTACGAGTGCCAACTACTGCCTTGCCATCTCTTGCTCGATTAGGTTGCTTTTGTTCTAGAAGTGCTGCGGTATCTTGCTCCTCAGCCAAAATGCTGTCTGTGATGTCCGCAATCTTCTTGCGAAGCGGTTGCGGATCAAGGCCTCGCTCCTTGTTATAGGCAACTTGCTTTTCACGCCTACGGTTAGTTTCATCTATTGCTCGGGCCATTGAATCTGTGATTCGGTCCGCATACATATGCACCTCACCGCTTACGTTACGAGCAGCACGACCAATTGTTTGAATCAACGAGGTAGTTGAACGAAGGAAACCTTCCTTATCAGCATCAAGAATGCTGACCAGGGAAACTTCAGGTAAATCTAGACCTTCACGGAGCAAGTTGATTCCCACAAGAACGTCACAAATTCCGCTTCTAAGTTCCCTTAGCAGCTCTACTCTGCGCAGAGTGTCAACATCTGAGTGTAGGTACCTAACTCGAACACCGGCTTCAGTTAGGAAGTCGGTTAACTCTTCAGACATCTTCTTGGTCAATGTCGTAACCAAAACTCTTTCGTTCTTTTCAGCGCGAATCTTAATCTCTTCGAGAAGATCATCAATCTGACCTTTAGTCGGTTTAACCACAATCTGTGGGTCAACCAAACCGGTTGGGCGAATTATTTGTTCGACAACGCCATCTCCGACACCAAGCTCATATTTGCCCGGAGTTGCTGAAAGATAGACAGTTTGCCCAACACGATCCAAGAACTCTGTCCATTTCAAAGGCCGGTTATCCATAGCCGAAGGCAATCTGAATCCATACTCAACCAAAGTTCGTTTGCGAGATGAATCACCTTCAAACATTGCTCCGATTTGGGGAACAGTTACGTGAGATTCGTCAATGACAGTGAGGAAATCCTCTGGGAAGTAATCCAGCAAACATGATGGAGCAGATCCAGGCTCGCGGCCATCTAAATGTCTCGAATAGTTTTCAATCCCTGAACAAAAACCGAGTTCTCGAATCATCTCCAAATCAAAAGTAGTTCTCATCTTGATTCGTTGAGCTTCGAGCAATTTCCCCTGCTGTTCAAATTCCTTTACTCGAGCAACCATCTCATGCTCAATTTCTTCAAGTGCCTGACCCATTCGTTCAGGTGAGGTTACGTAGTAACTGGCTGGATAGACAGAGATTGTGTCCATTTCCCTTACCACTTCCCCAGTTAATGGATGAAGTTGATAGATGTTCTCGATTTCGTCACCAAACATCTCGAGCCGAATAGCCAACTCGTCATAGACCGGGATGATCTCGATGGTGTCGCCTTTGACCCGGAAGTTACCTCTGGAAAAGTCATAATCATTACGTTGATATTGCATAGTCACGAACTCTCTAATCAGTTCGTCTCGGTCAATGCTTTGTCCTTTGTGAAGGGGTAACGACATGTCCAAATATTCACTAGGAGCTCCTAGACCATAGATACAAGAAACGGTGCTGACCACAATCACATCTCTGCGGCTTAGAAGGCTCATGGTCGCGGAATAACGAAGTCTTTCAACTTCTGAGTTAATAGAAGAATCCTTCTCAATGAAGGTATCGCTCTGCGGGACGTACGCTTCAGGTTGGTAGTAGTCGTAGTAGCTAACAAAATATTCAACAGCATTGTTTGGAAGTAGTTGTCTAAACTCATTTACCAATTGAGCAGCCAGAGTTTTGTTGTGTGCCAAAACCAGTGTTGGCCGCTGAAGCTTTTCAATTAGCCAGGCTGTGGTTGCAGATTTACCAGTACCGGTGGCTCCTAGCAGAACCACGTCTTTCTCTCCTGCTTTTATCCGTTGAGCCAATTCTTCAATGGCTTGTGGTTGATCACCTGCAGGTTGGTATTCAGAAATAACTTCAAAAGGCCTAAATGATCTGGTTGGACCTTTCATCGACTAGTTGCCTTTGATTGAAACTCTCCCCAAAGCTTTCTGGCGTCGGCCTTAAGCAAATCAACAGACTGGTTTGAATTAAGAATGTAATCCGCTCGCTGAGCACGCTCGACAGGCTTGGCTTGATTTGCAATACGAGACTTTGCCTCCTGAACTGAATAGCCTCTCGATTCAACCAAACGTTTGATGCGAACATCATCGGGAGCTTCAACGGTAACGACAACATCAAATGGAAGGTCAACATCTGCTTCAACCAGTAGCGGAACTGTGTAAATCACAAGAGCTTCTTTAGGTGTCTCAGCTAACAATTCACGAACCCTATCACGCACCAACGGATGCACAATTGCTTCAAGCTCCCTACGTTTAGCAACATCGTTGAACACAATTTCACCTAGCGCCTTACGGTCAAGTCTTCCCCGATCATCAAAGAGTTGCTCACCGAAGTTACTAGCTATTTGCAAAGCTCCTTTAGTACCTGGTTCAACAACTTCTCGAGCAACAAGATCTGCATCAATTTCAATCCCGCCCAGTTCAGTCCAAAGCTTGGCTACGGTAGTTTTACCTGCCGCAATGCCACCGGTTAGACCTATTAAAAACATGTTCTAAGCCTAACTTGGTTAAAGAAGAACAGGGCCGAGATAACCTCGACCCTGTATCTTGTAAAGAGTTTTACTCTGCTTCGCCTAGCTTCTCTTTTAGAGCTGCTAGAGATGCATCTTCTGAAAGTGTTCCAGCTGATGCTGTCATTCCCTCAGATGAAGAACTGCTGGTAGCGCTCTGCTCGACTGGCTTTGAGTCAGGAAGGCTTGCTGCTAGTTCGTTTGCAACTGCAACCTGCTTCTTGTGCTCTTCCCAACGAGTCTGAGCTTCAGCATATTCCTTCTCCCACTTTGCTTTAGCGTCTTCGAAGCCAGGCTTCCATTCGCTAGTTGCAGCATCGAAGCCCTCTGGGTACTTGTAGTTACCCTGGTCATCGAAGTCTGTCGCCAAACCATAAAGTGCTGGGTTGAAATCTGTTCCATTAGGGTCAACTTCTTCAGTTGCCTGCTTCAATGAAAGAGAAATTCTTCTGCGGTCTAGGTCGATGTCGATAACCTTCACGAAAACGTCCTGGTTAGGAGCGACAACCTGGCTGGCAAGATCAATGTGCTTAGAAGAAAGCTCACTAATGTGAACTAGACCTTCAATGCCATCTGCAACGCGAACGAATGCACCGAATGGAACAATCTTGGTTACCTTACCTGGTGCATACTGACCGATAGCGTGAGTTCTTGCGAATACCTGCCAAGGATCTTCCTGAGTTGACTTCAATGAAAGCGAAACACGCTCGCGGTCATTGTCAATCTCAAGAACTTCAACAGTAACTTCCTGACCGATCTCAACAACTTCTGAAGCGTGCTCGATGTGCTTCCATGAAAGCTCGCTAACGTGAACTAGACCGTCAACACCACCAAGGTCAATGAAGGCACCGAAGTTCACGATAGATGAAACAACACCGGTACGAATCTGACCCTTAGCAAGATCTGCAAGGAAGGTTGTGCGGTTAGCTGACTGTGATTCCTCAAGAAGAGCACGACGTGAAAGAACAACGTTGTTGCGGTTCTTATCAAGTTCAAGAATCTTAGCTTCAACAGTCTGGCCTAGGTAAGGAGTTAGGTCACGGACACGACGTAATTCGATCAATGAAGCAGGTAGGAATCCACGTAGACCGATGTCAACGATAAGACCACCCTTAACAACTTCGATAACAAGACCGTTAACGACGCCGTCAGCTTCCTTAATCTTTTCAACGTCACCCCAAGCGCGCTCGTACTGAGCACGCTTCTTAGAAAGAATTAGACGACCCTCTTTGTCTTCTTTTTGAAGAACAAGAGCTTCGATTGAATCACCAACAGAAACGATGTCGCTTGGATCAGCGTCGTGGCGAATAGATAGTTCACGTGAAGGAATAACACCTTCAGTTTTGTAACCGACATCGAGGAGAACCTCATCACGGTCAATCTTCACAACGATACCTGCGATTAGGTCACCGTCATTGAAAGATTTTAGGGTTTTTTCGATTTCTGCTAGTAATTCTTCAGCGGAACCGATGTCGTTGATTGCAACCTGTGGGGTTACTTTGCTTGTTTCAGTCATAGAGAAATAATCTCGTTCTTATTTTTACTCGGGTCTTATGGCAATAGTTATTCAAAAACTTTTCGGCTTTTGAGAAGCTAAAACCACTTGAACGTGGATAGGTTATGGTTCAAAAATTGAACCTTCCCAAGTCTAATGGTTCTTTTCAGCCTCAACAACGGCTATCAACAGGGCTAGAACCTCTTCGGACCTATCGCCTTCAACGATTATCTCGATCTCATCCCCCTGGTGAGCAGCTAGGGATAAAACCCCCAAAATACTCTCACCCGCCACGGTTTTGGTCCCTTTTGAAACGTTTACCTTGTGCTGACTCATCTCCACGGCTCTTACGAAATCAGCTGCCGGTCGGGCATGCAGGCCCACATCTGCTCGAATAATAGCTTTACCAGAGGAAATCAATGGGCGGCCTCATCCCAACTGCGGCCAATGCCAATGTGAACATCAAGGGGCACGTTTAGTTGAGCGGCATTCTCCATACCGGCTAGAACAATTGCTCTTACCTGTTCCAACTCACCCTTGGCAACCTCTATAACCAGTTCGTCATGAACCTGAAGCAGTATGCGGCTCTTAGTCCCCGCCTTCGTAAGTCCTTGAGCCACCTTAATCATGGCTAGCTTCATGACATCGGCTGCTGTTCCCTGGATGGGGGCGTTTAGGGCTGCTCTTCTTGCGTTCTCTCTTATCGCAAAGATCTTGCTATCAAGGTCATCGAAAGGTCTTCTTCGTCCATAAATTGTGGTTGTGTGATGATCACGCTTAGCATCACTAACCACATTCGCAAGATAGTCTCTAACCCCGCCGAAGCGAGCAAAGTAATCTGACATCAGTTGCTTGGCATCCGCATTTGAAATCCTCAGCTGCTTGGCTAAACCATATTCGCTTAGGCCATAAACCAAACCATAGGACATCGCTTTTACCTTGGATCGCATGGCAGAGGTAACCTCTTCAGGTTTAACTCCATAAATACGTGATCCTACGAACTTATGGAGATCTTCACCTGACTTGAATGCTTCAATCAAGCCTTCATCCTGGCTCAGGTGAGCCAAAATACGCATTTCTATTTGTGAATAGTCCGCAGTCAGCAGAGTCTCAAAATCATCGCCTACAACAAAGGCATCACGGATTAAGCGACCACGCTCGGACCTTACCGGAATGTTCTGCAAGTTTGGATTTTCGGATGACAATCGTCCGGTTGAGGTTCCCGTTTGAACATAGGTGGTATGGATGCGTCCATCGGCAGAAACCGATTTACTAATGGTCTCAACAATCTGCCTGATCTTGGTAACTTCACGATGCTGCAAGAGCTTTTCTAAGAACGGGTGCCCGTTCTGTTCAAAAAGTGTTGTGAGTGCTTCAGCGTTAGTTGAGAAGCCGGTTTTCACCTTGCTGGTCCCCTGCATGCCGAGATCTTCAAACAGAACCGTCTGGAGCTGCTTAGGTGAAGCAAGGTTGATTTCCTTGCCGATGATTTTGAAACAGTCAGATTCTAAAGTCGTTATCTCCTTGTCAAGTTGTTTCGTCAGCTTCTCTAGAGCCTTCACATCTATGTGAATTCCAACTTGTTCCATGTGAGCTAGAGCATGGGTTGAAGGTATTTCGATGTCCTGATACACATTCATTTGCTTAGAAGAACTGAGCGCTGCTCTTAGCTTTGCATTTAAGGGAAGTAGGTAGCCGGCAAGTTCAGCGACGTCAACACCATCAGCCACAATGTCTTCTTGCTGATCAAAGTTGACACCAAGGTATTCACCAATAATGTCTTCAGGTGAAAAACCTCTGCGAAGCGGGTTATCGATGTATGCAGCTAGAAGCGGATCATCTGTAACTGATTCAAGGTTCACACCACGACTTAGTAACCAGCGTTCTAGCTTCTTCGAGTCAAAAATCACCTTAGGTGTTTTACTTGTAACGAAATCCACAATTTCTGATTCATATTCTTTGAATTCCGCGAACAGGCAAACTTTCGAGTTAGCCAAAGCTAAACCAAACAACTCATCATCTACATAAGTTGCCAAAACCGCAACCTGGTCTTTACCCTTGAGCATTTTCGAAACTTCGGCAGCGCTTGCTTCAACCTTTTTTGGCGCAACAACTTCCACAAGCACGGGTGCTTGCTGAATCTCGTCTTCAATTACTTCAACAGCAGTTAGAGCATTCCGGTCCACTCCTAGACCTTTGAACACTCGTTCAAGCAGTGATCTGAAGTGCAACTTAGCAAAAGTGGCACGAATCTTTGTCTCATCAACAGGTTTCATGCTGAACGCATCGAATTCATATCCGATGTCTAGATCTCGAACCAGATGGTTCAATCTTCTATTTCTAACTGCTAACTCTCTGTGCTCTCGAAGTGATTCACCCACTTTTCCGGTTATTTCTTCAGCTGATTGCAGGACGGTGCTCAAATCGCCATACTGTTGCAACCATTTAGCGGCAGTCTTAGGACCAACACCAGGAATACCTGGCAGGTTGTCGGACGTTTCACCAACTAGAGCTGCGAGATCAGGATATTGCTTCGCGTGAATGCCGTATTTTTCTAGCACCGCTTCATCAGTCATACGAGCTAAGTTCATTACACCCTTGACCGGGTAGAGAATTGTCACATCATCTTGAATAAGTTGGAAGGTGTCTCTATCACCAGAAACAATTAGCACCTTATATCCGTTAGCGGCACCTTGGTCAGCCATAGATGCAATGATATCGTCGGCTTCATAATTCTCACGAGTCAGCGTGATGATGTTCATGGCATCTAGTGCTTCACGAAGTAATTCTGTTTGTCCATTGAACTCAGGAGGAGTTTCGCCTCGAGTCCCTTTGTATTCTGGATACTCTTCAGTTCTAAAAGAACTTCTTGAAAGGTCAAAAGCGACAGCCAAATGAGTTGGTTTCTCGTTACCCAAGATGTTCAACAACATGGAAATAAAACCGTGAACAGCGTTGGTGTGTTGACCATCTGGTGTCTTAAAGGAATCTGGTGAGAGCGCGTAAAAAGCTCGGAAAGCCAATGAGTGCCCGTCAATTAGGAGAAGTGTAGGCTTGGCTTTGGTCATGAAGATAGCCTAACTTGGCCAAACTCTTAAACTCGCGAACTAGAGCAAGGGAAAAATAGATGTCAGAAGATATGACTCCAGAAGTCAGATACTGGGTTGAAAAACGCGGTGTCGGCGAACTTGGCGACAAAATGGGAATCAAGATCGTCGCACTATCAGCTGAAAGCGGTGTAGCAACAATGCCCGCAGAAGGCAATCGCCAACCTATGGGAATAGTTCACGGTGGAGCCTATGTTGTCTTGGCTGAGACATTAGGCAGCAGCTGTGCTGCTGTCGCCGCGGGGGTTGGCCGTCACGCGGTTGGCATTGAGATCAATGCTTCTCACACAAAGAGTGTTACTGAAGGTTTAATAACTGCAACAGCAAGAGCAGTTAACATTGGCAGGAATTTAGCAACACACGAAGTCGCGGTCGAAGATGAGAAGGGCAATCGTCTTTCAACGGTGCGGATCACGAACTTCCTAAGGGATAACCGCTAACTATTTATCTGCGAGTTGTTCAATGACTGTTTGAGCTACTTGACGCATAGAAAGTCTTCTGTCCATAGAAGCTTTCTGAATCCATCTAAAGGCTTCTGGCTCGTTTAGCTTCATCTTCTCGGTAAGCAAACCTTTGGCTCGATCAACCAATTTTCTGGTTTCCAATTTTTCGTTAGCGTCTTCAATGGCCTGATCTTGAACTGCCATCCTGTCTTTCAAAGACAAAGCAATTCTTAGAGCAGGGATAAGGTTTGCTGGATTAAAAGGTTTTACCACGTAGTTAAAGACTCCAGCAGCACTTGCTCTGTCCACAAGTTCAGGTGAAGAGAATGCAGTTAATAAAACGACAGGGATTTTGTGCTCCGCAAGTATCTCTGCTGCTTGAAGACCATCAGTGCCAGGCATCTTGATGTCCATGAGGACAAGATCAGGCTTTAGCTCGAGCGCGAGCGTCACTGCCTCAGCACCATCCCCAGCTTGAGCTACACAGTCAAAACCTGCATCAGTTAGGGTCTCGACAATGTCGAGCCGGATGATAGCCTCGTCTTCGGCCACAACTACCCTAGGTTTAACTATCTCCATAGAATTACCATACAAGGCGAGTCATGGATTAGACTCTTATTTTGTTGCTTGCCGAAGTGGCGAAATGGCAGACGCGGAGCACTCAAAATGCTTTGCTCGAAAGGGCGTGTGGGTTCGACTCCCACCTTCGGCACCAAAAAATAAAGCCCCAAAATTACTGGGGCTTTATCTTTTTAAGCTTTACTTATTCGCATAAGCCGGTGCCGCGCCATTGATGGCATCTCCAACTCTGTGAACACGAAGTGAGTTAGTTGAACCTGGGATGCCTGGAGGGGTTCCAGCCACCACTACAACCTCATCACCAATGTTTGCTAGCCCCTTACCAAGAAGAAGTTCATCTACCTGGTGGAACATTGCATCGGTGTGGGTCACTGGTGTAACCAAGTGCACATTTGATCCCCACACGATAGAGAGTCTTCTCTGAATATCAACTGAAGGAGTAAAAGCAATTGTTGGGATCTCGTGACGAAGACGTGCAACTCGCTTTAGAGAATCTCCGCTTTCAGTGAAAACACAGATGAACTTTGAACCAAGAAGTTCAGCAATCTCAGCAGCTGCAAGAGTCACAGCACCACCGTGAGTGTGAGGCTTAGTGCCAAGTGGTGGAATGCGGTTCAAACCGTTATCTTCTGTGGCCTCGATAATACTTGCCATCGCCGAAACAGTCTCAACTGGGAATTCACCAACAGATGTTTCACCTGAAAGCATCAAACAGTCAGCACCATCTAAAACGGCGTTTGCAACGTCGCTTGCCTCTGCGCGAGTTGGCCTAGAAGCAGTGATCATAGACTCAAGCATCTGGGTTGCAACAATCACAGGCTTTGCCCAACGACGTGAAAGTTCAACCGCACGCTTTTGCACAAGCGGAACCTGCCAGAACGGAAGTTCAACACCAAGATCTCCACGGGCGACCATAACGCCATCGAAAGCATCGATGATCTCTTCAAGAGCCTCAACGGCCTGAGGCTTCTCAATTTTTGCGATAACAGGAAGGAACTTTCCTTCCTCTTTCATGATTTCGTGAACGCGAACGATATCCGATGCATTTCTAACGAAGGAAAGAGCAATCATGTCAACGCCAAGACGGATACCCCAGCGTAAATCGTCCTCGTCCTTTTCGCTTAGCGCTGGAACGTTAACTGCAACACCAGGTAGGTTGATTCCCTTGTTGTTACTAATCACACCTGCAACTTCAACAACTGTTGTCACAGTTTTATCGTCAACAGCAGTGGCACGAAGTCCAACTTTTCCATCGTCGATTAAAAGAACATCGCCAACTTTAACATCGCCTGGAAGTCCTTTGAAAGTTGTCGAACAAATCTCTTGATTACCTTGAATGTCATCGATGGTGATCTTGAAAGTGTCACCTTTAGCTAGGGTTACCGGCCCCTCAGCGAAACGACCTAAACGAATCTTTGGACCTTGAAGGTCAACAAAAATACCAACTGGCTTACCTAGATCTTCTGCAGCTTTGCGGACAATGTTGTAGATACCTTCGTGAACGTCGTAGCTACCGTGACTTAGGTTCATACGTGCAACATCAACACCAGCTTCAATAATGGCTTTGATGGATTCGTAGGTTGAAGTTGCTGGCCCCAGGGTCGCAACAATTTTGGCTCTTCTCATAACTTCCTTTGTTTTTACAGCAGATACCAGCCTACCTTTTAGTTAGGCGTGTATCCCCCGTTCGTTTGGCTTTACCGGCTTAGGCAAACTAGTCTTACCCTCTAAATACTCATCGATGGCTGCTGCTGCTGCCCTACCCTCAGCTATTGCCCAGACAATCAGACTTGCACCACGCCCTGCATCCCCGGCAACAAAAACACCATCAACTTCAGTGGCATAGTTATCAGCTCTACCCAGGTTTGAATTAGGGTCACGCTTTAGTTCTTGATCACCAAAGGCAATGTCATCCTTAGGCCCAGTGAAGCCAAGACTCAAAAGAACCAGGTCAGCAGGAATTATTACTTCACTTCCAGCCTTAGGAACACGCTTGCCATCAACAAACTCGGTATCTGCAACCATAACGCCAGTTAGCTTGCCGTTTTCTCCAACGAATTCAACTGTGCTAGCTAGATACTTACGCTCGCCGAACTCTTCATGGGCGCTGCTTATCTCGTAAAGTGTAGGGAAAGTTGGCCAAGGTTGGTTTGAGTTTCTTTCAGTTGGAGGTTGAACACCAATAGCCAAGGTTGTAACAGACAGAGCTCCTTGACGAGTAGCAGTTCCCAAACAGTCAGCTCCGGTGTCACCACCACCTAAAATCACAACATTCTTACCTGCAGCCACAATCTGGTTCACAACATTGTCCCCAGCAACAACTCTGTTGGCCTGATTTAAATAGTCCATGGCAAAGTGGACACCTTCAAGTTCACGACCTGGCACGTCTAGGTTTCTAGGTTTATCTGAGCCGGTAGCAACAAGAACTGCCTCATATCTCTTTAGCAGTTCATCCCAACTAATGTCCTTACCAATAGTGACATTTGGTCTAAATCTGGTTCCTTCGGCTTCCATTTGGGCTAGGCGCTTAGCCAAATGGACCTTCTCCATTTTGAAATCAGGAATTCCATAGCGTAAGAGACCACCAATGCGATCATCCTTTTCATAAACCGCAACTGTGTGACCTGCACGTGTTAGCTGCTGGGCAGCTGCGAGACCCGCAGGACCGGAACCCACAACGGCAACAGTCTTTCCTGTCATACGTTCAGGAGCGTGAGGCTCAACCCAGCCACGTTCAAAGGCTTGCTCAATAATTGAAGCCTCGATTTGTTTGATGGTAACTGGAGGTTGATTTATCCCTAGAACACAGGAACTTTCACACGGAGCCGGACAAAGTTTTCCAGTGAACTCTGGGAAATTATTTGTTGCATGCAATCTTTCGATTGCCTCTTTACCGTTTTCACGCCAGGTGAGGTCGTTCCATTCAGGAATCAAGTTACCTAGCGGGCAACCGTGGTGGCAGAATGCAATTCCACAATCCATGCAACGTGAAGCTTGCTTTACTAAAGTTCCCTGGTCGGCTTTTTCGTAAACTTCTTTCCAGTCTTTTATGCGCACTTCAATTGCTCTGGCAGGAGCCGTTTCGCGATTAGTAACCTTCAGAAATCCTCTTGGATCACCCACGAGCACTCACCTCCATAATCCTTGACCACACTTCAGCAGAATCACTGGCTAAACCTTCAGAATCAGCCTGTGCTTGAATTGCCTTAACTTGTGCATAATTTCTAGGCAAAACCTTTGTGAAGAATGTTACCGTCTCATCAAAGTTCGACAACATTTGCGAAGCTAAAGCTGATCCGGTTTCTGCAAAGTGCTTCTCTAGAAGTTGTTTCAGCAGAGACTTATCATCTTCATCAAGTGGCACTAAGTCCACTTCTTGATCGACCAGTGCACTGTGATTTACATGGTCAGCGCGTAGCTTGTAGATGAAAGCAAATCCACCTGACATTCCAGCTGCCAAGTTTCTTCCTGTTTTCCCGAGAATAACTGCTATTCCACCGGTCATGTATTCCAGAGCGTGATCACCAACGCCTTCAACTACTGCGGTTGCTCCTGAGTTTCTAACCAAGAATCTTTCACCGACCATGCCTCTGATAAACATCTGCCCACTTGTTGCACCATAACCTATTACGTTTCCAGCAATCACGTTAGATTCAGCTGGATAGAAAGAGTTCAACTGTGGGCGAACAACAATGGTTCCACCCGATAGACCCTTACCAACGTAGTCATTGCTGTCACCGAAAAGTGAAAGTTTGATTCCCTGAGGAATGAACGCTCCGAACGATTGACCGGCTGATCCTGAAACCTGAATGTCGATTGTGTCCTTCGGAAGACCTTCGGCGCCATAGCGCTTAGTGACTTCATGGCCTAAAACTGTTCCAACAGCTTGAGCTGTGTTATTTATTGAAAGTTCTATCTTTACCGGTTGAGCATCTTCGAGTGCAGCCTTAGCTAATGGTAGAAGTTGTTGATCAAAATGCTTTTCCAGTTCATGGTCCTGGAAAGTGAAGCGTCGCAGTGGAGAGTTATTGTTCACTGGGGCCGCGAGGATAGGAGTTAGGTCTAAACCGTCAGCTTTCCAGTGTGAGATGGCTCGATTAGCATCTAGGAGTTCACTGTGACCGATAGCTTCATCCATAGATCTGAAACCCAGTTGAGCTAAATATTCTCTGACTTGTTCAGCCAAGAACATGAAGAAGTTTTCAATGTGTTCAGCTTGACCTGTGAAGCGAGCACGAAGATCTGGATTCTGAGTTGCAACACCAACTGGGCAGGTATCCAAATGACAAACCCTCATCATTACGCAACCTGAAACCACTAGCGGTGCTGTTGCAAAACCGAATTCTTCAGCACCTAGAAGTGCCGCAATAACGACATCTCTTCCAGTCTTCAGTTGCCCATCAACTTGGACAGAAACCCGATCACGCAGACCATTGGCCCTTAAGGTTTGTTGAGTTTCCGCTAGTCCCAATTCCCATGGTGTGCCAGCATGTTTAAGCGAGTTAAGTGGTGATGCACCTGTTCCACCATCGTGTCCGGAGACAAGAATCACATCAGCCTTTGCTTTGACAACTCCGGAGGCTACTGTTCCAATTCCAACCTGGCTTACCAACTTGACGTGGATACGAGCTGCAGTGTTTGCTCGCTTTAGATCGAATATGAGTTGCTTGAGATCTTCAATCGAATAAATGTCGTGATGCGGTGGAGGTGAAATCAATCCAACACCGGGGGTTGAATGTCTGGTGTTGGCAATCCACGGGTAAACCTTGTTTGGAGGCAGTTGACCACCTTCACCAGGTTTTGCTCCTTGCGCCATCTTGATTTGAATGTCATCGGCATGAGTCAAATACATGCTTGTGACACCGAAGCGACCCGAAGCCACCTGTTTGATGGAAGATCTTCTAGCTGGGTCGAGTAATCGGGCAACGTCTTCCCCGCCTTCACCTGTATTGGATTTAGCCCCGAGGCGGTTCATTGCTATAGCAAGAACTTCGTGAGCCTCAGGTGAAATAGAACCGTAAGACATTGCTCCCGTGGAGAAGCGCTTCACAATTTCGGTAGCAGGTTCAACTTCGCTTAGTGCAACGGCAGGTCGAACACCTTCACGAAGGAGGAAAAGC
Source organism: uncultured Micrococcales bacterium (assembly GCA_903922825.1). Lineage (GTDB taxonomy): Bacteria > Actinomycetota > Actinomycetes > Actinomycetales > Microbacteriaceae > Rhodoluna. The sequence goes on along the minus strand of CAIXVE010000055.1, from coordinate 23,280 downwards.
CCCCTAAGTGTCATTAGTCTTTCAGCTTGATCATCAACAAGCTTTGTGTACTCATTGAATACGTCATAACGCTTGTTTCTAGTCGCGTGCTGCAATTTGAAAACTGTTTCAGGATTAAATAAATGCGGTGGACCTTCTCTACGCCATTGATATTCTCCACCGGTCTCAAGGTCTTCGTGTGGACGCATAGCCTGTTCGACTGGGTACGCGCTTGCGTGACGGACAGCAATCTCTTCAGCGATAACTTCAATTCCGATTCCACCCAATTGACTGGTCGTTCCAGTGAAGAACGCATCAACGAATTCTGGAGAAAGACCAATCGCTTCAAAACATTGCGCTCCAGCATAGGAAGCAACAGTCGAGATTCCCATCTTCGACATAATCTTCAAGACACCTTTACCAAGCGACTTGATCAGGTTGTTGATTGCATACTCAACGGTAAGCCCAGCTATCTCACCACTTCGAACCATAAGTTCAACTGATTCCATTGCCAAGTATGGATTGATAGCTGCTGCTCCATAGCCAATCAGTGTTGCAACATGGTGAACTTCACGAACATCGCCAGCTTCAACGACTAACCCAACCTTAGTTCTGTTGCCGGTTCTTAGTAGATGATGATGAACAGCAGAAGTTAGAAGCAAAGAAGGAATTGGGGCTAACTCTCGGTTGCTGTCTCTGTCCGAAACAACGATAAAAATACAGCCTTCACTAACTGCTCTATCCAGCTCGTCATAGATTTCTCTTAGACGCTCTTGCAAACCTTCTGCACCATCGTCAATTCGGTAGAGCCCCTTAATCAAATAGGACTTACCGATACCTGAATCTTCTGCGTGCTTAATTTTTGATAGTTGATCGTTTGAAATAACTGGGAAATCAAGAATCACCATTCGAGCATGATCAGGTGTGGCTGAAAGTAGGTTCTGCTCTGGGCCAATACCAACACTCAACGAGGTAACGATCTCCTCGCGAATTGAGTCAAGAGGTGGGTTTGTGACTTGGGCAAACTGCTGAATGAAGTAATCAAAAAGCAATCTCGGCCTATCACTCAAAGCTGCGATTGGGGTGTCCGAACCCATAGCTCCAAGTGGTTCAGCGCCAGTGCGGGCCATAGGAGCGACGATGACTCTAAGTTCTTCTTCGGTGTAGCCAAAAGTCCGTTGTCTTCTAGAGACAGAGCTCTTTGTGTATGCAACATGCTCACGCTCTGGAAGATCCTTCAAATTGATTCGGTTATCAGCAAGCCAATCTCCCCAAGGCTCGCTAGCGGCGATTTCAGATTTGATATCAGAGTCATCAATCAAACGTCCACTTGCTGTGTCAGCCAAGAACATTCGTCCAGGTTGTAGTCTTCCTTTACGAACAATCTTGCTTGGATCAATGTCAACCACACCAATCTCAGATGCTAAAACAACTAACCCATCGTCTGTGACTATGAATCGTCCTGGACGAAGACCGTTGCGGTCTAAGGTAGCGCCAACGAGATCCCCATCAGTGAAAATGACTGCCGCTGGTCCGTCCCAAGGTTCCATGAGCATGGAATGGAACTCATAGAAATCTCTAAGCTCACTTGACATGTCCGTCTGCTTTTCCCAAGCTTCAGGAATCATCATCATCATTGCGTGTGGGAGTGAACGTCCGCTCAACACAAGTAGTTCTAGAACCTCATCAAAAGATGCAGAGTCTGAACCACCTGGGGTCACAATTGGCAGAAGGTCAGCCAGATATGGCAACGCTTCAGCGTGGAGCCTAGGCTCTCTAGCTTTCATCCAGTTACGGTTACCTTTAACGGTGTTGATTTCACCATTATGAGCAATCATTCGGAACGGATGAGCTAAAGGCCATGACGGGAAAGTATTGGTTGAAAAACGAGAGTGAACTAAAGCAAGTTTCGTAGCAAAAAGTTCGTTCGAAAGGTCAGGGTAAAAAGGCTCTAACTGTAAAGTCGTGACCATACCCTTATAAACGATAGTTTTAGCCGAGAGTGAAGGCAGATAGCAACCTAGGTTTCGCTCAGAAGTCTTTCTTAAGAAGTAAAGATCTCTTTCAAGAGCCATTCCTCCCCGACCAATCGAGCTCGCAACGAATACCTGAAGAATAACTGGCATAGCTTCTCGAGCTAAATCACCTAGTACGGTTGGGTCAGTTGGAACTGTTCTAACCCCAAGCACAGACAGAGCTCTTTCACTTGCAATGGTTGTGAAACCTGCAAGCCACTCTCTTTCGTCATCTTCTGCCTTTAGAAAAACTAGACCAGCACCGTAAGAGCCGAGCTCAGGAAGATCAAAATCCACCACCGACCTAAAGAACTCATCAGGTAGCTGGGTGAGAATACCTGCACCATCACCAGTGCCGGCATCAGAACCAACAGCACCTCGGTGTTCAAGGTTTCTAAGTGCGCTTAGCGCAGTGTCGATAATGTCGTGACCTGCAGTGCCACGAAGAGTCGCAACCATAGCCAGGCCGCAAGCATCTTTATCTCTGGCTGGGTCGTATAAGCCAAATGCTTCTGGCGCGGTGTTGAACCGCTCAAAAGCTGTTGGCCTAGACATGACGATCTCCATTCAAAAAAGTGTGAAATGGGGACGTCGATGGCCCGAAAGTGGAATCCGAACTATTTAGGCTCGGGTGTTTCTAATTCTACAACCGCAGTATCAGACTTTTTAGGTTTTGTTGGCCTAGGTTCAAAGCTACGGCCGGGGATATATCCACTGGTTTCAAGGCCTGTGTGGCGGTAGCGCTGAACCATGAACAGTGCCAGTCCAATTAGGAAGCCAAAAACGGCTGACCACTGGTTTGTTCTAAGTCCGAAGTAGACATCAGATGGATCTAGCCTGATTGACTCAATGAAGAAGCGGCCGAAGGAATACCACATTAGGTAACTTGCGAATAGTCGTCCCCATCGAAGGTTGAATCTTGACTCGAGGAACAATAGAACACCTACACCTAGCATCGACCAGAGAGATTCATAGAGGAATGTTGGGTGGAAGGTAACCCCAGCAGGAAGACCTACTGGGTAGGCAGGGTTAGCCTGAGGAATTTCAAGTCCCCAAGGTAAATCAGTTGGAGCACCGAAGAGCTCGTTGTTGAAGTAGTTTCCCCAGCGTCCAATCGCTTGAGCAATTAGGATTCCAGGAACTAAAGCGTCAGCGAAACTAAAGAATCTAATTCCTGCAGATCTTATTCTCAGTGGTTTGATGTCGACTTGAGCTCCGATGTAGGCACCAATAGCACCAAAAATAATCGCTCCATAGATTGCAAGGCCACCTTCCCACAACCTAAACATTGTGGTCCAATCCTTGCCCTCACCGAAGTAGTCGTTGAAGTGGGTAAAGACGTGAAATAAACGACCTCCGATAATTCCGAAAGGAACAGCCCAGATTGCAATGTCAACAGCTAGCCCTGCTTCCATGCCGCGCTCTTTCATACGGCGGGCAGTTATGACGGTTGCAAGAATGATTCCAACGAGAATAAATAACGCATAGAAATGAATAACAAACGGGCCAGCCTGGAATTGACTATCGGTTGGCGATGGAATTGAACTTAGGAAATTCATTGACTTGACCCAGCTTTCAGATTTCTAACACAGTTTACAAGTTCATCGATACCGCCATGTTGATAAGCCTTAATAAGAGCAGACCCGACTATAGCGCCATCGGCGTAATCATTAATCTCAGCCACTTGGCTTCCAGTAGAAACTCCAATGCCAACGCAAACCGGTGTTCCAGTTTCACTTGCATTCACTCCTGAAACTACTGCCCTAGCTGCCTTGTCTAAATCTTCACGCGCACCAGTTATGCCCATGGTTGAAACTGCATAAACAAATCCTCTGCTAGAGCGAGCAGCTTGATTTAGTCGTTCCGGTGACGACGAAGGCGTGGCTAAAAATACCCGGTCTAGTTGTAACTCATCGCTAATAGCAATCCATTCATGGGCTTCATCAGGAATTAAATCAGGGGTTATCAAACCAGCTGCACCCGAAGCCTTAAGTTCTTTAGCGAACTTCTCCAAGCCAAACGAGAGAATTGGGTTCCAGTAACTCATCACTAAAACTGGTGTTGACACTTTCGCAGTTATAGCTCCAATAATTGGAAAAAGTTCACGAAGTCTAAATCCGTTAGCCAATGCTTCTTCTGTTGCCTCTTGAATAACTAAACCATCCATAACGGGGTCACTATAAGGAACGCCTAGTTCTAGAACATCCACCCCTGCTTCACACATGGCAACGCAAGCATCAATTGAAGATTGTATGTCTGGGTAACCTGCTGGAAAATATCCAACAAGAACACTTTCACCTTTGGCCTTTGCCAGGCTAATTGCTTGAGCGGTCCTACTCATTTGATCCATCCAAGAAACCAAAGTACTTGCCTACGGTTTCCATATCTTTATCCCCACGACCACTGAGATTAATCAAAATAGATGAACCAGAAGGCAACTTGCCGCCTTCTTTGATTACACCAGCCAGAGCATGAGCAGTTTCGATAGCTGCAATGATTCCTTCTGTCTGAGCTAGATCTTTGAGAGCTTGCATGGCCTCGTCATCTGTAACACCGAAGTAGTCTGCTCGTTGTAAATCTTTCAACCAAGCGTGTTCAGGTCCGACTCCAGGATAATCAAGACCTGCCGAGATTGAATGGCTCTCAACAGTTTGGCCATCCTCATCTTGCAGCATATAGCTCTTGGCGCCGTGCAGAACCCCGATGCGTCCCATGCTCAAAGTTGCGGCATGTTTGCCTGTCTCTATACCTTCACCAGCTGCTTCAAAGCCCCAAAGCTTAACATCGTCATCTAGGAATGCATGGAAGAGTCCAATTGCATTGGAACCTCCACCAACACAGGCTGCCGCGACAGTTGGGAGCGAGCCAGTAAGTTCAAGCATTTGTTCTCTAGCTTCCTTACCGATGATCGAGTGAAAATCTCGAACCATAGTTGGGAAAGGATGCGGACCTGCCACGGTTCCTAGCAGGTAATGAGTGTTGGAAACATTGGTAACCCAATCCCTCAAAGCTTCATTGATGGCATCTTTAAGTGTTTTAGAACCAGTGGTTACCGGAATTACTTTTGCACCTAGAAGTTGCATGCGTGCTACGTTTAGCGCTTGACGCTTGGTATCAACTTCACCCATGTAGACAACGCATTCGAGTCCAAATAGAGCAGCAGCTGTAGCACTTGCCACACCGTGCTGACCTGCTCCAGTTTCAGCAATGATTCTGGTTTTACGCATGCGTTTAGCAAGCAGCGCCTGACCGATTACGTTGTTAATCTTGTGAGATCCAGTGTGATTTAAATCCTCACGTTTTAGAAAAATGCGCACATCTCCAACAAGCTTTGCGAACTTCGGTACCTCAGTGATGATTGATGGTCGCCCTACGTAATCCCTATTGAGTTCATCTAGTTCTTTGATGAATGTTGGATCAATCTTGGCAGCCAGATAGGTCTGTTCTAGCTCGTCTAAGGCAGCAATCAAAGATTCAGGAACAAAACGGCCACCATACTCGCCAAAGTATGGACCTGCTTGATCTCGGAGATTACTCATGTTTAGATTCTAATCTTTGGAACGGCTGTAAATTCCTGGATGAGAGCCTTTGCGTCACCTGTAACCAAAGCCTCGCCAACCAGCACACAGTCAGCACCGGCTTGAGCATATGCAATTACGTCATCAACATTTCTTACCGCAGATTCAGCTATAGAAATTGTGTTTGTTGGAAGTAGCTCAACTAACTGACCAAAAAGAGTTCTATCTGTTTCGAAAGTGCTCAAATCTCTGGCATTAATACCTATGACCTCAGCCCCAATATCAATAGCTCGTAATACCTCATCATGGTTATGCGTCTCAACCAAAGCAGTCATACCCAGAGAGTCAATTAGGCGGTAGAGATGTTGCAGCTGTGGTTGATTCAGACCAGCAACAATAAGCAGAACCAAGTCAGCTCCGAAAGCTCTCGCTTCAAGAACCTGGTATTCAGTCGCGATGAAGTCCTTTCGAAGGACGGGAATCGCCACTTTCGCTCTTACAGCAACTAAGTCTTCGAGTGAACCTTTGAATTTACGCTCTTCAGTGAGCACACTGATAGCAGCGGCACCTGCATGTTCGTAAGTTGTAGCTAGAACGGCAGGATCAGTAATATCGGCAAGATCCCCTTTTGAAGGGCTAGCTCGCTTAATCTCTGAGATTACATTTATGAAGTTACCTTTTGAAAGAAACTTCTTTGCATCTAATGCAGGTTCCTGCTTTGCAATAAGTTGTTCAAGTTTGTTTACCAGTGTGTGCTGCGCGCGCTGTTGCGAATCAGCAAGGCTGCCCGCATACAGATCATCGAGCATGTATTACTTACTTGACTTACCGGCTACGCCGTAACCTAGCTTGGCTAGAACTGGTCCAACAACTATTGATAAAACTGTTACTGCTCCACCTACATACATCAAAACATCACTTTGAACCATGTAGCCCCAGGTGAGAATTGTTACGCCAACGATAGAGACAATGACTGCAGTCCAAGCTGCAATTGAGTTTCCGTGGCCTGGTTCGTCTTGGTGAGTGCTCATGAGGACCTTTCTTCCTTCTAATCTTAACTTGGCTTTAGGCCTAAGCCTGGCCAAACATAGAGTTTGCTTGGGAAATGGCTGCAACAACAGCGGAAGCCTTGTTCAGAGTCTCCTGATATTCAGATTCTGGAACCGAATCCAAAACAATTCCTGCCCCAGCTTGAACTCTAGCCATCCCATCGCGAATAACGGCAGTCCTAATGGCAATGGCAAGGTCAGCGTTCCCATCGAAATCTAGGTAACCGACTACCCCGCCAAAAACACCTCGGTTGCTGCTTTCCAGTTCATCAATAATCTCTAAAGCTCTAGGCTTTGGTGCACCAGATAGAGTTCCGGCTGGAAAAGTTGCTTTGAATACATCTACTGGTGTTTGCCCGCTACCAAGATCACCTTCAACGGTGGAGACCAGATGCATGATGTGACTGAATCGTTCTACCTTCATAAACTGCGTAACAGTAACGGATGACGGCTCACAAACTTTCAGCAAGTCATTTCTAGCAAGGTCAACGAGCATTAGATGCTCAGCTTTCTCCTTGTTATCTGCCAGCAACTCATCTGCTAGGTCCATGTCTGCTTTGCTGTCAGCCCCTCTTGGTCGAGAGCCAGCAATCGGGTGCATGACAACCTTCTTGCCTTGGACTTTGACCAAAGCCTCAGGAGATGAACCAACCACGGCATAAGGGCCTGTTTCATCCTCGAAGTTCAACAGATACATATAAGGTGACGGATTGAGTGTTCTCAAGGCCCGATAAATATCAATTGGTTTAGAGGTCACTTTAACATCAAAGCGTTGAGAAATAACCACTTGGAAAACGTCTCCAATGCGGACATATTCCTTAGCCTTTTGAACTGAAGATGTGAAGTCCTCTTTAGCGGTGTTAAAAGAAACTTCAGCTGGAGAGATTTCCCGATCAGTGGTAAAGACCGAAGGCGAAGGTGTCTTTAGCTCTTCAAAAAGAGATTCAATTCTTGAAACAGCCTCAAGGTATTTCTGTTCATAGGAGTCTCTATCGTCGCAATATACGTTTGATACTAAAAGCAAACTGTTGGTCTTGTGATCTATAACGACGATGTCTTGAACCATCTGCAGATGAATTTTAGGTCGCTGATAATCAAGGTTGCCTTTAGCTTCAAGTTTTTCGATATCTCTAATCACATCCCAAGAGAACAGTCCAACTAAGCCAGAGGTTAATGGTGGAAGTTCTTCAAGGTCTGCAACTGACCATGAAGATTGAACCTTCTTTATTGCATCTAGTGGTTTAGTTTCATCAATTGCGCCGGTCGGTATTGCAAGTTGAGCATCATTGATTGTGAAGCCGTTTTCGCTTTCGAGGAAAGTCGTTCTAGAGCTGATACCAATAAAGCTGTATCGAGACCAAACACCTTGTTCGGCAGATTCGAGTAGGAAAGTTCCCGATTTGTCTAAAGTCAACTTCTCATAAAGGCCAACAGGTGTTTCATTACCGCCGAAGACTTTCAGATAAATTGGAATAACTTTTCCAAGAGTGGCTAGCTCAAGGAATTCATCCTTGCTTAGGTTTAGTTTGCGTTCCATAACTAGTGCCCGTGAGTTCCTGAAGTCGCAAGTGAACGCAGTAGATTTATTTGAGCGTTTCTATCCGTTGCCTTGAAAACGGAAGAGCCAGCGACAAACGTGTCAACTCCAGCTTGAGCTAACTGAGCAATATTGGTCTCATCAACTCCACCATCTATCTGTAACCAAACACTCTTCTCGCCTAAGAGAGCCTTTGCTTCCAATACCTTGCTGATAGAAGATTCGATGAAGGATTGCCCGCCAAAGCCGGGTTCAACCGACATGATCAAGACTTGGTCGAAGAAATCGATATATGGAACTAGTTGCTCAACCGCTGTTTTTGGCTTTATGGCTAAGCCTGCCCTTGATCCAGAGTCGCGAATTTCTTTGGCAATTTGCACGGGATTCGCGCAAGCTTCTAGGTGAACGGTCACAGAGAAGACACCTAGAGCCGCGTATTGTTTTGCCCAAAGATCAGGATTCTCAATCATTAGATGAACATCAAGTGGGAGTTTGGTTATCTCTTGCATTCGCTTGACCATAGGCAAGCCGAAAGTGAGGTTTGGAACGAAATGCCCATCCATGATATCGACATGAATCCCATCGGCAGCAGAGATGCTCTCAAAATCTCGTTCAAAGTTAACGAAATCCGCGCTAAGAATGCTTGGTTGAATCCTGATGGTCATAGTTAAGCCTAACCTGTTAGGGCTTACTTATTAGAGCCATGAACATCGAGTCCGTGTTATCGCGCTGAGTGTGAAGCTGCACTGTTCTGCGGCCTTCAGGGAGTGCACCGTGAAGGTACTCCTCATTCATAAATGAAGTCAGATCCAAAACCTTTGCACCTAAATTACGCATTGCTTTGTCAATAATTGCCGTTGTTTCAGATAGATGCGGTGAACATGTCACATACAAGAGCAAACCTCCAGGCTTTAGGGCCTGATAGCCACTTGCTAGTAATTCGTATTGCAAACTGGTTAGGCCCTTCAAATCGGAAGCTCCCTTACGCCATCTAGCTTCAGGCCTTCGTCTTAAAGCCCCAAGGCCTGTGCAAGGAGCATCAATCAGAATTCGGTTGAAACGATTAGGCATCATTTCACCGAATAGCCTGCCATCTTCATTCATAACTTTGATTTTGTTATCGATAGCTGCCAAGGCATCTCTAACTAAATCTGCACGATGTTCTTGGATTTCATTCGCAATGAAAGTGGCCCCAGCTTGCCTTGCCAAGGCTGCCAGTAACGCTGCCTTCCCGCCAGGTCCGGCACACAGATCTAACCAGAATTCACCTTCTTGAAAATCTCCAAATTCCGCAAGAGCCAGAGCAGCTAGCTGTGATCCTTCATCTTGAACTCGAATGCCAGTGCCAAAACCATCAAGTTCGTCTGGGCGTCCCGACTCAAGACTGAATCCGAATGGGCTGAGTCGGTCAAGTTCAATATTTTCTTCACGTAATTGATCACGACTGGCAAAACCAGGTAGCGCTACCAGGTTCACATCGGCAGGAGTGTTATTGCTTCGAAGCAAAGCCTCGAGTTCATCCCCTAAGCCATCAGTAATCAGAGCTTGTTTTAGCGCCTGAACAATCCAAACTGGATGAGAGTAGGCGATTGAAAGTCTTTCGATTTCACTTTTACCTTCAGTGACTATTGTCTTCCATTGCTCAAAAGTTTTTTCACTAACCCTACGAAGAACACCATTACTGAAACCAACAACCTTCTCCCCTAGGTTTTTACGCACGAGTTCAACTGTTTCACTTATTGCTGCGTGGGCTGGCACTCTCATGTTCAGTAGTTGATGTGCCCCAAGTCGAAGTGCATTTAGGAGTGTCGGGTCTATTTCCGAAACTGGCCGTGAACTCACATTGTTGATTATGCAGTCGTATGTGTATTGCCATCTGATAGTAGAAAAGCCCAATTCCTGCGCGAAAGCTGATTCACGCGTATCCAAGCCAGACTTTCTAAGTAGCGAGGGCATTAGTAAATTAGCGTAGGCGTCGTCATTGGTGACTTTATTAAGAAGATCAAAGGCTACTTGTCTTGCTGAAATGCTCACTTCAAAACTTCCTGATGATCTGAACCTCGATACCAGTCTTGCGAAGACATAGCCCTCTTTGAGTTTGGTTGAACTTCGAGTAACTCTAAACCGGTGCCAATCCCACAGGTAACGACAATTCGACCATCAACGTTGTTTATTTCGCCGATGTTTGGTCCAGTTATAACATCAACAACTCTGGCGCTTAGCACTCGGAACGGTTCATCTTTGTATAAACACCAAGCCATGGGCTCGGGATTAAATGCTCTAACCAGGTTAGAAATTTCCTTTGCTGATTTACCAAAGTCAATCTTTGCATCTTCTCTTGAAGGTTTATTTGCATATGAAGCTTCGCCAACCTGTTCGGTCAAACTAAAACCCTCGCTATATAACTTAGGCAGTTCTTGGTTAAGCAATGTGATTCCAAGTGAGGTAAGACGCTTCAGCAAATCACCTGATGTCTCGTTCTCTTCGATCACTACAGGCAACGACCCGAGAATCGGACCTGTATCCATCCCCTCATCAAGCTTGAAAAGAGTGATACCTGTTTCTGATTCACCGAACTCTATTGCTCGTTGCACAGGGGCAGCGCCTCGATATTTAGGGAGCAAACTGTAGTGAAGATTAAACCAACCCTGGCTCAGTAAATCCAAAATTGCCTTTTTCAGGATTACCCCATAGGCGACGATGATTCCCAGTTCTGCCCCGGTTTCATTTAGCTGCTGTTGAACTTGCGCATTGATTACATTTGCCTTGATAACAGGCAGTCCAAGTTCGCCTGCGACTTGGGCCACGCTTGATGGCGTTAGGATTTTCTTTCTTCCGACGAATGCATCTTCTCTCGTAAGGACAGCGACCACCTCATGCCCGGATGCCACGAGTCCCCGAAGCACGCTTGCAGCGGTCTCAGGTGTTCCAGCAAAAAGAATCTTCATCTATTCAAGGTTAGAGCACGCTCGAGTCATCCATACAGATGCGAAACAATCTTTGGCCAGGCTTTCGATGTTTACTTCTATTCGACACCTTCAACGAGGTAGAAACAAAAAGTTCTGAAAGCTTCGCCCCTTCAGAGTATGGATAAATGAATACCAGTTGATTGGCTGACCCAGGCAGCTTACGAAGGTAGGAATTGTCTGGACTTTGTTGAATTTCGTTCTGGAAATCGGATAAATCGGCGGCTGAATTTGACGTAATAGAAACAAGTCTTGTGGCTGGTGGTAGACCCAACTCAACTCTGTCCTTGAAGTCCGCTTCAATCATTGAAAAGAAATCTAACTGCATAGCCTGGCTAGCAACATCACCAGTCAAACCAACAAAGATCACGAGTCCATCTCGAGCTGCATGACTTGCTGCATTTGCCCACCTTAACGCCGCCTGTTCAAGGGAACGCAACCTTGAGCCAGCAACCATGGAATAGGCATCGGCCAAAAGGACGCATGCATATCCGCCATGAACGTATGGCTCAGCTCCAGTGGTTGCAATAACAAGGGTCGAACCCCGGTCAACTTCGGTTATTCTTTCTTGTCCGGAAGAGTGAACGACATTTGCATCTGGGAAGGCCTTCTCAAGTGATTCCGCGAGACCAGAAGAACCAAGTTTGATTACAGAGACTTCAGAACCACCGCAGGCACAGCACCCAATCGATCCGGTGAATTTGCAACTACGACAACGAAAATTACTAGCGCCATCAATCCAGACCCTACCTTCGCACTGCGGGCAAGTTCTTAGCTCTCGACACTTTTTGCAGACAACGCCAGTTGCTTGGCCAAGGTTTGAGGTTTGAATAAGCACTGGCTTGCCAGATCTTAGGCATTGAGAAATGTAGCCGAAGCTCTCGTCATCAAGGCGAGTGTGATTGTTTGTGACTCTGGTGAGAGGTTTTAGTTGGAGGTTTGAAATCCTTTGGAAATAATCCAAACCGATAAGCCTTACCATCTCGGCGCTAGGTGATAGTGAACTCACTACCATCCTGCAATCTTCCAGTTCCTGCCGTTGTAACAAGACATCTCTAGAGTTCCAATAGGGTGCTGACTGTTCAGTATGAGAGTCATCAGCGTCATCCAGCAGGAGAATTAGTCCCAGATTCCGTGCTGGCATGAATGAAGTCGAGCGAACGCCGTAGACAATTGCAATCTCATCTAGGGACCTAAGATAACTCAAGTACCTATCTGACCCTGAATCTGAACTCTCAATCCGAATCCCGTGCTCACTTAGTCTGAAGTGTTCCAGAGCTTTTTCAAAGTCACTAACAGCCCGAAAATCAGGTAAAACCACGAGCGTACTTCTACCCTTACGCAGTTCGTTCGCTGCTAACAGAACAAATTCTTCTGCCCAGTTGCTAAGACCAGACTGACCTTCAATGAAGTCACATTGAATGTAAGCGCGTTTGGTAGCTTGAATGCTGTCGTGGAATTTGGAAACTGGCAATACACCTTGGAAAGGTCTCGAGGATTTGGTGTAGCTTGCTTCGGTCCGCTTCATGCGCTTGGGCAGGATTGTTGAAAGCAGCTCTCCAACAGAACCAGCCTGTCTTTGAGAAACAGCCAGAGCTAGATCAAGTTGTTCAGTGGTTATCAGCGCTTTCACTGAAGTGATTTCTGTCACCGGCAAGACTTTGTCAGCGAAGATTGAATCTTCTGCAAGCCCAACAACAATTCCAGTTTTCAGTGACCGCTTGGGTCCGAATGGAACAGAAACAAGTTGGCCGAAAGCTAGAACCATGCCTTCAGGAACTGAATAGTCAAATTCCTTATCGAGTTGAGGTAAGGCCGAAGGAAACCGAACCTTGGCATACCTAGCCATTTCAGACTCCTGAGGCTCTTTGTAGCTCAGTTACCTTGTTGGTTCTCTCCCATGTGAATTCCTCTAAGTCTCGGCCGAAGTGTCCGTAGGTCGAAGTCTTCCCATAGATTGGCCTCAGTAGATCAAGTTCCTGGATGATTGCCTTCGGTCGAAGGTCAAACACTTCAAGAATTGCTTTAGTTAGAGCCGATTCGGCTACTTTGCTGGTTCCAAAAGTTTCAACATAGAGTCCAACCGGTCTGGCCGCACCGATTGCATAGGCAACTTGCACTTCAACTTTGTCAGCAAGACCTGCCGCAACAATGTTCTTAGCAACCCAGCGCATTGCGTAGGCGGCTGAACGATCTACCTTGGACGGGTCTTTGCCACTGAAAGCTCCACCGCCGTGCCTTGAATAGCCTCCGTAGGTATCCACAATTATCTTTCGACCAGTTAACCCAGCGTCACCTTTAGGGCCACCAATTTCGAATTTGCCTGAAGGGTTGATCAGTAAGTTCTCGGATGCTGTACTAAAACCGAACGAATCTAGCACTGGATAGATAACAAATTTAGCAATATCAGATTTCAAAGAGTCTTGTGAGATGTTCGGATTATGTTGAGCGCTGACAACAACCTTGTCCACCGATACAGGCTTACCGTCTTCGTATCCAATTGTGACCTGGGTTTTTCCATCAGGACGTAAATAATCAATCGTTCCATCTTTACGAACCTGAGCTAGCCTTTCGGCTAGTGAATGAGCAAGCTTAATTGGAAGTGGCATCAACGATTCCGTCTCGTTGCATGCAAAGCCAAACATCAGACCCTGATCGCCGGCTCCTTGAGCATCAAATTCATCTTCATTTCCTAGGCGTTGCTCGAGTGAATTGTCAACGCCTCCAGCAATGTCAGGTGATTGCTTGCCTATCGATACGGAGACACCACAGCTTTCACCATCAAAGCCAATCTGTGATGATGTATAACCAATCTCAATCAACTTACTTCTAACAATGTCAGGGATTTCTGCATAGCCTTCTGTAGTAATCTCACCGGCGACATGCACCAAGCCTGTAGTCACTAAAGTCTCTACCGCGACGCGTGAGCTAGGGTCTTGTTCAAGCAAATTGTCGAGGATAGCGTCGCTGATCTGGTCACAGATCTTGTCTGGGTGACCTTCAGTTACGGATTCGGATGTGAAGAGTCTCAATTCGCTCATAGTCCCCCAAGTATATACAACACCTGCGACTTGAGGCCTCTAACTCTCTAACAGTGTGTGTATAGAGTTGAGAATGCTGTTGGCAACATCATATTTAGAGCCAGTTGCCGAAATGGTTGACCCACTAGAGACGATCAATACATCAGTGTCATCTTGGCCAAAAACCACTCCCCGTGACACCCAGTTTGCAACTACCGCGTCAACGCCTTTGTTTTCAAGTTTTTTCCTTGCACGAATCTCGAGGCTCTCTGACTCTGATTCATTTGCAACTTCAGCGGCGAACCCGACCAGAACAGGTCTCACGGATGAAGCTCGTTTAGCGCTCAGTTCACTTAGCAGATCTGGGTTTGCTGTCAAATGCAAATCCAAATCGGGATTTTCTGCTCTATGCAATTTACCTATGATTGGATTTGCCAAGCGATAGTCACTTACAGCGGCAGGCATAATAATCGCGTCGGCAGACTCGAACGCTAGATGAAGAGCTTGTTCTAAGTCGCTAACACTTGCTACACGAATAAGTTTTTGCACAGCTGGTATCTCTAAATCTATGTTTGCCGCAATGAAAGTTACTTCTGCTCCACGATCTAGTGCTGCTTGCGCTAGCGCTATACCTTGTTTACCGCTTGAATGATTTCCGATGAATCGAACTTCATCTATGGCTTCACGAGTTCCACCGGCCGCAATAACAATCTGCTTACCTGCAAGCTGCTGCACGTCTTTTGCAAAAATAAGTGCTCTGCGAACAATGTCTTCAGGCTCAACCATTCGACCAATACCCGTGTCTGAACCGGTTAGTCGACCTGATTCTGGGTTTAGAACAAAAACACCTCGGTTGGTAAGGGTTTGAATGTTTTGGACAGTGGCTGGATGATCCCACATAGCAGTGTGCATAGCAGGAGCAATGACAACCTTAGCTTCAGTTGCCATAAGTACGTTAGTAAGTAAATCGTCAGCAAGTCCCTGTGCATATCTGGCAAGGAAAGCGGCTGTTGCTGGAGCGACGATTACTAGGTCGGCTTCCTGGGCAAGTTTGATGTGTTTAACATCGGCAACCTGGGTATAAAGGTCCGGATCAATACTGTTATGGGAAAGTGCCTCTAAAGTGGCTGAGCCAATAAATTTCAATGCATTTTGAGTCGGAAGAACTTTGACATCGTGACCGGCTTCAGTCAGAAGTCGAATTATGTTCGCTGACTTATATGCAGCGATACCGCCGGTGATGCCAACAAGTATGCGCAAGGTCGCCCTTAATTACTCAGCTTCGCTAGTGGCAGTGACTGCGCCAGCAACAATTTCCTTCATAGCGATAGAAAGAGGCTTGTCGTTAACTTCAGAGTCAACTAGAGGACCAACATTGGTAAATAGTGAACCCTCGTGAAGAGCAGAGTAGTAATCGTTGATCTGGCGTGCACGCTTAGCGGCGAAGATAACCAAACCATACTTTGATGGGTTTTTCTCCATAAGCGCATCGATTGATGGGTTTACGATTCCTTCTAATTTCTCAGACATGTTCTAGTGACTTTCTATTTTGGGTTTCAAAGATGTTGGCGAACTAGGCCTGCATCAATTCTAAGACCTGTTGGGCACACTTGGCTACATCCTCGTTGATAACCACATGGTCGAACTCCCCTTGGGCTGCCATTTCAGCCTTAGCGGTGTCCAAACGAACAGCTATCTGTTCTGCAGTCTCAGTTCCTCGTTCAGCCAAACGCCTGCCCAATTCTTCCCAGGAAGGTGGTGCAATGAAGATTAAGTTTGCTTCAGGCATAGCAGTTTTCACCAATCTGGCGCCCTGAAGATCAATTTCTAGGATGATTTGTTCATTGCTGGCGATAGCCTCTACAACTGGTTTCCTAGGAGTTCCATATCTGTGAGTCTTATGGACTACGGCGTATTCCAGAAGCTCGTTATTAGCGACCATTTCATCGAATCTTTCTTCAGAAACGAAGAAATAGTGAACACCATCAATCTCACCAGGCCGTGGTTTTCTAGTTGTTGCAGATATAGACAGATTGACTTCAGGATGGCTAGCAAGAATGTGACGAACGACAGTTCCCTTGCCAACCGCGGTCGGTCCAGCAATAACTGTGAGTTTCGTCATAACTAAAGACTACTAACCAAGTGCTTCAGCAAGTTCAGCCACATCCAGTGACACAGCGCTAGCTACTGCGGACATTCCATCTCTGAGGGCACTTCTGCTAATGCTGTAAACCACGTTTGACGCGTTCTCACCGAAGATCGTTCTGGCTTGAGACAGTAATGCTCCTTGTGCACCAAAACCAGGTGCCAAGATTGGAGTAATCAATTCTGTAGAACCGTGATTTATAGACTCTAAACCAAACTTATATCGGTCTAGAGTTGCCCCGATGACCAGTCCTAGGTGACCAAACTTTCCTTTAGAAGTAGCGGTTACTTTGTTGAGTTGAGCTACCTCGTTGGCAATTTGATTGGCGACAGTAGTTTCATTCACTAGCGCAGTTTGAATTGTCTTGCCTTCCTTGTTTGAGGTTGCACTCAAGATGAATAATCCTTTACCTCGTTCGGCAGCAGCGCTTATTGCAGGAGATAGCGAACCAACTCCTAAATAAGGCGAAACCGTTAGAGCATCGCAGATAAAAGGTGCATCTTTACTCAACCAGGCATCCGCATAGGCCTGCATCGTAGTTCCTATGTCTCCACGTTTAGCATCTGCGATAACCAGTAGTCCTCTACTTGTTGCCTCAGTTAATAAGTTCTCAAGAACTTTGAACCCTGCAGAACCAAAACTTTCAAAGAATGACACCTGAGGCTTCACAATCGAAACTATGCCAGACAATTTATCTAATAGATCAAAACTAAAGCGCTCTAAACCTTTGACATTGAGTTCATAGTTATTCTCAATAAGCAGTTCCTTATGCGGATCAATACCCACACATAACTGACTTTGTGAAAAGGAAGCTTCGAGCTTCCTAGAAAATGACTCAGGCAAGTAAAGCCCTCCTATCTGCTGCGTGCTCTTGTAAAGATCTGACTTTGAAAGGCCCTGCGATAACGGTTTCAAAGGAGCCAATAGCTGCTGATAGCTGAGCGATAGTCGTGAAAATAGGCGCGTCAGCTGCTGTGGTTGCGGCACGTATTTCATAGCCATCTTTACGAGCATCGGATCCGCTAGGTGTATTTACGACAACATCAACCTCACCAGCCGTTATCAAATCAACAATTGAAGGTCCAGCCGGAGCATTGTCATCTGCTGAATGTTTTCTAACCACTGTTGCCTTTATTCCATGTCTATTTAATATCGCTGCCGTTCCGCTGGTGGCTAAAATCTTGTAGCCGAGCTGAGCAAGCCTTCTAACTGGAAGCACAACTTGGTGCTTGTCCCTATCAGCAACTGAGATGAATATCGTTCCTGAGGTAGGCAAAGCGCTTCCTGCAGCCGACTGGGCTTTAGCAAATGCCGTAGGGAAATCAACATCTATACCCATCACTTCACCTGTTGAACGCATCTCAGGACCCAGAAGTGAATCAACAAAGCGCCCATCTTTGGTTGCGAAGCGTTTGAATGGTAGGACAGCTTCTTTAACTGAGATAGTTGCACCTGCTGGAATGTGAGTTCCATCCTGCTTAGGTAGATGCCCCTCAGCAACAAGTTCCGCAATTGATTTACCTACCATAACCAAGGCAGCAGCTTTAGCCAGGGTTATACCCAATGCTTTAGATACAAATGGCACAGTGCGAGATGCACGCGGATTAGCTTCAAGGACATACAAAACATCATGAGCTAAGGCGAACTGAACATTCAAAAGTCCTCTAACTCCTATACCCTGCGCAATCTTCAGCGTGGCCTCGCGAACTCGATCTATCTGAGTATCGCTGAGAGTAATTGGCGGCAAGGTGCAAGATGAGTCACCTGAGTGAATTCCGGCCTCTTCGATGTGCTCCATAACTCCACCAACATAGAGCTGTTCACCGTCGAAAAGTGCATCGATGTCAATTTCAATGGCATCATCTAGGAATCGATCTACGAGCAGAGGGTGCTTTGGTCCAACTATGGCTTGGTCAGCAATTCGATCAAAGTAGCCTTCCAGGGAGTTCTCGTCATAAACGATTTCCATTCCACGTCCACCGAGCACGAAACTAGGCCTTACCAGGACTGGATAGCCAATACGATTTGCGATTACCTTCGATTCTTCAAGGCTTATTGCAGTTCCATTAGCTGGAGAAATCAATTTAGCTTCGTCCAAAATCTTAGAGAATGCTCCGCGTTCTTCAGCTAAATCAATTGCATCTGGACTTGTTCCTAGAATTGGGATCCCATTAGCCGCTAAGCCTTGAGCCAAACCTAAAGCTGTTTGACCACCAAGCTGAACGACTACGCCTACCAGTTCCCCACTCTGCGACTCAGCGTGTATTACTTCAAGCACATCTTCAAGGGTTAGCGGCTCGAAGTAGAGCCTGTCGCTGGTGTCATAATCTGTTGAAACAGTCTCAGGGTTGCAGTTGATCATGATTGTTTCAAAGCCTGCATCATGCAACGCGAAAGATGCATGAACACATGAATAGTCAAACTCAACACCTTGACCGATTCTGTTAGGTCCTGAGCCAATAATGACTACCTTTCGACTAGTCGATGGCCTAACTTCGGTTTGCTGTTCGTAGGTGCTGTAGTGATAAGGAGTTATCGCCGGGAACTCTCCAGCACAAGTATCCACTGTTTTGAATACGGGTCTAATACCGGCTTCGTATCTTTGGTGCCTAATCTGGTCTTCAGTTAGCCCTCTAAGTTCCGCAAGTTGCGCATCTGAGAACCCGTGCGACTTAGCAAACACCAAAAGATCCTCCGATAGTTGCTTCGCTGAACTAATCTCATTTGCAATCTGGTTTATGTATTGGATCTGTTCAAGGAACCAAGGATCAATCTTGGTAGCTTCGAATATTTCTTCAATTGAAGCACCTAGACGCATGGCCTGTTGAACAGTAACAATTCGCCCATCGGTTGGTGTTCTAGAGATATCAATTAGTTCCGCTTTGGACTTCTTTTGTTCAGCCCAGTGAAATGAAGATCCTCTTCTCTCTAGACTTCTAAGTGATTTTTGCAACGCTTGGGTGAAGTTTCTACCAATAGCCATAGCTTCGCCAACAGATTTCATCGTGGTGGTGAGGGTTGCGTCGGCTGCTGGGAATTTTTCGAATGCGAATCGTGGGACTTTAACTACTATGTAGTCAAGAGTTGGCTCAAATGATGCCGGGGTCACCTTTGTAATGTCATTAGGAATCTCATCAAGCCGGTAACCAATTGCTAGTTTCGCAGCAATTTTTGCAATTGGGAAACCAGTTGCCTTCGATGCAAGCGCAGAAGAGCGGCTTACTCTGGGGTTCATTTCGATAACAATGATTCGACCGGTGTCTGGCTCGACTGCGAATTGAATGTTACAGCCACCGGTGTCAACACCAACGGCTCTAATGATGTCAATCGCGATGTCTCGTAGTCGTTGGTATTCCCTGTCAGTAAGGGTAAGTGCTGGTGCTACGGTGATGGAATCGCCTGTGTGAACACCAACTGGATCAACGTTTTCAATAGAACAGACAACAACAGTGTTATCTGCCTTATCTCTCATCAATTCCAGTTCATACTCTTTCCAACCAAGAATTGATTCTTCGAGAAGAACTTCAGTGGTGGGACTTGCTTGAAGGCCGGCTCCTGCAATACGACGAAGGTCCACTTCGTTATAGGCAAAACCTGATCCAAGTCCACCCA
This sequence comes from uncultured Micrococcales bacterium, assembly GCA_903922825.1. Taxonomy (GTDB): domain Bacteria; phylum Actinomycetota; class Actinomycetes; order Actinomycetales; family Microbacteriaceae; genus Rhodoluna. The sequence continues at coordinate 3,438 of CAIXVE010000055.1, read as the reverse complement.
TAGTGAAAGATGGTCTAACCACCACTGGATAACCAAGTTCGTTTGCGCCAGCGATGACCTCATCAATAGTGTGAGCTATAACTGACTTAGCAACATCCGCACCAGCATCTAATACGAGTTGCTTGAAAGACTGTCGGTCCTCACCCGCACGAATAGCGTCAACATTAGCCCCGATAAGTTCAACATTGTATTTATCTAAAATTCCCAACTCATGCAGTGACATAGCAGCATTCAAGGCAGTCTGTCCACCAAGGGTAGGCAAGATTGCATCAGGCTTTTCTTTGATGATGATTGATTCAATGATTTCGGGTGTGATTGGTTCAATATAGGTTGCGTCTGCGAAATCTGGATCAGTCATGATGGTAGCTGGGTTGCTGTTTATCAGGATTACTCGAATGCCTTCAGCTCTTAAAACACGACAAGCTTGGGTTCCAGAGTAGTCAAACTCACACGCTTGACCGATAACAATCGGACCAGATCCAATTACTAGAACGCTTTTGATATCTTCTCTACGTGGCATTAGTTACCCTTTTAGTTTTCTGTTCTCGGCGATCATGTCAATTAGTCGATCGAATAGATAGTTGGCGTCGTGTGGTCCTGCAGCAGCCTCAGGGTGGTATTGGACAGAGTATGCAGGAATGTCAACACATTCGAGCCCTTCAACCACATCATCATTTAGACAGATATGGCTTACTTTAACTTGTCCAAAACCGGCAGGAGAAGGAACGCTCTCGCCACCATCGACTTTGACTGCGAAGCCATGATTGTGTGCAGTGACCTCTACCTTGCCTGTGGTTCGATCTAGAACCGGCTGGTTAATACCTCTATGACCGAACCCTAGCTTGTATGTTTCAAAACCTAGAGCTCTTCCAAGTAACTGATTGCCGAAACAAATACCAAAGAACGGAATCCTTTTGTTCAGCACTTCACGCAGAACACTAACCTGATGTTCAGCAGTGCTTGGGTCTCCTGGGCCATTGCTATAGAAAACGGCATCTGGGTTATCAGAGAGCAGTGTCGCTGCCGATGATTTGGCTGGGTAAACAAACACGTCCAAGCCACGTGCTGTCATGTTCTGAATGGTAGACCTTTTGATGCCTAAATCTAGAATCGCTATCTTTCCAAAGTAATCACCCTCGTGGGACACAGTGTATGGCTCAGGAGTTGAAACTACATCACTCAGGGATCTACCAGCCATGGGTTGTGAAGCTTGAACTTCCTCAATCAGTTCGGTAACAGGACGCTTTGCATGATCCCCGCTAAAGATTCCAGCTCGCATCACACCAACATCCCGAAGATGAAGTGTTAGAGCCCTAGTGTCAAGCTCAGAGATTCCAACTACTCCGTCACGCAAGAGGTCATCTTCAAGTGATCGTTGTGATCGGAAATTTGAGGTAATCCTGGACACGTCTCGGACGATATATCCAGCAACCCAGATTCGATCAGATTCTTCATCGGTGTCGTTCATTCCGGTGTTGCCAATGTGGGGCGCTGTTTGGAGAACAATCTGCCCAGCGTAAGAAGGGTCAGTCAATGTTTCCTGATAACCAGACATTCCCGTTGAGAAGACAATCTCCCCAAGTGAACTACCTTCTCGGCCGAATGGGACGCCTGTGTAAACTTTTCCGTCTTCAAGAACTAGAACCGCGTTTCTTGCTCTAATCATTTGCTCTCTCCTAGTTCTTGAACTTTGCCGTCTCGAACGGTCAAGGCTCCTTTGTAAAAAGTGTGCTTAACAACACCGCTTAGCTCCATACCTACGTAAGGGTTGTTGGTGCTCTTGCTTTCACCATCAGAGACAATTGTTTGCTTAGCGTTAGGGTCAATCAAAACCAAGTTGGCGAATGAACCAGCTTCAATGGCTTGACCTTGATCGGATAGCGAACCAATCTTTGCTGGATTTGTTGAAAGGATTTCTTGGAAACGAACCCAATCAATAAATCCAGTATCAATCAAGGCGGTCTTCGCGATAGCCGCTGCCGTTTCAAGTCCCAGCATTCCGAATGCTGCCTCTCCCCATTCACAGTCCTTGCTGTCATTAGGGTGAGGTGCGTGATCGGTAGCAATGATGTCTATTGTTCCATCTGCTACCGCTTCTCTAAGTGCTTGCACATCCTTAGCTGTTCTAAGCGGTGGATTCACTTTGAAGATGGGGTTGTAATCACTTGCTAGTTCTTCAGTTAGCAGAAGGTGGTGAGGGGTTACCTCAGCGGTTACCTTGATTCCTCTAGCCTTTGCCCAGCGAATGATATCTACTGAACCAGCTGTCGAGACGTGGCAAACATGCAGTCTTGAATCAACTTCTTCAGCCAGGAGAACATCTCTGGCGATGATTGCTTGCTCAGCAACCTGTGGCCAACCTGTAAGGCCTAGTCTTAGTGAAAGCTCACCTTCATTCATTTGAGCATTAACTGTGAGGGAAGGGTCTTGAGCGTGCTGTGCTATCACACCACTAAAACTTTTCACATATTCCAAAGCTCGACGCATCACCAAAGAGTCACTCACGCATTTGCCATCATCACTAAAGACCGTGACTTGAGCTGATGATTTATTCATCTTTCCCATGTCTGAGAGTTGGCTACCTTCAAGATTGACAGTCACAGCACCGATTGGTTGAACCTGAACATATCCAGCCTTCTTTCCAAGAGCATAAACCTGTTCAACTACAGCAGCATTATCAGCAACTGGTGCTGTGTTGGCCATTGCATGAACAGCTGTGAATCCTCCTTTAGCCGCAGCTCTAGAACCAGTGAGAATAGTTTCACTTCCTTCAAAACCCGGCTCTCGAAGATGGGTGTGAAGGTCGACAAGACCACTGACTGCAATCAAACCACTTGCATCGATTACTTCAGCATCAGAGGCTAGATCGCTACCTACTTGAACAATCTTTTGATTCTTGATTTCAATGTCAACAGTTGTGCCATCCGCCAGTTGAGCATTCTTGATTAGGTAATTAGACATTATGCCTTTCCTTCTTGAGCTAGAAGCTTGTATAGAACTGCCATTCGGACTGCAACTCCATTGGTAACCTGCTGCAAGATTGCCGATTGTTGTGAGTCAGCAACATTAGACGAGATCTCTAACCCTCGGTTCATAGGACCAGGGTGCATAATCAAAGTCTTTGGCGACAGTGAACTGAATCTCGAATCGGATAGTCCGAAAAGTTGTGAATATTCCTTGGCATTAGGAATAAACGCTGAGTTCATTCGTTCCGCCTGGATTCTTAGCATCATGACAACATCAAAGCTCTGTGCCAACGCTTCGTCGAAATCATAGAAGATTTCATCAACGATGGAAAGTGCTGAATATGGAACCAGAGTGGAAGGACCAGAGTAGGCAACCTTGGCACCGAGTTTACGCAGCAAAAGTGCATTTGATCTTGCAACCCTAGAGTGCAAAATGTCACCAACAATGAGAACTCTCACCCCTGAAAGATCT